>NZ_KV802363.1:266698-404453 GCF_001810665.1 Brevibacterium sp. HMSC063G07
GCCAGACCCAGTACTGGTACACCTCCGGCGGAGCCGCTGATGTGCGCAAGAAGCCCAGTCCGCTGAGCGTGTCGTTCACGGGCACCCCGATCGTGCCCGAACAGCCTCCGACTGATTCGCAGCAGCCCAAGCCGAAACCCGACACCGGGGGAGACAGCAAGGAGAAGCCGGGCGGCACCTCGTCAGAAGAAAAGAAGCCATCGAAAACCCCGAAGGGATCAGACGCGACCCTGTTCTGGGCGATCAACAAGGAAAGCAGCGCCGGTGGGTTCGCACCCGGCACCTGCAACTTCCTGTCCGCGGGCGTGTCCCCGGACAACGGCGGAGCGGTTGTGTGGGACGCACCCGGAAAGCTGTACAAGCCCAGCGACGGCAACGTGAAAATCGAAAAGCCCGACGCATCCGGCAAGTTCCACACCGCAACATGGCAGAACAAGTGCGATGACCGCTACGGCGGGCGAGTCGTGGCAGCGGACAAGAACTCGCACCACGAATCGCGGTTGAACATGGGCGCCGGAAGCATTGACTTCGAGGACGGCGGAATCACTGCCAGCTGGGAGGGCGGATTCACGATCGTGTTCTACTCCGGCATGACCTACTGGTCGGTCGCCGATCCGAAGCTGACCGTCACAAAGGACGGCAAGGGCGAGCTGACGGGTACCGCATCCGGCTACGGCGCAGACATGGAAGACCTGTCGAAATGGGAGAAGCTGAAGTCCGAAACCATCACACTGGCCACATTCTCCGGGCTCGATGTGGACAAGGCAGTCAAGGACGGCGGATTCACCGTCACCCCCGACTACCAGGGAGTTGAATACGAAGCCGGCGGCGGTCTGACGCCGCAGGACCGCACCGGAAGCGAATGGGGTTCATTCCCCAAGAGCTTTGTCGACTTCAACGTCAAAACCGGGCAGAGCTCCTACTGGTACTCCTCGGGCGGAATTGCAGACGCACGCAAACCCGCGCTGCCGCTGACGGTTGCCTTTGACAACAGCTTCGAGCCCCCAGCGTCAGAACCGGCCAAACCTGGTCAAAGCGCAGCCGGTGCAGGCGGTGCAGCCGGAACCGGTTCAACCGTGCCCGGTGGAAGCACTGTTGGCGGCCCCGGTGCTGCCGGGTCCGGCGGTGGGCCGGGCGCTCTGCCGCAGAGCCCCAATGCTCAGCCGGCAGACGTGGAAGACAAGACCGCTTTCGCTGCCACCGCAGCCGAAGCTCGCCGATCCGAGGGTATGGGCTCAATCAGTGCGAAGAGCTGGGGGCTTGGCGGAGCAACCGCAGCCGCAGGCATTGCCGCAACGGTCGGAATCGGCTGGCTGCTGCGCAGAAGTATCGGGCTCGACCCGAGCACCTGGACCTAAACCACTTACAGACAAAAAGAAAGAAACCCCGAAACCGGGCCAACACCTCGTGGAGGAAACATGACCATCACAGTCCCACCCGCGGAAACCGCGTCATTCTCACAGCGACTGCGCGAAGAAACCCAGCGCGAACACAGCGCGGCCGAATCCGAACGGTTCATCGTCGACCTCATGGGAGGAAAACTCGACCGCGAAGCCTACATTGCGCTGCTGGAACAGTACGCAGTGCTGTATCCGGCACTGGAATCGGCTGTGCAGGCCGCATCATCGGGTTCGGTGCTCGCAATGTTCGACCACCCCGGACTGGCACGCACGCAGGCAATCAATGACGACCTCGACCAGCTGCTCGGCACTGACAGGAAGCCGCCGGTGCCGGTCACAGCAACGCGCCTGCTGGCAGAGCGCTTCCAGTCTGGGCTTGAGCCCGAACAGCTGCTGGCCCACCACTACCTGCGCTACCTGGGTGACCTGTCCGGCGGCTTGGCAATCGGCAAACTGGTCAAGCGGCACTACTCGATCGAAGACGAAGCACTCAACATGTGGCGCTTCCCCGGAATCGACAAGCCGAAGCTGTTCAAGGACGACTACAGGGCCAAGCTTGACGCTGTGTCGCTGAGCGAAGCACAGCAGGAAGCTCTCATCGCCGAAGCCGAACTTGGCTTCCGCCTGAACAAGGCGATCTTCCGCGAACTCGGAGCAGCGCGCGGACTGTGACCGCTCCCAGCTGACAAGCGTGGTGGGTGTCGAGGTGATGAGCGCTTTGGTGCTGTAGCGCTGCTTCGCCGCGGCGTGCCCCGCTGGGGCCCCACCCCCATACAAAGAACGAGGTGCCGCTCACCTGAGAAGGTGAGCGGCACCTCGTCCTTTTTTCTGTGTTTTTCCTGAAGGGGGTTGCGCACCCCAGCTTTGTATCAGTACATTGTTTTATGTATTGATACGAAAGGAGAGGCGATGCAGACATTCTGGATTGTGATCATCATCGGCGTAGTGCTGGCCCAAGCTCCCTTCACGGGCGGGTTCGGCAAAGTGAACACCAAAGAAATCGATAAGCACGCAGCCAAACAGGGACTCCCACTTCCCGGTGATCTTCGTCCGGCGATCACCGATCGGCTGGTCGGCCGTGAACGGTCATCGCTCACGTGGGCAATTGGGGGCCTGCTGATCGGCTTCCTCGCAGTGGCTCTCCTTCGGCTGATTGCCGGTTGGGATAACGGAGAAGCCGTTTACGCACCGCTTGTTTTGGGTGGGCTCGCGGTGGGAAGCGCCTTCGGCAGTCTGCTGCCGGTGCTGCGCACGACGCCCCTTGCCGAAGACCGCCCACGGGTGGCCCGAGCAATACACACAACCGTGCCGGACTACGTCAGCAAGAGCGAAGTGATCTGCTTCTTCCTGGTCCCCGCATCACTGGTTATCAGCACCGTCGGAATGTGGGTGCTCGCCGCCAAAGTTCCGCACATGCCGGCTGAGTTCGACGGTCGATTTGCTGCTCTTACCGGGGTAAATATTGTGCTTCTGGCCATGTGGGCCGTCATGTTCTACGCCGCTCACAAACTTGTGGCAAGCCCGCAGCACGCAGGGAACGACCTCGAACTGGCATGGGATGACGCAGAACGCACAACAGCCCTGCGTGCACTGGGTGACAACGCGGTGGCCATGGCAGTCGTCGCGGCAATCTTTTCGCTGATCAGCGTTGTTGACGTCGTATCGCGCCCAGCTGTGCGGGAAGGAGCAGAAGACCTGACAATCACGCTCGCCTTCGCGGCCTTCATCATCGGCCTTGTTGCTGCGGCGATGGTCACCCTGCCCCTTCTGCCGGGACGTTTGAACCGCACCCCGTGGCGCAAGCTGTGGCCGAACGCGCCGGCTGAGATCAGCCGCACCTCGGAAGCTGCCGCACCCGGCAACCAGAACCCAGCCACCGGCGAACAGGGGGAGGGCAAGTAATGCTGCGCATCGACCCCAAGAGTGATGTTCCGCCGTATGAACAGCTGCGCGATCAGCTCATGGCCCAAATCGAATCGGGTCAGCTGCCGCCGGGGGCTCGTCTGCCGGCGGTGCGCCGCCTGGCCGGTGACCTTGGACTCGCCCCCAACACCGTGGCGCGCACGTACCGGGAATTGGAACGCCGTAGCTATGTGCGCACGGCCGGGCGTAACGGAACGATCGTCACGGAAGACACCCCGGATGACACCGATCCCGCACTGGAGGCCTCCCGCGCTCACGCCAGGGCACTCAGCGCACAGGGCATCGACGTCGACGCGGCAGTCCGACTGCTGCAGCGGGCTTTCGCTGAACTGAAGAAAGGGTGATTGGTTGCGGTCACAGTACTAGCCGCAATTGCTGTCCGGGTTCAGGCCCACAACACAACGCACGAGGTGCCGCTCACCTGAAAAGGTGAGCGGCACCTCGTGCTTAATGGGGTTTGGTCAGTTGTTCTTAGGCCTTTCGTGACGAGCATTGAAGGCCCACACGGCGCAGAAGGCTCCGAAGGCGGCGAGGCCCAGCGCTGCGAGTGTGAGCAGATAGGGGCCGAAGGGCTGGTCGACGAGCGTGCGCAGTGCCGAGTTGGTGCCGCCGGCCTTGTCAGGGTCGTGGGAGACAGCAGCCCACCCGAACAGGCTGCCGACCAGGATGATGGCTAGGCCCTTGGTGATGTATCCGATCTGGCCCAAGCGCTTGACCCATGTGTGAACTCCGCCGTCGAGGTCATCCTCAAACGATTTAAGTACACCGGTGACGATCTGCCCGACGCCGACAGCGGCGATGATAAGCGCGATAAGCAGTACGATGGCGACACCGCCGGGCACAGTGAGGATTTTTCCTGTTACGCCTTCTTGTCTGTTCTCGCTGTTTCCGCCGCTGCCAGTGACAGCGCGAACGGTCGTGAAGCACAGGACGGCGTAGACGACAGCGCGGCAGGCAGAGGCGCAGCGTTTCCAGAGGCGCCTTTTGTCCGTATACTGCTGGTTTCCGATGGCCGCTTCGATCAGCTGCCAGATGACGAGGGCAGCCAATCCGACTGCACAGACAATCAGTACAGCAGAGCCCATCGGCTGCTGCGCGACCTGTTGCAGTGCTCCGGAGTTCGAAGCTTCTTGGCCGCCCGCATCGCCGCCCCAGGCGATCTGCACGGAGATGAAGGCGATCATCAAGTGCACGAAGCCGTAGGCCAGGAGGCCGACGGTCACGAATGCTCGGTAAATCCTGCTCTGCTGAACAGCTTTACCTGCCTTTTGGACGGTTTGGCTATCGGCGTTGCCAGCTTTGTCGGCTGCGTTCTCTGCTTCTGCAGCTGCGTTCTTGGCCGTTTCGGAAATGTCGTTCATGGGATCAATCTAGTTCAGCGCTCCGGGGCATGCCCCGGTCATACGCGCCTGCCGACAGTCGAGCGCGATCGAGCGTGTGGAGGTCTGTAAGAAAGTAGTGGACCTGTGTCAGGCCAACCTGTTCGACACCGCTTACCTATTCGAAACTCAGTCACTGCACGACGCCGCACCCATCGACGTGTTCCAGGCTCAACAACGAAGCACAAGGTACCGCTCACCCGAGAAACTGAGCGGCCCAGCGTGAATTCAAGAACCATCAGAAGATGGGTTAGCTTTTAGAGCCAACTTGAACTAATGAATTCGAATGTGGAGGCGGCAGTAGCAAATCTCGTAGCACGTATAGATTTAAAATGACGAACAACTAGGCGCCGAAGTAAATTGACATCTAGCGGGGGTGAGGTTCGAACTATGCGCAGAGAGAACAAAGAAGTTCCACTTGAATGAGAGAATGTGTACAAAGTCGACGGGTGCTCCAGTGCGCGATTACATGAAGAAACAAAAAGGACAAATCAGTCTGTTCTCAACAGGCACCGAAATACTAATCAGCGTGCGAGTTTCCTTAAAAACTTAAAATCAACGCATTACTACTTACAGAGTTGCTAACCAAACAAGAAGTTTTGCAAAGTCGGACCAAGCACTTTCAGCAGAGGATACGGCCTGTGGGAGGGTGGAACGAAGCTCGCTGTGAAGAGTGTGGCGCCCTGACCTGCATTCGTAAGACCAAAAACGACAAGAATCGCTAACGTAGAGGAAAATTCTGCGTCGATACTACTAGACCCCAAACCTGTAGGCACCAGGCCAGCTAACACCAGCTCGTAAAACGTAAACTAGTGGAAAAGGCCTTCAGTATGTAATCTAAGATAAAGCGCAGAAACTAAATCCACCATACTAAGCAGCGTAGATAGTCGAAAGAATCTACAATGGGACCATAGGATCGTTGAGAGAAACCGCAATTGTTAGAGAACACAAGCGATGCCAACGCAGTAAACTTCGATAACGTCTGGTATAAAACAATATTTGAAGAGCAAACGCGATGAAATACAAACATTTGCCAAACACCACAAGAACACAAAATAAAAAGTCAAAATGCGACAAAATTTCGCTTAATAAAATCGGGAACGGGTATAATTGGTACGTGGCCTGGAAGTACGGCCAGGTGCCCACGAACATCCAAGATGAATCTTCACCAAAATCTACTGATGAACGCACTTATAGCGACAGCAAAAGACTTTCTGTCTTCCTCAGTGTGGCCGGGTTCATGTTGTGTTCCATTGTCGTCGCCGCAATAATGCTCTGGACAATAGGTATCATTAAAGCCCTGCAAAAAGGGAGTTCCAGGATACCAGCGCTTGTTGATCTTCTGGATTCGATCAACAATAAGGATTTTGGAAGTGTCGTAACAGTCAGCAGCTCTGTGGTCACGGCCATTGCGATTTGGCAGTTTGTAATTCGAATCCTTACGAAACGTGTGGAAGAAGAATCCTCAAATTTAACAAAACTAAAAGTTGGGTTTCTAAATAGATGCAGGAGGTTCATCGAACAATATAGCCTGTGGTCCTCCGGCAATAGAGAACAATTTAGAAGTGATGTGAGAGGCGGGAACGGTGCCATAAAAGGGTGGCAGTCTGCGAATGATGAACTAAAAAACATCAAGGATAACTTAAATAGCTTCACTTCACGTGCCACGCAGCTAAAGGGGAGCGAAGTTGTTATTTTTGTTTTTGTTATAATCTTATCTTCAGCGGTTTTGCTGTTAGGGATAATTTCCGAAATGTTCCGGAAGCACACTTGTGGGGATGGACGCCCGGTAGACGTGATGCCATTCTGGTTGACGCTTCCTTTGGTTTTGCTGCACGTTCTGGTCTTCCTCGTAGTTCAAAACGATATATGGAAGTATCGTAGTCTATTAAACCATGCCAGTTTGGGAGACAGCTCCGTACAACCACTTAAATACTTAATCCGCCGAATTGAGTTTGGTTCTAAACATTTCGTTGCTCCGAGTCCCGGACGTCTTAGGAAGCTTAAAGATTCGGTAGCGATTAAGATAGTTTGGTTTGTGACTCTTGTGGCTATTGGAATTAAACTTACTGACGGTGTCGACAGCCGATACGGCACGCCATCTGAGCAGGTAACGATAACCCTATTTTATTGTGTAATAGGATTGGTGTTTCCCTGCATAATATTCTGTTCTTTTGTCGTAGATGGTTCTTTTGTGCGTTCTAAAATCAGCTCAAAAGGACTTGTCAATTGGTTCCGTGTTGTAGTGACTGCGTTTTGTGTGGGCTTTAACCTAATGCTTCCGGCTGGAAGTTTTCTTATAATTCAGGATTGTGAAGACCTTATCTGGTATCCATGGTTCAATCCGTTGCTCAGTCTCTTAGCGTTTGTAATTTTGTGTGATCTAGTCCTGTGTTTTTGTTCTAAAAGAACTTTTGCTTCGGTGTCAGCAGCTCTTATCGAACTGGAAGGTGCGGCTAGCGAACAACTTGCCGCAATCCAGTGCAGTTGTGGGGCTGACCGCTTGTCGCGCTTTGGCCACAAGAAGCTATACTTTGGAAAGAGCCCAGTACCGGATTCGCCGTTCTCGCCCTCAACTTCAGACTGTTCAAGACTTTCTTCATATCGGCGCAACTAGTTGTTGCTGAAATCAACAGATCGGTTTTGATAGTCGCTACGCCCGGTTGTCAACGTCGGACCTGGTGTGTGACTGAATAGATCAGGCAAGCGGCAACATTTCCGTCGTTAGGATCTGCAACAATGTTGGTTAATTCTTGTCATCGGAAGGGGAGTATCCGGTTCGGATTGATAGTGCTTTTTCAGCAACTGTCCCTGCGACTATGTTCCTTAACAACTCAGTCGTCGACCGAGGGTCGCTGTCCCCAATCGCCTCGTCGATCAGCGTATACAGCTCATTCTCAATGGCAATAACCTGTTCGCAGACACCAGCGCCAGCTTCTGTCAGCGAAAGCACCACGTTGCGCCGATCGTTCTCTGCCACGGCGCGGTCAATAAAGCCTTTTTCCACAAGCTTGTCCACAAGTCTGCTGGGGCTCTGCCCGCTGTCGCACACAAGCAGCTCACCCACTTCACGCAAGGTCAGTGGCTGGTGCACTTGGACGATTCGCAACACTTCGGACTGTGACGGCGTCAGGCCCAATGGCCGCAGGCCTTGCGCTAACACCCGGTTTCCCTCGCGCTGGGCAGCAAGAATCAAGTAGCGAAGCTCTTCCGCAGCCTCCATGAGATCACCGAATTCCTCCTATAGCCCACAACAACGACTAAGCCTGCAACCCCAACAGCTGCTAACCTACAGCGACTCGCCGGCAAGAAAGTCTGCGACCGCTTGGGCATAGCTTTCTGGGTGGCTGAACCGAAACATGTGCCCAGTCCTTTCAAGAACCTGCTCTCGCGCGTGCGGTATTCCCTCCCGCAGTACCCGGGCGGCGTCATCACCAATCAGGGTGTCATGTGATGGTGTCAGTATAAGTGTCGGAACATTCACTTGGCTCAGCTGCTCGGTGTAGTCAGCGGCTACGACCGCTCTCACGCGCGCTCCGAAAGACTGTGCCGGTGTGTTCTCCAAGAAGAGGCTACGACTGTCATCCTTTGACCACGGCACCTGACCCTCGAAATCGTGTGGTGAGGACAGACGATGCGCGTGGACCCGCAGCACAAGCTGTCTGTACGCCGCACCGCGCAACTTGGCCATAGCAAGCATCACGTTCTTCGACAGGGCTGAGGACAACGGGTTAGCCGCAAAACCTCCCGACATCACAAGACCAGTAAGCCCTTCCGGCTGGCGAACAGCAAGTGCCAGAGCGATATTCGCTCCGAAAGAATCCCCAACCAATACGTAGCGATTAAGGCCAGAGACTTCAGCAGCAAGGACATCCGCGTACCGTTCAATGTCGTTAACCCCTTCGGGCAAAGCGGGGGAGAGGCTGGGATAGCCAGCAAGGGCGGTAAGCCTCTCGGTGTTCCAGGGCGCGCCGGAAAAGCAGGGGACGTAGACAAGCGTGGGTAACTCCATAATTAAATCCTATGACATAGATGTCACGACATCTAAATCACACGCGATGCCGGCCCCAGTGCTGACCACAGCACCCACCGCCGGGCTCAGTTCCCCAGCACAAAGAACGAGGCGCCGCACACCACACCCTTCCTCGCCGTCTTCCGGCGGGGTCGGGGCGGCAGCGGCGCCTGTTCGGCCGATGGTGTCAGCTGACAGTTTGCTCTTCGAGCTCCACAAGTTCGCGTTCGCGTTCCTGCGTGGGGACGCGGCGTATGAAAACTGCTGCGATGAGCGCTCCGAGTGCTACGAAACCACACGTGATGAAAGCGGCACCCGCACCATCGGCGTGTGCGCCCTGTTCGGAAAGGCCAGAACTGAGTGCACGGGCCTGAGCGGAACCGTAAATCGAGATCATGAGCGCGGTTCCAGCAGCACCGGCCAGCTGCTGCATCGTGTTGAAGATGGCTGAACCGTGACCGTACAGCTGCTTTGGCAGCGAACCCAGTGCCGTGGTCATGACGGGTGTGAAGATCATGGCCAAGCCAACTGCGAAAGCCGTGAAGATCACAGCAATAAGCCACGGGCTGGTGTTCTCGCTGACGGCAGCCAATACGAACATGCTGATCACTGCAATCAGCATGCCGGGAATCAGCAGCGGTTTGGGGCCGAAACGGTCAAACAGGCGCCCCGCAATGGGAGAGAGCGCGGATTCCAGGATGCCGCCGGGCAAGGTGATAAGTCCGGTAACAAGTGCGGTGGCCATCAGCCCGCCCTGGATGAACAGAGGCAGAGTGTTCATGAGTCCCAGCAGGGCTGCGAAGAAGCCCATCATGGCAAGAAGGCACAGGGTGAAGTTGAGGTTGGTCAGCGGGCGCAGGTCAAGAAGTGCGTTGCCGTGTTTGCCGCGCACAATCTGGCGCCATACAAACAGCGCAAGACCGATGATGCCGATGACCAGGATGGTTACCGGGGTGCGTGCCTCCGGCCCACCAGCCGTGATCACGCTGATCGAGCTCAAACCGTAGACCAGGCCACCGAAGGCGAATACAGACAAGATCATGGACAGCACGTCAATGCCTTCGGAGGTGCGTTCGCTGGCGTTGGTCAGTTTGACGGCGCCGATAATCGTCGCGATAGCCACCAGCGGCACCATGATGGTGAAGATTCCGTGCCAGCTGGTCACACTGAGAATCAGACCGGCAACCGTTGGGCCAAGGGCGGGTGCAGCTGCCATGACTACACCGATCAGACCCATGATGGTGCCGCGCCGGTTGGCCGGAACCCATGAGCATTGTGACGGTCATGAGCAGCGGCATGATGATCGCGGTGCCGATTGCTTGGGCAACGCGGGCAAGCAGCATGATCACAAAGTTTGGTGCGAGCGCCGCGCCGATCGTGCCGACCAGGAAGATGATGGTGGCGAAGAAGAACACCGATCGTGTGGTGAACCTGCCCAGAATCCATCCGGTCATGGGCAGCACAATCGCCATGGTCAGAAGGAATCCGGTGAGGAACCACTGAGCAAGGTCCGCACCGATCCCCAGGTCTTTCATGATGGACGGAAGCGCAACCGCGACCGTGGTTTCGTTCAACATCATGACGAATGCGGTTGACACAAGAACGGTGAGGACCCATTTCACCGTCGACGGAATAACAGCGTTTGGTGACGTTTCAGGCACGTTGAAAAGCCTTCAGTTTGGAGGGCCCCATAACGAGGGGTGACGGCGGCTGCAGAAAGAAAAGGTGCCGCATCCGGATGCTAACAAGACTTCCACTCGGCCCGTAAGTTACGTGACGCGCTTCATAGACAGTGGCAAAGCGGCCGCTTAAGCCGCTGCACGGGGGATCCCTGGGCTCTGTGTGACGAAATCATGTACAGAAGAACACCGGGAACCACCACCGAGCTTTATCGTGACCGCATGAGCACGCACACACCTCAGTCTTTCCAGCCCCGAGCCAAACGTCCCGACAAATCCGACCCCTCAAGTCTCGACTTCACGACTCAGGCGGTGCACGTCGGCAATGAGATTGATCAAGGTTCGGGTGCCATTCGCACGCCGATTGTCTTGGCGAACTCCTACGCTCTGCCCGAGGACCCATCCAACGTCAGCTGGTCCGGCACCGATGTTCCGCTTTACACCCGCAATTCGGGTGCTAACCAGCTGGCTCTGCAGCAGAAACTGGCAGCACTCGAAGGCGGCGAGGACGCTGTCGCGCTCGCCTCCGGTGTTGCCGCTTTGCACGCGGTGTTCTTCAGCTATCTCAAGTCAGGTGACCACATTGTCGTTGCCGATGTCACCTATGAGGCCACATGGCGCCTGTTCAAAGAACTGCTGCCGCAGAAGTACGGCATTGAGGCCACGTTCGTTGACGCGAGCGACCCCAAAGAAGTCGAAAGCGCCATTCGCCCGAACACACGCTTGGTGCACGTTGAGGTCATCGCAAACCCGACAACCAAGATCACTGACATCCCGAAGATTGCGGACATTGCCCACAAGGCCGATGCCCTGTTGGTGGTTGATTCGACGTTCACCCCGCCACCCCTGTACCGCCCGCTGGAAGACGGTGCGGACTTGGTGGTGCACTCGCTGACCAAGTACATCAACGGTCACGGCGACGCGATGGGCGGTGCGGTCGTCGGCAGCCGCGACGCCATCCGCCCAATCAAACAGGACGCGATGGTCGATGTGGGCGGCATCATTTCGCCATTCAACGCGTGGCTGATCAACCGCGGCTCGATCACCCTGCCGCTGCGGCTTCGCCAGCACCTGGACTCCGCCCAGAAGGTGGCCGAGTTCCTCGACGCTGATCCTCGAGTTGCCTACGTCGCCTATCCGGGTCTGAAGTCGCACGCACAGTATGAGGTCGCCATACGTCTGTTCGGAAACCGCGGCTTTGGTGGTGTTCTGGCCTTTGCTGTTGAAGGAGATTCCGACACCCAGAACCGCTTTGTGGCGAATCTGCGCGTGGTCACCTCCGCGGTATCGCTCGGACATGACGAATCGCTCATTGTGCACGTCGGCACCGAGGGTCCTCGCGTTGCCGCCTACCCACCCGAGTTCCAAAAGTGGGGTCACCTGCGGTTCTCCGTCGGCCTGGAAGCAGCTGAGGACATCATCGGCGATCTCGCAGCGGCTCTCGATGCCACCTTCGGCCCCGTTGCCTGACTGACAAAGCACGAGGTGCCGCTCACCTGAGAAGGTGAGCGGCACCTCGTGCGTTGGTCAGCGGTGGGACTCGCGACCGAGTTTCTTCAGAAGCTCAGCTTCGGCATTCGGTCCCGGCTGCACACCGCCGGGCAGGCGGAGCATGAGGACGACGCCGACAGCCAGCCACAGGCCGAACATCAGCCATGACGGCCATTCAAGCTGAGCCGACCACGGGGTGACCGGCAGGTACAGCAAGAACAGGAACAGGCAGAGCAAAGCCGAGATGACACCGATGACAATGCCGCCGTTGCCCTTGCCTCCGACGCGCATGGGGCGTTCCATTTCAGGTTCCTTCTTGCGCAGCTGCACGAATGCGATCGACACGAGGAAATAGGTGATGACGATCATTGGGGAACCGGCATCGACAACCCAGCCGAGCATTGCCGAACCGAGGAACGGCGCAACAACCGACAGCGCACCAATGAACAGCAGCGCGTTGATCGGCGTGCGGTAGGTGGGGTGAATCTTGCCGAACCACGCCGGCAGCATGCCCGACTGTGCAAGTGCCCACATCAGACGGGACGCACCCATGAGGAACGCGTTCCAGCTGGTGATGATGCCCGCCAGACCACCGGCAATGACAATCTTGCCCCACGTGGGATGACCCAGCATGGCTGACAGCGCATCGGCCGTGACCAGACCCCCGTCGGCGTTGAGCACGGCAATGTCACTGTGGGGCATCGAAATCGAGGTGGTGAAGATAATCACCACGTACCAGGCGGCGGCCATGAGCACGGCCAGAACAACGAGCTTGCCGATCTGACGAGGTTTGACGTTGATCTCTTCAGCAGCCTGCGGCAGCACGTCGAAGCCCACAAAGAGGAACGGCACGGTGGTCAACACCAGTGCGAAGCCGGTGAACCCTCCGGAGAACCACGGTTCGACGTGCTTCATTTCGCCGCCGACACCCGCACCGGTGACCAGCAGCAGACCGACAATCAGCAGGAACGAAACAACGAACGTCTGCACGAGCGACGCGACCTTCACGCCGCGGATGTTGATGTAGGTCAGAACAATCGCAGTGACAACGCCGATGAGCGCCCAGGTCAGGTACACATCGAAGCCTGCGACGTTCCAGAGGAAGATCTTTTCAATGTCCGGCAGCAGGTACAGCGCGGTCTTCGGAACTGCGACGGCCTCGAACATGACCACTGTGATGTAGCCGCCGACAATGCACCATGAACCGATCATCGACAGTTTCGGCCCCATAGCGCGCATGAGGTAGTTGTGCTCACCGCCTGCAAGCGGCATGGCAGCGACAAGTTCGGAGTACACAACACCGACAAACGCCATGATGACGCCACCGCCGGCAAATGCCAGAAGTGCGCCCATTGTCCCTGCCTGTTCAATCCAACCGCCAGCCAGAACAATCCAGCCGAAGCCGATCATGGCGCCGAAGCCCACGAACAGCGCATCGAGTCGGCCCATGGCTTTCTTGAAGATGGAGTCGTGGGAAACCTGTGTGTAGCTTCCCGCCTGTTGTTCCGGCGCGTTCATGCTGTCTCCTTTGTCAGCGGCCCTCGCACGCAAGTGCGACGAGTCCGAGGGTCTGTGGAACTGTGCCCAGCAAGAATAAAGCCTTTTATGTTCAAAATCACATTGTGCTTACACGGCCCCGTCAAAAACCATGCAGCATTCGCCACGGGATCAGAGCAGATCCGCACCCAAGAGCGGGCAGCACGCAACGAGAGAACCGGCCAACAACACGCTGGGGGCGCCAGTGCTTCAGCACGCTGGCGCCCCCAGTCCTCATCGATTCAGCGATGTGTTCAGTTTGCGTGTGTCAGTCGCCGGTCGTGTCTTCCCATTCTGGGCGGCGTGCTTCCGGCTTGGTTTCCAGCGCGCACATGACCAAGACGACGATGCTGACAACGAGGCTGATGAATGTCAGTGCGCCGGGGAATCCGGCATCCTGCAGGCGCCGCCAGCCGACTGACAGCGACGGAATCATCACGGCGAGGCTGAACAGAACGACTGCGCCCCAAATGAGGAACACGAAGATGCCGGCGATTCCGGCCCCCATGGCGGCGGCGTCGGGGTTCGAGGCTGTCGCTGCTGAAACCGCGATGACGATCTGGATGATGATCACAGCGAGCATGGGAACCAGCATGATGACGCCGTTGATCAGCTGCGGCCACCAGTACTCGGATTTCGAAGCGTATCCGGAAAACCGGAAGGACTTCTTCCAGAAGCGCTTGTACGCCTCCATCATGGAAACGCCATAAACCGGTTGGCTGAGCGGAAGCGGCATTCCCTGCGCGCGGTAGTCATCAGCTGTCAGCAGCTGAGGTGCCGGCTGGCCGTAGGCTGCATTCGCACCGAACGGGCCGGGCTGGGCAAAGGGGTCCTGCTGGCCGGGCTGGCTGTAGGCACCTGGATGCTGGGCGCCGGGCTGGCTGTATGCGCCAGGTTGGCTGTAGGGAGTCTGTCCGCCGTATGCGCCAGGCTGCGATGGCTGGTTCGGCTGTTCATACGCACCTGGCTGGCTGTAGGGGTCCTGCTGACCGTACCGGTCTTGCGGGTTGTTCTGGCCGGCGTCGTTCTGCTGATTGAAGTCCGGATTGTAGGGGTCGTTGCTGCCTGGGTAGCTGCTCATAGTCTTTGCTTTCTTAGGTGTCCCGGCCAGTGTGGTGAGGTTCTAAGGTCAGCGGCCGGAGCATAACCAGCAACCATTATGCCGATGCCGTCAAGCTTGGCTTTCAGAAGAGGACCGACTGTCTGCAGGCGCGGGAATCATCATGTTGTCAATCAGCCGGACCGGCCCGACGTGAGCGGCAATGAGCGCTAGAGCGGGCAGCTGCTCGGTCACCTCGAGCGTTGCCGGATTGACCAGGGTCAGGTAGTCAAGGGTGACTCCCTCTGTGCTGTTGACTTCTTCGCGCAGCCGGTCGAGGTGGAGCTCACCACCGGCTTCGGCACGTTCGGCAAGTTCTGTGAGCACGCGGGACAGGATAAGCGCGGCTTCGCTTTCCTCCGGGGTCATCCGCTGGTTGCGACTGGACATGGCAAGGCCCTTGAGGCTGCGTTCCGTAGGGACCGGCTCAATCTCAACGTCGATGTCGAGGTCGGCAACCATGCGCTTGACGATCATGAGCTGCTGGGCATCCTTCTGTCCGAAGTACGCGTGCAGCTGTGCTGGGGAGCTGAAGATGTTGAACAGCTTCGCCACGACCGTCGTCACACCATCGAAGTGCCCGGGACGCGACGCGCCTTCAAGAACGCGCCCCATGTTTCCTGCTGTCACGGAAACCAGCGGACCGTCCGGGTAACCGGGATACATTTCTTCGACACTGGGGGCGAAGACAAGGTCAATACCGGCACGATCGAGCACCTCGATATCAGCTTCCAGGGTGCGCGGATAGTTGTCGTAGTCCTCAGCATCGTCGAACTGCAGAGGGTTGACGAAGATCGATGCGGCAACAACGGAATTGCCCTGGGCGGCGCGGAACAGCGCTTCGTGGCCCGAATGCAGCGCACCCATCGTGGGAACGAGGCCGACAGTGTCGCCGTCTCGTTCGCGCAGCAGACGCTGCAGAGCAGCGCGCAGCTCTTTCACGGTGCGGGCAACGACAACAGACATACAACCTCCCAGGCACAGTCGGCGTTCAACCAGCCGCACCAATGGTAGACCCGCGGCGGAATGGTGCAGAAGACATGCAAATAGGGGTATATTAGGTGAGCCTTACCTCATTACCACTGAAAAGTCTTGCGTAATGCTGATGCGCGGTGGTGAAACAGGCAGGGTTTTGTGAGAACACAGCGAATACCGCTGCCCGATAAAAGGACACCATGTTTCTAGCCGCTCTGCTCATCGGCCTGCGCGAAGGCCTTGAGGCCGCGCTCATCGTGAGCATCCTCATCGCCTACGCTCGCAAGTTGGGCCGTGATGATCTGCGCCGCCGAATCTGGTTCGGCGTCGTCTCAGCAGTCATCCTGTCGGCCGTGCTCGGCGCAGTATTCACGTTCGGTCGCTCCCGCTTGAGCTTCAAAGCGCAGGAAATCATCGGCGGATCAATGTCCCTGCTGGCAGTCGTCATGATCACCGCCATGGTCGTATGGATGGTCACCAGCGGCCCCAAACTGAAGAAAAGCCTCGAATCCGGGGTTGACGCCGCAGTCACGGCGGGCAGCGGGACAGCGCTGACCGTCCTCGCATTCGTCTCAGTTGCACGCGAAGGCATCGAAACAACCCTCATCCTGTGGGGCTGGACCGACACCGTCACCGCGCTCGCCGGCGCATTCCTCGGCATAGGCCTAGCCGTTCTTATGGGTTGGGGACTGTTCAAGGGAGTCCTCAAGATCGACCTCGGCAGGTTCTTCACCTGGTCGGGAGCATTCCTGCTCATCGTGGCCGGAGGAATCCTCGCTTACGGCATCCACGACCTGCAGGAAGCCGCCGTTCTGCCCGGACCGTTCTCCGGCGCCCCCATCAGTCCGACACACCCCCGTACGGGAGAAGTCCTCACCGGATTCGCGGACTACCCCTTCTGGGGTGCGGCGTTCCCCTTCGGATGGGCCTTCGACTTCTCCGATTCCTTCGCCCCGGACAGCTTCATCGCCGCACTGCTCAAAGGCACAGTCGGCTTCGTACCGCAGATGAGCTGGCTGGAAGTCACAGCCTGGTTCATCTACATGGTCCTGGTCATCCCACCTTTTGTGCGTCGAACCCTGGGCACCCGCAGGGCAAAGAAAAAGCGCATCGAAGACGCGAAAACGGCCAACCCGAAGACAAACACCCAAGACGAGCGGCACCTCGTCAGCTCATCAGAACAAGGAGAATCATGAAGAAAACCGGCCTTGCCTTGGCGGTCATCGCTGGAACCGCCCTGCTGAGCGCGTGCGAACCAGCAGCAGACGGCGACAGCATCAGCGTGAGCGCAGCCGACGACAAGTGCGACGTCTCAGCAGATTCTGCCGACAGCGGCACACGCACCTTCAGCATCGAGAACACCGGCACCAAGGTCACTGAGTTCTACATCCTCGGCGACGACGGCCTGCGCGTTGTGGCAGAAAAAGAGAACATCGCGCCGGGCTCAACAGCCGACCTCACCGTCTCACTGCAGCCGGGCGACTACTTCACTGCATGCAAACCCGGCCTGCGCGGCGCAAACATCGGCCAAACAGACTTCAAGGTCACCGGCGAAGCAGTCGAAGTCTCCGGCAGCGACAAAGAGCTGTTCGACAAAGTCGTTGCCGACTACGTCAAGTTCGTCCAAAAGGAAACCGGGGAACTCGAACCCAAGGTCGAAAAGTTCGCTGACGCCTACGCGGCTGGCGAAGACGAAAAAGCGCGGGACCTCTTCGCATCGACCCGCGTGCACTACGAACGGATCGAGCCGATCGCAGAAGCCCTGGGAACACTGGACCCGCGCATCGACTACCGCGAAGTCGACTACCTGGCAGAAGAAGATCAGCTGAAGAAAGACGACCCCGAAATCAAGGAGTGGACCGGCTTCCACCGCATGGAAAAAGACCTGTGGGAGCCGAAGAAGGGCGACCGCAACTCCGACGGCTCTGACGCATTTGAAGCCTGGAAGCCCAGTACCCCAGAGGACCGGAAGCGAATCGCTGACGCGCTGAAGTCCGATGTCAAGAAACTCAACGAAACCGTCAACGACAAAAACTTCATCAAAGACAACCAGATCGACGTCGACACCGTCTCCAACGGAGCCTCCGGTCTGCTCGAAGAGGTTGCCGTGTCCAAAGTGACCGGCGAAGAAGACTGGTGGTCCCACACCGACCTTTACGACTTCGCTGCGAATATCGAAGGATCGCGCATTGCGTTTGACCTCGTTCGCCCCATCGCCGAATCCAAAGGCGAAGAAGGCAAAAAGCTCGCAGACGAAATCGACACAGAATACGGAGAGCTCGAAGACCTGCTGGGCGAATACGGCAGCCTCGAAAAGGGCTTCCCCAGCTACGCGACCGTAAACGCCGAACAGCAGGCCGAACTCACCGCTCAGATCGACGAGCTGCGCGAACCGCTGTCCAAGCTCACCGGAACGGTGCTCGGCATCGAGGAAAGCGAATGACCGGCGAGGACGCCCAACCAGACGGCGGCGGTGCGAACACGCTGAGCCGCCGAGGACTCCTGGGAGTCTTCGGCGGCGGGGCGGCCGGGGCGGCAATTGCCGCAGGTGCGGTATACGCCAGCACCCGAGCACAGCACCAAGAAGAGACACCCGGCGATCTCATCTACGACTTCGACGGCAAACACCAAGCCGGGATCGTCACCCCGGCCCAAGACCGCATGCACTTCGCAGCCTTTGACCTCACAGAAAAGGCTGAGCGCGATGATGTCATCGAACTCCTTCAGAAATGGACGAAAGCCGCCCGCCGGCTGACGATGGGCGGCGACGTCACCGCCAAGGGCGCCTTCGGCGGGGGAGAACTCTTCCCACCGGACGATTCAGGTGAAGCCGTCGACCTCAGCGCATCAGGGCTGACACTGACCTTCGGCTTCGGACGCACGCTGTTCACAGACGAAAAAGGGAAAGACCGGTTCGGGCTGAAGAAGCACATGCCCGAAGAATTCGCGACCATGCCGGTGATGGTCAACGACTTCATAAACGCTGAACGCTCCCACGGCGATCTGTGTGTTCAAGCCTGCGCGGATGACCCCCAGGTGGCCGTCCACGCAATCCGCAACCTCACTCGCATAGCCGTCGGAACAGCACGTCTGCGCTGGTCACAGCTGGGCTTCGGCCGAACCTCATCAACCACACAAGACCAGAAAACGCCGCGGAACCTCTTCGGTCAAAAAGACGGAACCGCCAACATCAAAGCCGAAGACGGCGCAGCACTGGACGAACACGTGTGGATCAGCTCAGGACCAACCTGGACCCACGGCGGTTCCTACCTCGTGGCCCGCCGCATCAACATGACAATCGAAGTGTGGGACACCCTGCAGCTGGGCGAACAGGAACGCGTGACCGGCAGGGACAAAGCAGAAGGCGCACCCCTGACCGGCGGGGGAGAATTCAGCGAACCGGACTTCACCGCAAAAGACGAACGCGGCCGTCCCGTCATCGACGAACGCTCCCACGTGTTCCGCGTCCACCCGAAGAACAACGGGGGAGTGCGCATGCTGCGCCGCGGCTACAACTTCGTCGACGGCAATGACGAACAGGGCCGACTGGATGCGGGACTGTTCTTCATCGCATTCGTCAACAGCCCCGAACGATTCGCACGCGTGCACAAGAACATGGCGCGCGACGACTTGTTCGTGGAATACCTCAAGACCACCGGCACGGGAACCTACCTTGTTCCTCCCGGTGTCAGCGCAGACCAGTACATAGGGCAGGGCCTGTTCGAATCGAACTGAACCGCACAGCCCGGATGACCACACGGATCCCGAGGTGCCAAGCGGGTAGGGACAGGCACCTCGGGAGTTGCGCGGCGGTACGCTGGAGACATGAGTTTGCCACGCGAAGACGTTGACCCGGGCGGCCTGCAGGAATTCTCGGTGGTGTTCACCGACCGGGCCGTCAACCACATGTCCCAGAAGTTCGTCGACGCAATGCAGGAGTTCTACGGCCTGCTGCGTGAAACCTACAGCGCAGACGCGGCTGTCGTCATCCCCGGCAGCGGTTCCTTCGGCATGGAATCGGTTGCCCGCCAGTTCATGGAGGGCCAGCCCACGCTGATCGTGCGCGACGGATTCTTCAGCTACCGCTGGACGCAGATCATCGAAATGGGCAAACTGACCGACCACGAAGTCGTGTCCGCTGTCGCCTCTGACGATTCAGCCACACCCGCTTTCGCCCCGCCTGCAGTCGACCAAGTGGTCGACGCGATTAAACAGCAGGGCTCGAAAGTCGTTGCCGCAGCACACGTGGAAACCGCGTCCGGCATCGTGCTGACCGACGAATACATCAAGGCGCTCGCCGATGCCGTTCACGAACAGGGCGGACTCTTTGTTCTCGACTGCATTGCCTCCGGAGCGCTGTGGGTCGACATGCGGGAACTCGGCGTTGACGCGCTCATCTCCGCACCCCAGAAGGGTTGGAGCGGCTGGCCCGGCATGGCCTACGTCATGTTGAGCGAACGCGCGCTCGCCCGCCTGGAAAAAACCGAATCCAGCAGCTTCTCCATGGACCTGAAGAAGTGGCACACCGTGTCGGAAACCTACCGCGCCGGCAAGCACATGTACCACGCGACTATGCCGACCGACGCCATGCTGCACAACCTCGAAATCATGCGCGAAGCCAAAGAACGCGGACTGGACAAGATCATGCGCCAGCAGATCGAACTCGGTGAGCGCGTCCGCGCAGGGCTGACTGAGCGCGGCTACCGGTCCGTTGCCGCCGAAGGCTGGGAAGCTCCGTCGGTAGTTGTCGTCTACACCGACGACCCACAGGAACAGTCCGGTGCGAAGTTCAAGGCCGGTGACCTGCAGGTGGCTTCCGGAGTTCCGCTCAAAGTAGGCGAACCCGAAGACTTCAGCACTTTCCGCCTGGGACTTTTCGGCCTCGACAAATGGGACGACATCGAAGGCACCGTGGAGCGCCTGCTGGACGGAATCGACAAAGCCCGCACAAGCTGAGGCCAGTCAAGCGTGATGGTGTGCGCCGCCCAGTGACCAACGGCGCACATTTGTCTTCACACTGTGCCGGAGTCGTGCATCTTAGCGATCTGTTCGGCAGTGAATCCGAACTGTGCGAGGACTTCGTCGGTGTGTTCGCCCAGTGCCGGAGGTGCTGTGGCATCGGCGCTGTCTTCGACAAGCGGGCTGCGCACCATCGGCACCGAACCGTAGTGCCCATCGGCTTCGATCTTGATTCCCCGGTGCTTGACCTGCGGATCTTCGAAGACCTTGTCCATGGTGTTGATCGGCCCAAAGGGCACACCGGCTTCGTCGAGAACGTGCGTCCAGTAGTCCATGGTCTTCTGCTTCATAATCTGGGCGACGATCGGCCGCAGATCGCCGATCAGCCGAATGCGATCGCGGTTGAACTGGAAACGGTCGTCCCCGCGCAGCAGTTCGAAGTCGGGCAGTTCAGTCAGTCGTCGGTACTGTTCGTCGTTGCCCACACCCAGGATCATGTGGCCGTCGGCAACTTCGAAAACGTCATACGGGGCGACATTGGGGTGCGAGGTGCCGGTCTGGGCTGGTGGCACACCCCCGACTAGGTAGTTGGATGCCTGGTTGGCGTTGAGTGCAACCGAAACATCAGCCAGCGTGACATCGATGCGCTGGCCCTTGCCGGTGCGTTCACGTTCGTGGAGGGCCGCAAGGATGGCGGTTGTGGCATACATGCCGGTCATGAGGTCAATGATGGCGACACCGGCGCGAATGGGCCCGGCGCCTTCTTCGCCCTGCGCCCGTCCGGTGTAGCTCATAAAGCCGCTCATGCCCTGAAACACGTAGTCATAGCCGGGGTTTTCAGCTTTCGGGCCGGTGGGTCCGTAGCCGGTGATGGACACCCAGATGAGCTCTGGGTTGATTTCGCGCAGGTCGTCGTAGTCCAAGCCCAGGCGAGCCAGCGAACCGGTCTTGTAGTTCTCAACAACCACATCGGCATCTTTCGCCAGCCGTTTGATGACGTCTTTGCCTTCTTCGGAGCGGAAGTTGACGGTGATGGACTTCTTGTTGCGGTTGGCCGCAATGTAGTAGGCCGAATAGCCGTCTTCGGGGGTTGTGCCCTCAAGGTAGGGAGGACCCCAGCTGCGGGTGTCATCACCGGGACCGGGCCGTTCAACCTTGATGACGTCAGCACCGAGGTCAGCGAGGTTCTGTGTGCACCACGGTCCTGCCAACACCCGGGAAAGGTCGAGAACTGTGATGTCCTGCAGTGAATTCTTCATCCGGCCCTAACACTCCTTAGCTCTGCGGCGAACACTTTCGCAGCCCGCGCTGCCGCTTATATGTCCCGCCCCATCGTATGTGGTGGCGTGGATCACTTTCAGGCCCGGTGTGCTGCCAACCGTTCAACCAGCATGTCGATGGCGTGATCCGGTGTGTCCCACGCGCACATAAAGCGATGGCCGCTGGGAACAGCCGGCCAGGCGTAGAACAGAAGCCCTGCGGCGTGGGCAGCCTGGGCGACTTCAGGGTCGATCTGGGCGATGACGGTGTTGGCCTGCACTTGCGTGGGCACCGTGAATCCGGCATCCGAAAGCTTCTGCGCCAGCCGGACCGCCTGCCGGTTGGCGTGCTGTGCATTGCGCTTCCAGAGATCGCCTTCGAACATGGCCAGCAGCTGTGCCGACTGGTAGCGGGCTTTAGAGGACAGCTGCAGCAGCACTTTGTGCAGATAGTCAATGCCGGAAACCCGGTCGGGCTGGAGCACCAGAACGGCCTCTGCACTCATGGCGCCGTTCTTTGTGGCGCCCAGGGACACGATGTCAGCCCCGGCCACCATGTCGGCCAAGGCGGCATCACAGCTGACTGCAGCGTTGGCCAGCCGCGATCCGTCCAGGTGAACGGCCATGTCAAGTTCGTGAGCGGTGTGGGCAACCGCCTGGAATTCTTCTGGTGAATATACGGTGCCCAGTTCAGTGGAGTTGCTGACCGAAACTGCGCAGCTTTGAGATTCGTGGATAAATGCCCGGTTGGATGCTGCAGCCCGCACGGCCTCCGGTGTGATCTTGCCGGCCTCGGTCTGTGCGGGCAGGATTTTGAGCCCCGCCGTGATTTCCGGCGCGCCGGTTTCGTCGGTGTTGATGTGCGCGGTGGGTGCGGCAATCACACTGCCCCAGCGTGGAACGACGGATGACAGCGACAGCAGGTTGGCCCCTGTTCCGTTGAAGACGGGGTAGATGAGGGCCTGCTGGCCGAAGGTGTCGCGCGCCCACGCTCGCAGCCGCTGCGTGTAGGGGTCGTCGCCGTAAGCGGGCACGTGTCCGCCGCTGACCCGCTTGAGCGCGTCGAGGACTTCCGGGTGGGCTCCCGCGTAGTTGTCCGACCCGAAGTGATAGACGCTCGGGTCGTGGGATGTCAGTTCAGGGGAATTGAGCTCAGTCATGTCCGTCCTGCAATCACTCGAGAAAGCTGTGTTCTTCGGATGGGAAGCTGCCGTCGGCCACTTCGGATGCGTATTCGACCGCGGCTTCGCGCAACAGAGAACGGGCATCGGCGTATTTCTTCGTAAACCGCGGTGTCCGGCCGGAGCCCATGCCCGCAAAGTCAGTCCAGACGAGCACCTGAGCGTCGCAGTCCGGGCCCGCGCCGATCCCCACGGTGGGAATGCGCAGCGCTTCTGTGACGGCGCGGGCTGCAGCCACCGGCACCATTTCCAGGACGACTGAGAACGCACCGGCTTCCTGCAGCGCCAGCGCGTCAGAAACGAGTTTCTGCACTGCGGCATCGCCGCGACCCTGCACGCGATAACCGCCCAGACCGTGTTCGGACTGCGGTGTGAAGCCCAGGTGCGCCATGACGGGGATTCCGGCGTCGGTCAGCAGTTTGACGGTTGGGGCCATCTGCACTCCGCCTTCGAGTTTGACCGCGTGGGCAAGACCCTCTTTCATCAGGCGGACAGCGGAATGGAAGCCCTGTTCAGGGCTGGCCCCGTAGGACCCAAAGGGAAGATCCGCCACAACCAGCGTGTGCGGCGCAGCTTCCACCACAGCCCGCGTCAGCGGGATCAACTGGTCGAGTGTGACAGGCAGGGTTGTGGAATAGCCGTACACGTTGTTGCCCGCGGAATCGCCCACGAGCAGGGCGGGGATCCCGGCTTCGTCAAAAATGTTGGCCGTGAATTGGTCATAGGAGGTGAGCATGGCCCACTTCCGACCTTCGTCTTTCATACGCTGCAGGTGCACAATCCGGGTGCGCCTGCGCGGCTGCTGTGCCTGTTCCGCGCCTCCGGGGGCGGGGGAGGCACCACCTGCCGAGGCGCCCTCGGCTTCCCGCTTCTGACTTCCGGGGGCCGGGGCTTGGCCGCCGTAGGGGTTCGGCTGTTCCTCTGCGCTCTGAGCGTTCATGGCCCTAACCATAGTCGGGGGCTCAGACATGAGCTCAGAGACTGACACCGACTGAGATCGTGAAAGAATCAGGCGCGAAGCCCGGTGAATCCGGGCCGCATCGCCCACCGGCGAAAACCTTCGAAAGGACAGTATGAGCAACGACGGCGTGAAGAACGGCTGGCGCAACTACAGGTTCCCCATCTTCGTCTTATCCGGGATTGCCCTCGGCGCTGTCATCGGGTTGGTGGTTGGTGAGCAGGCCGCTGTTCTCAAGCCTTTGGGCTCGCTGTTCATCAACTTCATGTTCACGCTCGTGGTGCCGATGGTGTTCTTCTCCATTGGCTCTGCCGTGGCGAATATGGATTCGGCTAAGCGGCTGGGCAAGATCATGGGTTCGATGATGGCGGTGTTCATCAGCACCGGAATCGTCGCCTCGATCATCATGCTTGCGGCACTGGGGACTTTCAGGCCGTTTGACGGGCTGAAAGTCAGCATGGACGAAAAGCCCGATGCCGGTGAAGAGGTTTCACTGGGCGACCAGATTGTCGGCGCGTTCACGGTTGACGACTTCAGCAAGATCCTGTCGGCGGAGAACATGCTGCCGCTGATCATCTTTGCGGTGCTGGTGGGGCTGTCCTGCGGTTCTATCGGCAAGCTGGGCCAGCCCTTCAAGACGTTTCTCAATTCCGGCAACGAAGTGTTCATGAAGCTCACGAGCCTCGTGATGTTCTACGCGCCCATTGGCCTGGGCGCGTACTTCGCGGCACTCGTCGGCGAACTCGGCCCGCAGCTGGTGGGAGGCTACGTCAAGGCGTTCGCGGTGTACTACCCGGTGGCGATCGTCTACTTCTTCGCGGCCTTCACCCTGTATTCCCTGCTGGCCGGCGGTGTTCCGGCTATGCGCCGCATGTGGCGCAACATTTTGGAGCCTGCCGCAGTGTCCTTGGGTACGGGAAGCTCTGTAGCATCGATTCCGGCGAATCTGCGGGCGGCCAAGCGAATCGGGGTTCCGCAGGATATTCGCGAAACGATCATTCCCATTGGTGCGACCATCCACATGGAGGGTTCGTGCCTGTCGGCGATCCTCAAGATCGCGTTCCTGTTCGCCGTGTTTGAGCGCGATCTCTTCACTCCGCAGGCGATTCTCATTGCGGTTCTCATCGCCCTGCTGTCGGGCATGGTGATGTCCGGTGTGCCGTCGGGCGGTTTCCTGGGTGAGCTCATGATCATCACCATGTACGGCTTCCCACCGGCTGCGCTGCCGGTCATTTCGGTCATCGGCACCGTGGTCGACCCGCCTGCTACCACGGTCAACGCCGTGGGCGACAACGTGTCATCAATGCTGGTGGCACGAGTTGTCGACGGGAAGGACTGGATGCACAAGAAGGACGAGGTCGCCGAGGATCCCACTGCCGAGGCGCCGGACGCCTGACCTGCTTTCTCGCCTGCTTTCGGCTCTTGTGAGCCGAATGTCGGCACTGCCGTGAGTGTTCTGTGTGACTCACCGCGCACATTTTTGGTGGTTTGTGTCACATGGTGTACATTTCTTCCATTCGTTTCCGAGCGTTTGCTCAGAAATCTCACATACTCACGGAGAAGACGATGGTCGAATCAATCAACAACGCGCTGGTTGCCGTCAGCGGCGTTATCTGGGGACCCTTCCTGCTCATCCCCCTGCTGCTGGGCACTGGTCTGTACCTGACCATCCGCCTGGGTGGCCTGCAGTTCGTCAAGCTGATCCCGGCTATCAACCTGGGTCTGGTCAAGCGCAAGGACAAGGGCGAAGAGGAAGGCGACATTTCGCAGTTCCAGGCGCTCACCACAGCGCTGGCAGCCACCGTCGGCACCGGCAATATCGTCGGTGTTGCCACCGCCCTGAGCATCGGCGGACCCGGCGCGCTGTTCTGGATGTGGATGACCGGTCTGCTCGGTATGGTCACCAAGTACGCCGAAGCATTCCTCGCCGTGCGCTTCCGCACGACTGACACCGCCGGTGAAAAGAGCGGTGGCCCCCAGTATTACCTCGAACGCGGCATCAAGGGCCCGCTGGGCAAGGTTCTCGGTCTGTCCTTCGCCATCTTCGCTGCTTTTGCCTGCTTCGGCATCGGCAACCTCACGCAGGGCAACTCGATTGCCTCGAATGTTGAGAACTCCTGGCACGTGCCCACCTGGGTCACCGGTCTGGTGCTGACTGTTCTGGCCCTGGTTGTTCTGGTCGGCGGCATCCGCTCGATCGGTTCGGTCACCTCGGCCCTTGTGCCGATCATGATCGTCTTCTACGTCGGCGCTGCCATCTACATCCTCCTTGCGAACATCTCTGACGTTCCGGCCGCTTTCGGTGAAATCTTCCGAGGTGCCTTCTCCGGCACCGCTGCTGCCGGCGGCTTTGCCGGTTCGGTCATCCTGGTTGTCATCCAGATGGGTGTTGCCCGCGGTCTGTTCTCCAATGAATCCGGTCTGGGTTCGGCTCCGATCGCAGCCGCTGCCGCCAAGACCTCGCACCCCGTGCGCCAGGGCCTGGTGTCGATGACCCAGACGTTTATCGACACGATCATTGTTGTGACCTTCACCGGTCTGGTCATCATCACCACCGGCGTGTGGAAGGCAACGGACGAAGCCGGCGAACAGCTTTCGGCGTCGCTTATGACCGGTGAGGCCTTCAGCTTCGGCCTGCCCGGTCAGTGGGGCCACTGGATTGTCACGATCGGCCTGGTGCTGTTCGCCTTCTCGACCATCCTCGGCTGGTCCTACTACGGTGAGCGCAACATCGAGCGCCTGTTCGGCCGTCGTGCGGTCGTTCCCTTCCGCATCTTCTTCTCGCTGGTCGTGTTCGTCGGCTGCACCACGGAACTTGAGGTTGTGTGGAACTTCGCTGACGTGGCCAACGGGCTTATGGCTCTGCCGAACCTTGTGGGCATCCTGATCCTGTCGGGACTCATTGCCCGCGAAACCCGGTTCTACCTCAAGCACGACCCCAAACTCGTCGCCTCGAAGGACGAAATCGAAGCCTTCATGGCCGACCAGCCAGGTTGGGCCGAATGGAAGGCGGGCAATCGCGTAGGTTCCTCGCGCGGCTGAGTGCCGTGTCAGTGGGCAGTGGCATGATGGGCCCATGCGAACACCGCCACTGCTGCTGCCCGCTGTTGCCTACCGGGAACTGACTGAATATTTTGATCCCGGGTCACTCAACCGCGGCGTTGCCTATGCGCAGGAAAAGCGGATTGTCGAAGTTGCGTGGTTTCCTGACGACAGCGTGATCGAAGCGTTCGTTGACGGAAGCTATTCCTACTCTGTTCATGTCGAGCTCGTGGAGGCTGAAGGTCCCCGCGAGCTCGACTTTATGGATCTGCCCCTCCTTGCACGCGATCGCGCGGATGAACTCCAGTGGTTCGCACCCTCGATGTGCTTTTGCACGTGCCCGGTGCAGCGGGACTGCAAACACGCGGCAGCCCTTCTGCGCTGGGTGACCGCGCTGGCCTGTGTTCAGAAGTTCGGGGGAGTGGGCCACCTGTCGCCTCTGGCAGACGCACCGCTGGGCTTTGCCGTAGACAGCGTGGCTGAAGCCGTGGTCTGCCGTAATGAAGCTGAGGCTCCCTTCCGCCAGCTGGCACCCATTCCACACGACCGGCGCGGGACTCTGGCCAGCGAAAACCCGGTCGGACTGCCTGCCGAAGAGCCCGTGCAGAACACCCCGCCTGCGTGGCGGAAGGCCCTCCAGTCGCTCTATGTTGAGGATCCTCCGGCACGCGGCGGTTTGGCGATTGCCTTTGAACTGCAGCAGCGCACCAGCTGGTTTGAACACCGCTCAAGGGGCAGTGCTGTGGTGTCTGCTGAAGACGCCGTGGACTCAGATGTGCACGTGATCATTCGGCCCATGTGCCGTGGGCAGCGTGACTCCTGGATCAAAGGAGGGCTGACGTGGCGTTCCTTTATGTCCGGCGGGGACTTCCGGTTCGACCGCGAACAGGCCAGTATGCTGGGCCAGATCTACCGCCTGTACCTGTCTGAGGGTGTTGGTCGAGCTATGAGCGAGGACCACATCAACCTGAGCATCGCCGGCAGCAAGTTCATGTTTGAACTGCTGGATCGTGCCCGGCAGATGGGTGTGGCGTTTATTGGCGTGGCGCCCATTGAATCCGTGCAGTGGGCAGACAATGCTTCGTTCGAGTTCTCGATTTCCAATGCGGAGGGCACGGGCTCCAACACGGAGGGTACGCGGGAACACAGCGGACTCCAGCTGACACCGACTCTGACCATCGACGGCGAACCCGTGCGGAGACCTAAGTTCCTGGGCTCACATGCGCTGGCCGACATCATCATCCCCGGTGAGGACGACGCGGCGGGGGAGTCTGACGACAACACTTCGGCAGGCGAAGGTGCCGCGACCGGACCCACGGCTGCGTCCCGGCCGGGTGTGCAGTCGCGGCGCGGAGTTCAGCTTCGCATTGGCCGTCTGGACCGCACGGCGCACGAAGGCATGCAGCAGCTGCTGCTGTCAGACGGTTTCACTGTCCCCGCTGAGGACCGTGAGGAGTTCTTCGATGAGGGGCTGTCGGTGCTGAGTCAGGCAGCTGCTGTAGTCAGCGCGGATCCCTCGATCGAACTTCCGGATTCAAGTACTCCGCAGCTGAACCTCACAGCCTCGTTTACAGGGGATCGCGTGGACCTGTCATGGCAATGGCGGTATCAGCTGCCCAACCGGTGTCTTCCGCTCAACCCGCCGGCCGGCAGTGAGTTCGAAGGCTCCGCGGGTGTTGCAGGCAGTGCCGGTGCCAGTGGGCAGCGCAATATCGAAGCTGAACGCGGCATACTCGCCGAAGTCCACCGGCAGTGGCCAGATCAGGCGCGCGAAGACACGCTGGTGTTTGAAGGTGTGGAGGCCGCCCAGTTCACGGCCGAAGTCCTGCCGCAGCTGGAAGCCTCGCCGCTGATTGAAGTTTCGGTTTTCGGCACGCGGCCCGACTACGTTCACATCGAGGGCACACCGAACGTCAGCGCGGTGGTCAATGAGCGCAACGACTGGTTCGACCTTGCCATGTCGGTGCACGTGGGGGAGCGCGAACTTCCCTTTGCCACGGTCTTCACGGCTCTTGCCCGGGGTGAAGACGCAGTGCTCATGCCGGATAACTCCTACATCACACTGGACCACCCGGTCTTTGACAAGCTGCGCGACCTCATTCGCGAAGCCACAGTCCTGCAGGAATGGACGCCCACCAAGCAGCGCATCGACAAACACCAGGTCGATCAGTTCAAAGCACTCGAAGACATTGCGGACAGCATAGAAGGCGACACGGAATGGTTTGAGCGCATCCGCGGGCTCGCCCAAGCAGAAGAACTGCCCACCGCTGCGCTGCCTAAGGGGCTGCACGCCACACTGCGCGACTACCAGCGCGAAGGCTTTCAATGGCTGAGCTTCTTGTATGACGCGAGTCTCGGCGGAATCCTGGCTGATGACATGGGCTTGGGCAAAACCGTTCAGACGCTCGCACTCATTGCCCACGCCCGCGAAACAGCGGCGGGTGAGGAAGCAGAACCGCCAGCCGACACCTCGGCCCCGGCAAGCACAGACCACCCGGCGGGTGCGGATAGCGTGACCGGCACCTCGGCCCCGTTCCTCGTGGTTGCGCCGTCGTCGGTTGTGGGCGTGTGGCAGGCGGAGGCCGCCCGGTTCACCCCCGGGCTCGATGTTCGGGTGATGAACCAGACCAGCAAGAAGCGCGGAACGTCGTTGGAACAGGCGCGCAGCGGGGCGGATGTCATCGTCACGTCCTACACCCTCATGCGACGCGATTCCGAGGAATACACCGCGCTGCCGTGGGCGGGTGCGGTGTTTGACGAAGCGCAGGCCATCAAGAACCGACAGTCGAAGGGCTTTGCGGCGGCCTCCAAGATCCAGGCGCCGTTTCGCCTGGTCATCACGGGTACGCCCATGGAGAATGCGCTCGCAGATTTCTGGTCGCTGCTGCGGATTGCGGTGCCGGGGCTCATGGGCGCCTACCGGCGGTTCAACCAGGAGTTCGCCAAGCCGATCGAATCCGGCGAAGCCCCCGAACGCATGCTTCTGCTGCGGCGGACGGTGCGGCCGTTTATGCTGCGGCGCACCAAGGAACTCGTGGCGAAAGACCTCCCGGCAAAACAGGAATCGATTATCAGTGTCGAACTCACGCCCGCGCATTCACGGGCGTACAACACGCTGCTGCAGCGTGAGCGCAAAAAGGTTCTGCGGCTGTTGGACGACATGGATGTTGACGGCAACCGGATGACGGTGTTCCGGTCGCTCACACTGCTGCGGATGATGGCGCTCGACCCGGCAATTGTCGAAGGCGGCAGCTATTCGTCGATTGAATCATCGAAAATGCAGACGCTGCTCGAATCTTTGGGCCGGGTGATAGACGAGGGCCACCGGGTGATTGTGTTCAGCCAGTTCACGTCGTTCCTGCAGCGCATCTCCGATGAACTCACTTCCCGAGGTGCCGCCCACCTGTACCTGGACGGCTCGGTTCCCATGAGCGCACGAGCGGATCTGGTCACCGAGTTCCAGGAAGGCAGTGCACCGGTGTTCCTCATATCGCTCAAAGCCGGAGGCTCCGGGCTCACACTCACTGCCGCTGACTATGTGTTCATCATGGACCCGTGGTGGAATCCGGCAGCCGAAGCGCAGGCGGTCGATCGTGCCCATCGCATCGGGCAGGACAAAAAGGTCATGGTCTACCGGCTGGTGGCGCAGGGGACCATCGAAGAAAAAGTCGTCGAACTGCAGCAGCGCAAGGCGCACTTGTTCGATTCGCTCATGGATGGCGGAGCAGGCTTTGCGCGCGGAATCTCCGCGGATGACCTGCGAGAGCTCTTCGGGGAGGCCGACGGCTGAGGGGATGCTAGGCGGAGGCGACGCCTAAGCGGAGTCTGGGCGGTGGTGACGGCTAGGCGGTGGCTGGGATCCGCCTCGTTGGCCTGGGCGGTTTCCCTTCAGCCCGCAGCAGATGGAATAAGCTGCCCGGCTGCCGTGCTGTACGTGACGACCACGATCCGAGGAGGTCTTCATGGCACGCATTACGATCATCGGCGGACACGGAAAGATCGCCCTGTTGGCAGCACCCCTGCTGGTCAAGGCAGGCCACGAGGTCACGTCGGTGTTCCGCAACCCCGATCACGAAGCCGACGTCGCCAAAACCGGCGCAGCCCCGAAAGTCGCCGACGTCGAACAGCTCGACACCGCACAGCTTGCCCAGCTGTTTGATGGCCAAGACGCCGTCATCTGGTCAGCTGGCGCAGGCGGAGGAAACCCGGCCCGCACAAAAGCCGTCGACCAGGACGCCGCAATCCGTACGATGGACGCCGCCCAACACGCTGGTGCCAAGCGCTATGTGATGGTCTCCTACTTCAACTCCAGCCGTGATCACGGCGTGGACCCCGAAGACGGGTTCTGGCACTACGCAGAAGCCAAAAGCATTGCCGACGAACACCTGCGCGGGACGGATCTCGACTGGACCATCCTCGGTCCCAGTCTGCTCACACTCGAACCGGGCAGCGGCACAATCACCGTCGACGGAAAGGGCAGTGAGGTCTCGCGCGAAAACGTCGCCCAGGTCATTGCCGCCGTGGTGGAGGATGCCAACACCATCGGCCGCACGATCAACTTCGACGACGGCGACACCCCCATTGCCGAAGCGATTCACTGATCAAACCCGCACGTCCGCGGTGCTGAGCCAGCCCGCTCAGCACCGCGGAACCGCAACTCTGGTATAGGTGCTGTGCTGCGATTAGGGTAGAGCCAGACATCAACGACGAACCACTGCGAGGGGGCACGAACGTGCAGTCCGCCAAGCCGTTTCACACCTCAGCCCAGACCAGCCTGAGCACGGAAGTGCACCATGACCCCGCCTCGTGCGCGGGAGAACACGACAGCCCCCTCGACTGTGCGGTCCGCGAAGGCGGGCACGCCCTTGTCGAACAGCTGGTGGCCAGCGGTGTGACGCGCGTATTCGGGGTGCCTGGCGAAAGCTACCTGTCGGTAATCGACGGACTGTACGACCACACCGACGACATTGAAATCATCGTCACCCGACAAGAGGGCGGTGCGGCAATGGCCGCGGCCGCCCACGGTGCGCTCACCGGTGAGCCCGGCATCTGCATGGTCACGCGCGGACCGGGTGCGACAAACGCCAGCATCGGTGTGCACGTGGCCAAACAGGACGCCAGTCCGATGGTGCTGTTCATCGGCCAGATACCGCGCGATCACCAGCACCGCGAATCCTTCCAAGAGGTCAACTACCGGCAGATGTTCGGTGAACTGGCCAAAGAAGTCATCGAAATCAACACGGTTGAGCGGATTCCCGAACTCACCGTGCGGGCGCTCAACTCAGCGGTATCCGGCGAACCCGGTCCGGTTGTTGTAGTCCTGCCGGAAGACATGCTGGTCGAACAGACCGACGCGCCGCTGAAATCGCGCACAACCCCAGCGCCCGTGTTGCCGGATGCGCACTCGGTACAGGAAGCCTACCGTCTGCTGGCCGAGGCCGAAAAGCCGCTCATCATCCTGGGCTCCACCGGCTACGCGCCGGAACTGGGCCCGCTTGTCACGGACTACTGCGAGCGGAACGGGGTTGCGCTCGCCGCCGCGCACAGGCGGATGCACCTGGTGGACAATTCCTCGCCCGCCTACGCGGGCACCTTTGAGTTCGGCCGGTCAGTGCTGGAAGCCAATGCTGACGAGGCGGATGTCATCTTCTTCCTCGGCTCTCGCCCCGATCCCAACACGGGTGAGGAATGGGAGAACTACCGTGGCGGATGGGCGAACTACCGCGGGGGAGCAGCAGGAGCTGATGGTCAAGCGGGGCCCGACGTCATTCACGTCTACCCAGATCCGAACGTGATCGGCCGGTTCTTCCCCGCCCACGTCGGGACGGCCGCCAGCCCGCTTGAGTTCATGCGCGCACTGGTTGAATACGGCGCGGGCGCTGCTGTGGGCGCTTCGGCCAGCGGTGCTTCCGATGGTCGCGTTGTAGGCGGTGCGGCAGGCGCCGGGGTCGATCGTTCTGATTTCGAACTTTCCGATGCTCGCCGGGCCTGGCAGAAGAAGCTGCACGACGACTGGGTCGGCTACATTGAGCGCAACCTGCAGTCCTCCCTGGGCGGGCCGTTCATGCAGAAGTTCAACGCTCGGTTCGATGCTGGAACCATCATCACCAACGGTGCCGGCAACTACACATCGTGGGTGCAGAAGAACCGCACCTACTCGACGTACCCCTCGCACATTGCTTCGCAGTCTGGGTCAATGGGCTACGGGATCCCGGCGGCACTCGCGGCCGCACTGGAGCACCGAGACCGGACGGTTGTGACATTCGCCGGTGACGGCTGCTTCATGATGAACGGCCAAGAACTCGCCACCATGGCCGCCAATAACCTCAACGTGCTGGTGATCGTTGTGAACAACTCGCTCTACGGCACCATCCACATGCACCAAGAGCGCGAATACCCGGGCCGACCCGTTTTCACTGCACTGAACAACCCGGACTTCGCTGCCCTCGGAGCGGCCTACGGGGCCCGCACCGCCAAGGTGAGCACACCGGAAGAGTTCGATGCAGTCCTTGCCGAGTTCGCCTCGGAACCCGGTCTGCGGTTCATCGAAGTCGTCACAGAAGGCTACTGAGCAGCGGGGGCGCTGGGTGCAGGGTGCTCAGCACGTTTCCGGCGCCCAGCCGTCCCTTCGCCGACGCGTTCTCACGCGCAAATGCAGAGTCACGCTTTAATGCAGCGCATTAGCGCGTGACCCTGCATTAAAGCGTGAATCTACACCACTTAGACGGCAGAGTAGCTTTCAGCGGCACCCACCCTCAGGCGCTGAAAACCGACGTCAGCACGTCAACGACGGTGTGTGCGGCCTGTGTCAGCGGCGCATCAGTTGACGTGAGGATGGCGATGTCGCGGCTGCCGCAGATGGTCCTGGGCAGAATGTGGACGTTTGCCGGTGCCATCAGCATGAGGTACGGGGTCGCCAATGTGACACCCAGACCGGATGACGCCATGGCCAAGGCCACCGCCGAATCAGTGACAACGTGCTTTTCACGAGGCATAAGACCAAGTTCCCGGCAGGCTAAGCGGAATGCTCGTCCCCACGTGGAATCCGGTGGCGGCAGAATCCACGGTACGCGGTTGAGTGCGCGGCGCAGCATTTCTTGATCGCGGAAAACATCGCCGCGGCCAGGAGCAAACGCCGCCCCGGCGGCAGCTGCCGCCGTCCCATCAGCCACGTCAGCCTCACCAGCCTCACCGGCAGCCAGAGGTGCGGCGTCGGGCCCGGACTCATCAACCTCGTCAGCTTTAGCGAGTGCAGGACCAACGTCAGCCCCAACATGTTGCCCTTGGGCCACGAGGGCGTCCATGCCGCCGGGTCCGACGGCAACTGACAGGCGTTCGCGGCGGACGGGCTTCATGTGGACACCACGCCGCGGTGGCAGCCGCGCATCCAGGTAGTCAATGCCGATTCCGATGTCGATCAGGCCCGACGCGACGGCCTCCTGCATTTCCTCGACGTCCACCTCAATGGTCTGCACATCAACGCCGGTGCCTTCCAGCTGCCGTGAGGCCGGCTGCATGGCGGCAATCGATGCTGACCCGAAAACGCCTACGGTCACGGTTGTGTCGGCGGAGGCCCCGCGCATGGCTCGGGCGGCTTGGCGTTCGGCGGCGACGACGGCCCGGGCACGGGGCAGCAGCGCTCGCCCGGCTTCGGTGAGGACAACAGACCGTCCACGAGGTGAAACGACGGGCGATCCGACGGCTCGGCTGAGTGCGGACACGTGTTGGCTGACGGCGCCTGCCGTGTAGCCCAGTCGGGCAGCGGCTGCGGCCATTGTTCCCTGTTCGGCGACTGCGACGAATGTGCGCAGCTGGGTCAGTGTCCACTGCATATCAGCAAGCTACACGACCCGTTAGAAAAGCTAAACGGAATCTTAAAAATATATCGCTTGTCCTTATTGCTCGCCGGGTTCACCATTGGGGTGTGGCCCGCTGGGTCCACCGGTGAAGAGGTCAGCGTCGACCTCAACGCCGCACCCTCGGGCACTGTTCAGCGTTGAACAGCCCGCTGCCATCAGCGTTGATCGGCAGCCTGACGAGAGGAGCTTCCGTGATTGTGAATGTTCCCCAGACTGTTCCCGCATCTGCTTCCGTAGTCATCATCGGCGGCGGCATTATGGGCACAGCCACTGCGTACGAACTTGCGAAATCCGGTGTCGAAGACATCGTGCTCATTGAGCGCGGCGAACTGGCCGGCGGTTCCACAAGCCGCGCTGCCGGTGGTCTGCGCTGTCAGTTCTCAGATGAAGCCAACATCATGCTGGGCGCGCGCAGTCTGGAGATCTTCCGCCGTTTTGAAGAGCAGGTGGGCCAGAACATCGACATAGTCCAGTCCGGCTACCTGTTCCTGCTGGACAACGAAGCCGATGCCGAAAAGATGTCCGCCAATGTCGACCTCCAGGCCTCCCTGGGTCAGGCCTCCAGGGTGATTTCACCGGCCGAATGCGGCGAACTCAACCCCGTCATCCGCACCGACGACCTGGTTGCCGGTGCCTACAACCCCTTTGATGCCCACTGCACTCCCGAGGCTGCCGTGGCCGGCTACGCCAAGAACGCCCGCCGGCTGGGTGTGACAATCCTGCGCGGGGTGGAAGTCACCCGGGTCATTGCAGAGGGTGACGAGGCGGAGCTCGGCTCCCGTCGGATCACCGGGGTTGAAACATCGGCTGGGCCGATAGCCGCTGACACCGTGGTGTGCGCGGCCGGTGCGTGGTCGAAGAAGATCGGTGCCGATGTGGGCATTGATCTGCCCGTCGAACCGCTGCGCCGCCACATTGTGGTGAGCGAACCGGTGAACTTCGACCCGCGCAGACTGCCGTTCACCATCGACTTTTCAACCTGCTACTACTTCCATTCCGAAGGCGGCGGCCTGCTGTTCGGCGCCCCGGAGGTCGAAGACTCGTGGGGCTTCAGCACCCAACAGGACCCCGCGTGGCTTGAACAGCTGGCTGAACTCATGGACAGGCGCACTCCCGCACTGGCCGATGTTCAGCTGCGCCGCGGTTGGGCGGGCCTGTACGAGATCACGCCGGATCACAATGCGCTCATCGGAAAGTCGGCGCAGGTAGAGGGCTTCATGTACGCCACGGGCTTTTCCGGCCACGGCTTCCTGCAGGGCCCGGCGGTCGGCGAAATCATGGCCGACCTCTACCTGGACCGCACCCCGCTGATCGACATTTCGGGCCTGAGCTTGGACAGATTCGCGTCCGGTGAAGTCCGCAAGGAAATGAACGTCGTGTAGGCACCGCAGCCACCCACATCACAAATATACGAATTTCGAACTGATAGCGACCGATGAACCAAATCAGAAAGGACACGCACATGTCACTGCCGACACAGCAGCAGATCCTCGAAACCACCAAAAAGGCGCTCGCAGCGTGCGGTGCCGATTTCGATCAGCTGACCTCCGCCTCGTCAGGGGAAGCTGCCGCAGACAGCGGTGCGAGCAGCAGCTCGGCCAACCTGACCCTGCGCTCGCCCATCAACGGAGCACAACTCGGCCAGATTCCTGCCGATGACGAAGTCGCCATGGGGCTTAAGCTCGACGCCGCCCGCGAAGCCTTCACACAGTGGCGCGATGTTCCCGCGCCCGTGCGCGGCAAAGTCGTGCACCGCTGGGGTCAGCTGTTGGAAGAGCACAAGGCTGACCTGGGCGAACTCGTCACAATTGAGGCCGGAAAAATTCCGTCGGAAGCTGCTGGCGAAGTGCAGGAGATGATCGACATCTGCGAACTCGCACTTGGCCAATCGCGTCAGCTGTTCGGCAAAACCCTGCCGTCGGAACGCCCCGGCCACCGGCTGATGGAAACCTGGCACCCGCTGGGCGTGGTCGGAATCATCACGGCGTTCAACTTCCCCGTGGCCGTGTTTGCGTGGAACACCGCGCTTGCGCTCATTGCCGGTGACACGGTGGTGTGGAAGCCGTCCGAAACCTCGTCGCTCTCGGCGATTGGCGCGGAGGCTCTGCTGCGAAGGGCCGCAAAGGACTGCGGTGCGCCGGAAGACCTCAGCCAGGTGCTGCTGGGCGACCGTGACCTCGGTGCGGCCATGGTTGCCGACAAGCGCGTCGACTTGGTTTCGGCCACCGGTTCGGTTGCCATGGGCCGCAAGGTCGGGCCGGTTGTGGCTGAGCGCTTCGGCCGGGTGCTGTTGGAGCTCGGCGGCAACAACGCGGCGATCGTCGCCCCCAGTGCCGACCTTGACCTTGCTCTGCGCGGTGTTGTCTTCGCCGCAGCGGGCACGGCCGGTCAGCGCTGCACCACGCTGCGCCGCCTGATTGTGCACTCGTCAATTGCCGATGACCTCGTTGATCGTGTCGCCAAGGCCTACGGCACGCTGGCCATTGGTTCGCCCACCGATGACGGTACCCTGGTGGGACCGCTCATCAACAAGGCCTCATTCGACGCCATGCAGAGCGCGTTGCGTGCGGCAGAAGAGCAGGGCGGAACGATTGTCTGCGGCGGCAAGCGCGTGCTGGCCGACGAAGCTGATGACGCCTACTACGTCGAACCGGCCGTCGTCCGCATGCCCTCGCAGACGGAGATCGTGGAAGACGAAACCTTCGCACCCATCCTCTACGTCATGGAATACGACGACTTCGACGCCGCCGTAGAACTCAATAACGCGGTTCCGCAGGGCCTGTCGAGTGCTGTGTTCACGGCGGAGCTTGCAGAAGCCGAAGGGTTCCTCACTCGGTCGGACACCGGCATCGCCAATGTCAACATCGGAACGTCCGGAGCTGAAATCGGCGGCGCGTTCGGCGGCAACAAGGAAACCGGCTGGGGCCGCGAATCCGGCACCGATTCCTGGCAGGCCTACATGCGCCAGGCGACGAACACCATCAACTACTCGGGCGAACTGCCCCTGGCTCAGGGCGTCGAATTCATCTGAGTTCTGCTTGATGGGCCGAGTGGCTAATGGGTCAGTTGGCTGACCGGCAGAACAAATCACGAGGCGCCGCACCTTTATCACCCTCCCCTCCCCGTACGCTCGGGGAGGGAGAAGCGGGAGGGGGAGCGGCGCCTCGTGATTTGTTTTTCCTGGGACAGGGGGAGTGAAAGCAGCGCTGGAGGGTCAGCACTCAGTTGGTGCCGCGGCGGCTTAGGTGGGGCTCAGTAAGGCGGTGCTTGGTGGCGGTATTTCGAAATCTGAGCAGTATTGAAGTATGGGAACAGTGGCGCGCATCTTCCGTGAATACAGGCTGCTGGCCGCGGTGCTGGTGGAGTTGATCGTGGTGCTCGTGCTCCATTTTTCGGGGCACACGGGTGCCGCGCAGCTGGTGGCGACGGTCTTCGTTGGATTCGTCATTCTGCTGACCGTGATCGACATGGTCAAACAGCTGCTGCGCAAAGAATTCGGGCTCGACATTCTGGCCGTGGTGGCGATGACCGCCTCACTTGCGGTTGGGGAGTATTTGGCGGCGTCGATTATTGCGCTCATGCTCACTGGCGGTGAGGCGCTGGAAGACTACGCTGCTGCCCGAGCCAAGCGGGATCTGCGCAGCCTGCTGGACCGCGCACCGCAGCGGGCGCACCGCCTGCCCGGGGTTGACGCCCCTGTTGACCAGGCCGAAAACATTGAAATCGATCAAGTGGAGCCCGGCGATGTTCTGCTTGTGCGCCCTGCCGAAGTTGTTCCCGTTGACGGCGAGGCAATCGACGCGGGCTCGTTCGATGAATCGTCTTTGACGGGTGAATCTGCTGCTGTCGCAAAGGACGTTGGCGACACGATTCTGTCCGGGTCGGTCAACGGCACGCAGGCCGTGCGGATGCGGGCAACACGTTCGGCGGCGGATTCGCAGTATCAGAAGATCATCACGCTGGTGCGCCAGACCGAGGACCAGCAGGCGCCGATTGTTCGCGTGGCCGACCGCTACGCCATGCCGTTTACGGCGGTGTCTCTGCTGATCGCGGGGCTTGCCCGGTGGTTCAGCGGTGACCCGGTCAGGTTTGCTGAAGTGCTGGTTCTGGCCACGCCCTGCCCGCTGCTGATCGCGGCTCCGGTTGCGTTTCTGGGCGGCATGAGCCGGGCGTCGAATGCGGGAATCATCGTCAAGGGCGGTGCTGTCCTTGAAGCACTGGGTTCGGCTTCGACGGCTGCCTTCGACAAGACGGGAACACTGACCTACGGCAGGCCGACGGTTGCTGCCGTCCACGCCGTTGGCGTGTCCGAGGACGAACTGCTGGCGGCTGCGGCTGCGGCCGAACAGTTCTCATCGCACGTTTTGGCGCTCGGTGTGATTGAGGCCGCTGAGGGGCTTGACCTGCCCGAGGCGCGGAATGGTCGTGAGGTTGCGACCGAAGGTGTCGAGGCTGAGGTTGATTGTGTTGCAGGTGCGGCCGGTTCGGCTGGTTCGGCTGGTGAGGCGGGCAGCGCTGGTGCTGGCTCGGTCGTGGTTCGTGTTGGCACGCTTGATTTTGTCCGTGACATGGCGTCCGACGCCTCAGAGGTTGAGTTCGAGGCCGGTCAGACTGCGGCTTATGTGTCGATCGGCAATGAGTACGCCGGCGCGCTGATACTCAATGACCAGGCGCGCGACAATGCCGGACAGCTGGTTTCGGAGCTGAGGCGTCATGGCTTTGAGAAGGTCACGATGCTCACTGGCGACAACCCGCACACTGCGCAGGCGATTGCTGCTGAGGTCGGGATTGACGAGGTTCACGCTTCGCTGCTGCCAGAGGACAAAGTTCGTCTGCTGCACGAGATTGAGCCGAAGCCGGTGATCATGGTCGGTGACGGTGTTAACGACGCCCCGGTTCTCGCGGCTGCTGGGGTTGGCCTTGCGATGGGCGCTTGCGGCAATACCGAGGCGTCCGAAGCTGCTGATGTCGTGATCACCCGTGACGACATTTCGCGTGTTGGCAAGGCTGTCGACATTGGGCGTTGGACTTTGGCGGTGGCGAAGAGCGCCATTTGGATCGGCATTCTGCTGTCGCTGGTGCTCATGGGCTTTGCGTTCTTCGGCTTCATTCCGGCCGTCGTCGGTGCGCTGCTGCAGGAAGTCATCGACCTGGCCGCAATCGTCTACGCCCTGCGAGCCCTGAAAGGCCCCGAACGCTTCAAGGTGTGACGGGCTGCCCGCCGGGGCGCTCGCCCTTGCGGTCGCGCCCGCCCCGGCGGCAAACTCTGCTCTGTAGGTGGAATATTGATGCGAAATCGCCGTTTTTGCCGCATTCTTCCGCCTAGACGGCAGAGTAACTTGTGGTGCCGGGCTGTCGTGTCGGGCCGGGCTGAGTTGCAGAGCTGGGCGCCGGGTCAGTTGGGTAGCGGTGTTTTAGTGTCTGGCCGAGCGAGCTGCTCACCCACGCCAGCCGCGGGACCGCAATGCGTCTCTAATCGCCGCGAGGTATTCGACGGGCTTCATTGATTTAGTCACCCGGATGACAATCCAGCCCGCTGCTTCGAAAGCGCGGTGCCGGCGGATGTCGGTGGACCACTGTTCCGCGTCGAGCATGTGGTGGGCGCCTTCGTACTCGCAGCACACCTTGTAGTCCTCCCAGGCCAGGTCGGGTTTTCTGTAGTCGCCGAAGCTGGGCAGATAGACGCGCGGGTTGACCGTCGGTTCGGGCAGTCCGGCGCGAACGATCTCGAGGCGCAGGCTCGTTTCCCGAGGTGACTGCACCCCCGGCCTGGCCAAGCGGAGGGCTTTGCGCAGAGTTCTGTAGGCGCGGGACTGGGGCAGATCCCGTATGAAGCTTTTGAGTTTGGCGTGTTCGACTCTCGGGTCGCCGTTCCACGTGCCCATAAGCCCATCCAACAGTCGGACCATGTCATCGAGCTCCAGCATCGGAGCGAGTTCGAGCACCGCTGCGGAAGCAGTTGACAGACGCACGCCGAAAAAAGTTCCGACTGATTCCGGCGTCTTGCGGTATCCGCGGACTCCTTTTCTCTCGATCTTGTTACCGCGAGTGCCGGTGCTCACGTGAAGCGTGGACGACTGCTGCATTCTTCGAGGCAGGATTAATCCGTGGAGCAGCGCTGCAGTCGAGTGCGAACCAATCGCATCGGGCCGGATCATCTGCAGAGCAGCCAAGTCAGACCACTGCTGGAACCACCGTTCATCAATCCGGGGCGGGAACGAGGGTGGCAGAGGTCCGCCGTCAACGATGCGCACACCGTGGTGCGCGCTGCCGGTCTTTGTGCGAATCCGCCATTCCGACACTCCCGCTTGGCGCAGCAGCTGGTTGGATGCCCATTGCCCATAGGGCGAGGCGTTCTGCAGAAACTCCATGCGCCGAAGCTAGTAAGACCACAACCCCGCGGCCATCCCCGTGTGAGCCCTGGGGATAACTGGCTGGCCGTCAACAGCCCAAAGCGCACGAGTCACTGCGCAACGTCAGAGCCACCCACCCCGACGGCAAACTCTGCTCTGTAGGTGGAATATTGATGCGAAATCGCCGTTTTTGCCTCGTTCTTCCGACTAGACGGCAGAGTAACTTGTGGCGCCGGGCTGGGCTGGAGCGCCGGGCTGAGGTGCTGGATAGGGCCGAGCGCCTAGCAGAGTCAGCCGGTTTACGCCCCAGCGAATGCCTCGATTAGTGCTTGGGCGCTCGCACGACCCTCGGCAATCGCCGTCGGATAGTCTTCCCGCAGCATCAAGGCCATCGTGCCGGTGTAGACGACCATGAGCGCCGACGCCAAAGCCTCCGCCCGACTGCCGGACCCCGCCGCACTTCCTGGGGAGCCAACACCCGCCGAGGTGCCGCTCACCTTGCCCGCCGCACCAACACCTTCCGAGGTGCCGCTCACCTCACCAGCCCCACTTTCCGGGGCGCCACCTGCCTGACTGGACGAGGTGCCACTCGCCTCAGCCATCCGCTCACCGCCAGGCTGCTCGCCTGTGATTTCGCGGGCGGCGGCCAGCAGTCGTGTGCGCAGCAGTTGGGTTTCTTCGTCGAGGACTTCCTGCAGTTGGGCGCTGGGGTGTTCGATGGCGGCGGCGGCTCCGCTGAAGGCGCACCACCGTTCGGTCATGTGTTCGCCCTGGTAGGTCGAAAGTGCGTCCCACAGGGCAAGCGCCCGTCCTTGCGGGCTGTCAGCGGCGGCGATTTCGGCGTTCCACACCTCTGTCCAGATGTACAGGCGGCGGCGAAGAGCTGCTGCTATCAGTCCTTCTTTGCTTCCGAAGTGTGAATACAGACTCGGCGGGGATGCCTGTGCGTTCTTGAGGATCCGGTCGACGGGAGTGGATATGACACCGTGGACGAAAAGCAGCGCGTCGGCGGAGTCCAAAAGTCTTTCGCGCACCGGCTTTGTCGCCCGTTTGGTGGCGGGCTTGCTCGCCTGCTCAGTTGCTGGCTTGGTCGGTTTTATGGCTGGCAATCCTGCTCCTGCACCTCTTCTGTGCGGCTCACTCAAGGCACCCTAAGTATAACGGTCGTTTCATTTTCGATATAACGTACGTTATCGTGGCTGAGAAGCATACAGTCGATCAGCGAAGGAGTGCCGTGCCGAGCATCTACATCAACGGACAGTGGCAAGAAGCGGAATCAAAGCAAACCCGAGACATCCTCTGCCCGGCCGATGGATCGCACGTGATCACTGTCAGCGAAGGCGACCGCGCTGACGCCCGACGGGCAATCGAAGCAGCTCGCCAAACTTTCGACGAAGGCACCTGGGCAACCACCCCCGCCGCCCAGCGCGGCGCAATCGTCGACCGTCTGGCCGATATCCTTGAGCGCGACAAAGACAAGGTCGCCCGCATGGAATCGCAGGACACCGGCAAGCGCTTTGTCGAGTCCCAGCAGGACATGGACGACATCATCAACGTCTTCCGCCACTTCGCGGCCCTGGCCAACAAGCACGCGGGCCGCGTGGTCGACCCGGGCGATCCGACAATCTCCAGCCGGGTCGTCACCGAACCGGTGGGTGTGTGCTCACTCATCACCCCGTGGAACTTCCCGCTGCTGCAGACGGCCTGGAAGATCGCCCCGGCCATCGCCGCGGGCAACACCTTCGTGCTCAAGCCGGCCGAACTGACTCCGCAGACCGCCATGTGGCTCATGGATGCCCTTGACGAGGCGGGGCTTCCGGCAGGGGTTGCCAACCTCGTCACCGGTCCGGGTGGAACCGTGGGTGCCGAAATGACGGAAAACCCGCAGGTGGACCTCGTGTCGTTCACGGGTGGTCTGGAAACCGGCCGCGTCATCATGGCCGCTGCCGCTCCGACCGTGAAGAAAGTCGCCCTGGAACTCGGCGGCAAAAACCCCAACATCATCTTCGCCGACGCTGATCTCGAAGCGGCAATCGACAACGCGCTCACCGCGATCTTCCTGGACTCCGGCCAGGTGTGCTCGGCCGGTGCCCGCTTGATTGTCGAAGAGTCGATTCACGATGAGGTCGTCGACGAACTCGTGCGCCGCGCCGAACTCATCCGCCTGGGCGGTCCCTTCGACGACAATGCCGAAACCGGCCCGCTCATCAGCGAAGACCACCTGAACAAGGTCCACCGCTACGTCGAAGAGGCCATCGAAGACGGCGCTGTTCTGCGCACCGGCGGCAAGCGCGGCGAAGGCGAACTCGCGCAGGGCTCCTACTACCTGCCGACCATCCTTGACCGCTGCGACCAGTCGATGCGCTGCGTCCACGACGAATCCTTCGGCCCCGTGCTGACAGTCGAAACCTTCTCAGGCGACACGACGGAGGCCGCCGAAGACGCCGCAGTAGCCCTGGGCAATGACACCGTCTACGGCCTCGCCGGTGCCGTGTGGACCGAAAACGCCGGCCGCGCGGAACGGGTTGCCGGTCGCCTGCGCCACGGCACCGTGTGGATCAACGACTTCCACCCCTATGTGCCGCAGGCCGAATGGGGCGGCATGAAGCAGTCGGGCATCGGCCGTGAACTCGGCGAAGACGGCCTGGCCGAATACCAGGAGGTCAAGCACATCTGGCACAACACGAAGCCGGCACCGGCCGACTGGTTCTCCGGCCGCAAAGCCTGACCCACCCCACAATCTTCTGTTCACAACTCCAAGGAGCATTTAAGTGAAGCAACACTACGACTATGTAATCGTCGGCGGCGGATCGGCCGGTTCGGCGCTGGCCAACCGTCTGTCGGCAGACCCCAGCACCAGCGTGCTGGTGCTTGAAGCCGGTCGCGCGGACTTCAAGTTCGACCCGCTGATCCACATGCCCGCTGCACTCATGTTCCCGTCGGGCAACCCGATGTACGACTGGCGCTACGAAACCGACCCGGAACCGCACATGGGCGGACGCCGCGTGTCGCACACCCGCGGTAAAGTGCTCGGCGGTTCAAGCTCCATCAACGGCATGATCTTCCAGCGCGGCAACGCCGGCGACTACGACAAGTGGGCCACGTTTGAGGGCATGGAGGACTGGGACTACGCCCACTGCCTGCCATACTTCAAGCGCATGGAAACAACCCTGGCCGGGGCCGATGAGTGGCGCGGCGGTTCGGGTCCGCTGACCCTTGAGCGCAAGCCCGCCAACAGCCCGCTGTTCCAGGCGTTCTTCGAAGCCACCCGCCAGGCTGGCTACGCCCCGACCGATGACGTCAACGGCTACCGCCAGGAGGGCTTCGCCGCGTTCGATGCCAACACCTACAAGGGTTCGCGTATGAGTGCTTCGCGTTCCTACCTGTGGCCGGTCAAGAACCGCAAGAACCTCGACATTGCGACTCTGGCGTTCGTCACTCAGCTGCGCTGGAACGGCACCCGTGTGACCGGAGTCGACTTCGTACGAGGCGGAAAGAAGCCTCACAGCGTCTCCGCCGGTGAGGTGATCCTCTGCGGGGGCGCCTTCAACTCGCCTCAGGTGCTGCAGCTGTCCGGTGTGGGCGATCCTGACCACCTGCGTTCGGTTGGTATCAAGCCGCGGGTCGAGCTGCCGGGCGTGGGCGAGAACCTGCAGGACCACCTGGAGGTCTACCTGCAGCACGAATCGGTGCAGCCGGTTTCGATTCAGCCGTGGCTGAAGATGTGGAAGGCCCCGTGGATCGGTGCTCAGTGGCTGTTCGCCAACGCCGGTGTGGGTGCTTCGAACCACTTCGAGGGCGGCGGCTTCATACGCACCAACGACGATGTCGTCTACCCGAACCTCATGTTCCACTTCCTGCCGATCGCTGTGCGCTACGACGGCACCGGCGGGGACCACGAACACGGCTACCAGGTGCACATCGGCCCGATGAACTCGGATGTTCGCGGTCACGTGAAGATCAAGTCGAACGATCCCAAGCAGCACCCGTCGATCCTGTTCAACTACCTGTCAACCGAAAACGACCGCCGCGAATGGGTTGAGGTTGTGCGCGCAGCACGCCACATCCTGTCCCAGCCGGCGTTCGCACCGTTCGACGGCGGCGAACTGTCGCCCGGCAAGGACGTTGAAACGGACGAGGAGATCCTCGACTGGATCCGCCGCGACGCCGAAACCGCTCTGCACCCGTCGTGCTCGGCGAAGATGGGTGTTGACGACATGGCGGTTGTCGACCCGTCGTCCATGAAGGTCCACGGCACTGAGGGTCTGCGCGTTGTGGACGCATCCGTGTTCCCGACCATCACCAACGGCAACATCTACGCACCGGTGATGATGGTGGCCGAGCGCGCTGCCGACCTCATTGCCGGCAACACCATGCTCAAGCCGGAACACCCGCCGGTCTACAAGGCCAAGTCCGGTATGCCGCTGTACCCCGAAGGCGACCCGCGCAACAGCGCGTGGAACGCCCGCAAGGACATCCCCAGCGCCCTTGAGGCCATGGCTGCGGGTGATGACCAGTGAGCGGTACCCCACCAAACTCCAAACCGCAGGCGCAGACTGCGGCGAGCGGCACCTCGTCAGCTGGGGCCTCTGCGGAAAACGGTCCGGCAGAAGTCGAACCCGAGCTTCAGCCCCAGGTGACAAGCCCCAAGATCAAACCTGTTGTGCTCGGCGTGACCGGCGTGTTCATCGCGCTGGTCGCCGGGTGGGCGCTGTTCTTCACAGAGTCCGCCGAGGCGACACTCGGCTTGCTCGTGGGCTGGATCGGCAACTGGTTCGGCTGGTTCTACATCCTGCTGGCCACCGGGATCCTCGTGTTCGTGGTGGTGCTCGCCCTGCGGTACTCCAAAATCCGCTTGGGCAAGGACACCGACCGTCCCGAATATTCGACGTTCGCCTGGGCGTCCATGCTGTTCGCAGCCGGCATCGGCACCGACGTGATGTTCTTCGCGGTTGCCGAACCCGCCTCGCAGTACCTGGCGCCACCCGTGACGGAGCCCGGCACGGTCGATGCCGCGCGCGAAGGCACTGTGTGGACGCTGTTCCACTACGGCATCACCGGGTGGGGAATGTACACGCTCATGGGCATCGCCCTGGGCTACTTCGCCCACCGCAAGGGACTTCCGCTGGCTGTCCGTTCGGCGCTCTACCCGCTGTTCGGCAAGCGCATCAAGGGCGGCATCGGCAACGCCGTCGACATCGCGACGGTGCTGGGAACCATCTTCGGTGTTGCAACCTCGCTGGGCATCGGCGTGGTCATGCTCAACGTGGGCCTGGATCTGCTGTTCGGCATCGAGCAGGGCATCCCCGCACAGATCGGACTTGTGGTTGTCGCGGTTGTAGTGGCAATCGTGTCGGCAACATCGGGTGTTGACAAGGGCATCCGCATCCTCAGCCAGCTCAACGTGGTGCTCGCACTCGTGCTGGCCGGATGGGTGCTGGTGTTCGGCGACACCGCGTTCCTGCTGCGTGCGGCCACCATGAACGTCGGTGACTTCGTCAGCATGTTCCCCGGAATGACGCTGGACACGATGGCATTCGACCACCCGGACGAATGGATGAACCTGTGGACTCTGTTCTTCTGGGCCTGGTGGGTTGCCTGGGCGAGCTTCGTCGGAATGTTCCTGGCCCGCATCTCCAAGGGTCGCACACTGGGACAGTTCGTCATCGGCACGCTGACCATTCCGTTCATCTACATCCTCATGTGGGTGACCATGTTCGGAAACACCGCCATTGAGCGCATCCGCTCGGGTGACGTCGCATTTGCCGAAGCCGCTGTCGAAACACCGGAATCCGGTTTCTACATGCTGCTGCAGCAGTTCCCCGGGGCGTTCTTCCTGGTGGGACTGGCAACGTTCGTCGGGCTGCTGTTCTACGTGACATCTGCTGACTCCGGTGCGCTGGTCATGGCCAACCTGACCAGCCGCCTGCCGGATGCTGAAACCGACGCCAAACCGTGGGTGCGCATCCTGTGGGCTGCGGCAACCGGAGTGCTGACAATCGCCATGCTCGTTGTCGGCGGCATTACCGCGCTGCAGTACGCGACGGTGGTCATGGGACTGCCCTTTGCAATCGTCATGATCCTCGTTGCCATCGGACTGTTGCGCGCGCTGGAAGGTGAGCGCAAGCAGACGAACGCCATGATGGACTCGCTGCGCTCGCAGGTTGTCGGTGCTGGCAGCATGGTCGGCAGCGGTGTTGCCGGTGGTGCTGGTTCGGCTGTCAACTGGCGCAACCGTCTGCGCCGTCAGTTCGGCAGTGTGTCGATGCGCTCGACTCAGGAGCGCATGACCGAGGTTGTCATTCCGGCGCTGGAAGAGGTCGCAGCCGAACTGCGCGCCCAGGGTGTTGACGCGCAGATCAACCGTGAAGACGACGTGTCGAAGAACATCAAGCACTCCGTGTCGCTGACCGTGCTCGGGACTCACGACATGCTTGAGAACTTCGACTACACGGCACAGATCCGCCAGATCAAGGCTGCAACCTACGGCACTCGAATGCGCGAAGCCGACGATGTTTCAAGTCAGCTTGAAGTGAAGGTTCCCGGCGGAGGAACCTACGACATCCTCGACTATTCGCGCGAGCGGATCGCCCATGACGTTCTCGACCACTACACGTGGTGGCTGAACTCGAACGTCGCGGTAACAGAAGACACCGGCCGGGCGGATTAAAGCTGGTTTAAGCCGGGGCCACGGCTGTGCTTGAGGGCGCAGGCGCGGGCTTTCGGTCGGGCTGTGCTGGAGCGCGGCCCTTTAGCCAGGTGTTGCCGGTTAGGCAATAAAGGGGAGGCGGAAACTACGTTTCCGCCTCCCCTTTATTGCCCTCAGAGAAGAGTTATTGCGGCACTCGGCGGGTCGATTAGGTGCGCAAGGCCTGTTCGTTGTATATACTCGCTGGTAATCTTATGATATTCGGCCTTTTCACTCCATTTTCACGTCAAGCGTTCAGGCCAGCGCTGGACAGCAATAAGGACGCCTTATGGGTTCACGGATGACTTCCTCTCTGCTTACGCGAATGACTGCCGTTTTCGCGGTGCTTGCTCTTCTCTGTGCAATAGCAGTGCTTGTGCCACAGCCAGCAGAGGCCGCGGGGGAAATGGGAAAGCCTGGAGAATCACAGGCAGTCGAAATCGGCCAAAGCAATATTCAATATGGCCTGAGGCTGGCAAAAGACGGCGGATCAGGCTGTCTGATCACCAAGTCCAATGGCTATGAGCCCGGTGACAACACCTCGAACGACGGCAATATCTGTGCCGGGGATATCGCCCACTACAGCATCGACCTGAACGTCAAAACAGCAGCTGATCCGATTACGTTCACGGTTACGCCAACGTGGCTCAGTGCCGAAGCTCGTGCGGCTGGTCTGCCCGAACCCACCGTGAAGCCGACTCTGAAGACTGGTTCAGCAAGCTATGCCGGCGTTTCGGCCACGGTTGATGCTCAAGGCGCCGTAACTGTGAAGGCGGAACCGAATAAGAACGCGACTGTTTCGCTGGAACTCACAGCATCGACAATCCAGGCACTGGAACTCCGGGGCGGCGAAAACCCTGAGGGCACGTTCAATCTTGGGCTCAAAGCCGCTAAGGAAGACGGCTCTGCGCTGAAGACCGCGGTCGCAGACAAGAAGCTCAGCGTACTCGTCGAGCCTCGTTTTGACCAGATGATCGAAGACCCGCAGAGCGGGGTCACCACCACTGTGCGTGACGGCGTTGAATATATCGGCATCAGTGCTCGATCCGGATTGCCGGCTTATCCCGCCGACCAAAAGCACAGTCCTGCCCCCAGCGGTGCGACACCGAAAGGTCGGATTCTGCCGATCGATCCGGAAACCATCAGCCGCTACACCCTCGTGATGCCGGAAAATGCTCCCTTTAAGGGCGACGAGGTGCTGGTGTCCTATGACGGCAGCGATTGGAAGAAAGCCACGGTCGACGCGAATGGCAACCCGTACGTCGACGGCAAGTACGACAAGTCCAATCCGCCCTTCCGTTTTCTCATCCCAACCAAGGGCCTGCCCTCGGGCAAGACGGATTTCATCACCCGCATGGACATCGTGGATGAAAACGGCAAGCCTGCGCGGGTGAAAGACAGCCGCGGAGTGCCGTCGAACATTCCAACCGCGAAGGGTAATAGAGCACTTGGCGATAACACTGCCGACCCCGGCGGCTTGACCGAGTGCAGCGCATCCACCGCTGACGCCGGGCAGGGTCTGTTGGCGGGCAAATACGGCTTCCCGAACAACAACTGTGCCAAGCAGACGGTTGACCTGACCAAGTGGAAGTGCACGCACCCCGGGGGCTGTCCTTCAGCCAAGTACGACGTCGGAATCAACTGGGTGGAGACCGAAGAAAAGGGCAAGCAGGCTTTCAACTACAAGCAGGCTCTTACAAGCGCGAATGTCCGCATGGAAGTCACGCCCGTCGACGTTAAGGACAACCCGACCATCTGTTCAGTGTGGCAGCCCGGCGTGCAGCGAGTCGTCGCTACCGGAAACGCCTACGTTCCCACCATTCAAATAGGCAACCAGGGCAAGGTCAACATCCAGGACGTCTTCCCGGATGCCAAAGTGTACATCACCAAGGCTGATAAAACCAATAAGGGAACAGCTCCTGACTGTTCTGGCGACGCCGATTGGGAAGTCTTCTACGACGCCTCCGCCAAAGTGACGGGCAATAGCTTTGCCGACCCGGGAAGCATGAAGTCCAATGAAATCGCCGGAATCAAGATTGTCATTCCCGGCGAGAACGTCATTCAGAGACCGACGACTTTCCGCTACGTGGCTACAACGGGTGACCCGCGCGTGGTGAGCACACAGGACACCGTCAAGGCTAAGGAAGGCGACGCGGAGTACTACAAAACAACGAACTTCGCGCAGGTCTTTGAAGGCGATAAGAAGAAACGCGACTCGAAGGACGTAATCCTTGCCGAAAAGCCGTCGGCAGGAGTTCGCGACATCTGGGGCAGCGTTGGCGAAAAGCGTGTTGGCGGTATCGGCCAGCAGAAGCAGGAGCTCATCACGGCCGGTCAGGTTGTTGTCAACAACGGGACCAATATTGCAGTGAATTCGAGCACCGCCGATGGTAAGCCCACACGTGTTCACATGCGGATCTATCTGTCCAAGTGTGTCACCGCTGACGAAGAATCGCTGTCACGGGGAATGAAGTATCACAAGGGTCAGATCTCCAATGACCCGAAGGACTGTGCTCCCTCCACAGACAATTACATTGAACGAACGTGGGCGCTGTCAGACAAGAAAAACGAAACTGACGACCCGAACAACGACCCGTTCTTCCCCATCGGCTGGGCGGATAAGAATGCCGGAAAGTCCTCGGACTTCTTCCAGCCGTGGGACAACGGTCAGCCGAAGCCGACATTCACGGTCATGACTCCGGCGTGGGCAGGACCGGGCCAGCAGTTCGACATCGTGCACTCGTACCGCATAACGGGAACGCCAGAGCTGAAACTGGATGAAGCTGTCAAGGCGCTGAAGGAGAACACGTCCATTAAGACCGTCACTTCCTCCGCCAATGAGAACGCCTTTACACCGAGTGAAGATAAGGCGAAGGACTACACTCCGCTGGACTCGCGTGCAGCGCTGACGACTCTGACTGTCCCCAACGTTGTCGCTGTGGGCCTGCAGAAGTCTGCTGAGGACAAGCTCGTTGATCATGACGCTGCGTTTCAGCACTCGCTGAAGCTGACCAACCACACCGATGCACAGCTGGGAGCCACGCAGTTCATTGACGTGTTGCCGTTCAACGGCGACTGGCGGGGCACTGAGTTCAATGGTGAGTATTGGCTGAAAGACGTGCCGGAATATGTAGGCACAAGCGGCGTGGAAGGCCGTCAGATCTACTACACCTACGACGACCCGAAGACTGTGTCGGTGTGCCCGACCAACGCGAAGGGCAAGGGAGACCTCAACGCGTGTGAAAACGCGGCTAAGGCCACCAAGCGGGATATTGACAAGGCCCCGAGCAACACCAACTGGGAGCTGCTGACCAAGGAAGTCATCGAGGAACAGGCGAAGCCCGGGGCTAGGCACATTACAGCGCTGCGCTTTGACAGCCCCCTGGTGAAAGCGAACTCCAACGATGCCTACCAGCTGAACTTCCAGCCGCACGGAAACAAGCACGGCGACCTGTACGTCAACTCCACGGGTGTTGCCACCATGCACGCCACCTATGGAGACACTGCAGAGACAACGGGCGTTGGGGCACTGCCCGTGCCGCAGCCTGATCCCGTCAAGACCGAGGTCTACGCTGCGAAGGTCTCGGGTACCGTCTATCACGACAAGAACCGGGACGAGAAGCAGCAGGACGGCGAAAAGAACCTGTCTGGCTACACCGTGACCCTCTACGAAGTAGACGAAGACGGTGAGGTCAAGAAGGACGACAACGGTGAACCCGTTGTGGCGGGAACCACCAAGTCGGATAAGGACGGCAACTACACGTTCGAGTCCGTAAAGCGCGGCAACTACCGTGTGGTGGTCAGCCCGCTTGAGGAAACCGACATCAACACCGAAGCCGGTAAGGGTACTCCCGGTTCGTGGAACGGCAAGGTCATTACCGTGACTGAACCGAAGCCGGAGGAATACGACGCCAGCAAGCCGCAGGCGCACACCAAGTACGACTTCGGCGTGTTCAAACCTGCTCCGAAGATCACGCTGGAGAAGACCGTCAACGAAAAAGAGTCTGCCGAAGTCGCTGCTGATGGCAAGGCAAAGTTCGTTCTGGCCGGTGAGAACAGCGGCAATGTCGATCTTGAAGACGTGAAGCTGGCAGATGACTGGGTCGAGGATAAGGAACCCCTTGATCTGTCCTGCACCATCACGCCGAAGGCCGGAGGCGTGTACAGCGGCGATGCCACGGAAGACTTCAAGGAAGGCAAGGCCAAACTTGCGGTAGGCGATGCCTACAAGTGCACCGGCACCTACACCGTCACGCAGGATGACGTTGACGAGCAGGTCACGCTGCCGAATAACGCTGATGTGACCGGCAAGTACCCGTACAAGTCGGCCACCACCGGCGAGGACAAAGAACTGCCTGTCGAAGACAAGAGCAAGGCCACTGTCACGGTGCCCGAAGCGAAGCCCGCTGTGGAGGTCACCAAGACCGTAGACGGTGAAAAGTCGGTCCAGAAGAAGGCCGGTGAAAAGGCAGAATGGTTCATTACCGGCAAGAACACCGGCAATGTCACGCTGCACAATGTGAAGCTGGCTGATGAATGGGCCGGTGGGGACATTGATCTCACCTGTAAGCAGGGTGAAGAGGAAATCGACGTGCTTGCTGGTGGAGTGACTCTGCCCGTCGGCGCTGAGTTCACGTGCACCGGTGAAAGTGAAATCACTCAGGATCAGGTCGATGCCGAAGACCCGCTGCCGAACAATGTCACGTTGACCGGCAACACGAAGAAGGACCCTGAAGCTGGCACGAAGGTCAGTGCGCAGGACACTGCGACTGTCACGGTTCCCAAATCCGAACCTTCGCTGTCACTGGAGAAGACTGTCACCAACTGGGCAAAGGGCGCAGAGCCCCTGACCACAGGTGACAAGGTCGAGTACAGCTTCATTGTGTCGAACAACGGCAACGTCACCGTAAAGGATGTCAAGATCGACGATCCGAAGGTTGAAGACATTGACTGTGGTGACGCCAGCACAACTCTTGCTCCGGGAGAGTCGATTGAATGCACTGCTTCGCACGTTCTGACTGCCGCCGATGTCGAAGGACAGGCGGAGTACGTCAATAAGGCAACGGCAAACGGTGAAGACCCCAAGGGCAAGAAGGTCAAGTCCAATGAACCTTCTGCCAGTGTTGAGGTCGGCACTCCGAAGCTGGAGCTCGAAAAGAAGGTCAAGGACAAGAAGGACAGCTACCGTGCTGGTGACGCAGTGAAGTACACCTTCACTGTCACCAACAGCGGCAAGGTCACCGTAAATAACGTCGCGGTCAACGACTCGATGCTGGATGAGGCTGGCGTTGAAGTGACGTGCGAGGCTGCGACTCTGGCACCGGGTGAGGCAACCACGTGCGAATCCAATGAATACACAGTCACCGAGGCCGATGCCAAGGCTGAAGAGGTCGTCAACACGGCCGTTGCAGTCGGCACATCGCGCGGCGGTGGCGAGGATGACGGAACGCCAGTTCAGTCCAATGAATCGTCCGCTGTGATCACGATGGACAAATCACCCACACCGGAAGAAACGGGCACCGAAGAGCCGGGTGAGCCGGGCACCGAAGAGCCGGGTGAGCCGGGTACCGATGAGCCGGGTGAGCCTGGTGATTCGGGACCGACTAAGCCTGGCGAACCGGATGAACCAGGTAAGCCCGGTGCTCCTGGACCGGCTAAGCCGGATCAGTCTGGTGGCGCTGATAAGCCAGGTTGGATGCCGCGGACGGGTGTTGAGGTGACGGCCGCCGTGCTTGCCGGACTGGCTCTGGTTGCTACAGGTGGGCTGGTGATCCTGGGCTCCCGCCGCAAGCGCCAGAACTGATCAGATGGCTGGCCTGAATACAGCGAAAGCCTGCTGATTCGGCAATAAACGGGGGCGAACACTCAGTGTTCGCCCCCGTTTATTGCCAAAAGAGCAGAGTTGGCTGTTTGCTTAGGCGGTTCGGCCCAGGCGCTCAGCTAGGCGGTGGAAGCCGGGGTCTGGGTCGCCGAAGCGGTGCAGCGTCATCGAGATGGCCTGTTCGTGCAGGTAGTAGCGGCCTTCGATTCGGCCCGAGGCGGTCACCGGCTCATCGAGCACGGCCACTTCCGGTCGGTCGACAATGGCTTCGAGAACCTCCGGTTCCGCCGCGCCCAGGCAGCGGACACGGGCTGCTCCGTTCACCAAAAGCTGGCCTTCGGACAGGCGTTTGCCGAACTCGGACGCCGATTCCACAACAACGCTGCCGCCCGTGCCGACCGCACTTCCTCCTGCGCCAGCAGCCGCAATGGCAGCAGCACGGACAGACCCTTCTGCGTCAGAGGCAACACTCCAGGTCAGGGGCGCACCCAGGCATTCGGCGGCGTCGGCCACGCGCGTGATTTCAACAGGCTTTGCCTCCGCAGTCACGCGCACCGTCACAGCCGTCGGCAGGTAGCGGAAGATGTTCGCTTCCGAAGCAAAACCATCCGAGTCGCGGGCAACGCCGAACTCACGGCGAATGGCTTCGTCATCAGAGCGGCGGGCGCGTTCCAGCCAATCGCGTTCATCACGCGTTGCCGCAGTGCCCGAAACTGAACCACCCGCATCACCCGCAGATGTCGAGGTCTTCGGTGCCTCCACATCGTCAGCCTGAGAAGCAGAGACAAGCGCGTCCGCCCAGGTGCCCAGCATGTGGACGTAGTTGGGGCCGCCGGCTTTCGAGCCCAGCCCAACCGATGATTTCTTCCAGCCGCCGAAGCTCTGCCGGCGCACGATCGCACCAGTTATACCGCGATTGACGTACAGATTGCCGGCTTGCACGCGGCGCAGCCACTCTTCGACTTCGCGCGGATCGAGCGAGTGAATGCCCGCGGTCAGACCGTAGTCGACGGCGTTCTGCAGGCGGATTGCCTCGTCGAGGTTGCGCGCGTGCATGAGCCCGAGTACCGGCCCAAAGCATTCCGTCATGTGGAAAAACGACCCCGGCTGCACGCCGGTGCGGATGCCCGGACGCCACAGCGGGCCAGGCATGCCCGGTGTGCGCCGGTCAGAATCTGACGAGGTGCCGCCGGCTCCCACCTGGCTCTCACCAGGGGAAATATCCCCGGTTGGGATGCCGGGTGCCGCGGCGAGCAGTTTCGGTTTGATGAGCCATTCTTCGCCGACTTCCAAGCGAGTCAGCCCGCGCTGGAGCTTGTTGCTGGGGGCTCCCGTCAACGGTCCGACGGTGGAGGCCAGGTTGAGAGGAGAGTCCACGATGAGGGATTCCGTCGCGTCGACCAACTGGCGCAGGAAGCGCTGTGAATCGTACATCGAGCCCACCAGAATGCCCAGCGATGCGGCTGAGCACTTCTGGCCCGCGTGTCCGAATGCTGAGTTCACGAGGTCAGCCACGGCGAGGTCACGGTCGGCTGACGGGGTGATGATTATTGCGTTCTTGCCGCTGGTTTCGGCGTTGATGGCCAGCGAGGGGCGGAATGAGCGGAATAGCGCGGCTGTGTCAGAGGCTCCTGTAAGGATGACCCTGTCAACGTCCGGATGGCTGATCAGGGCCTTGCCGGTGTCGCTCTCGATCGGCGGCACCAGCTGCAGGACGTTGCGCGGGATGCCGGCTTGCCACAGCGTTTCGACGATCATCCGCGAACACGCGGGCGTCATGCCCGACGGTTTGTGGATGACCGCTGAACCTGCGGCCAGCGCTGCCACGGTCGATCCCGTCGGAATTGCTACGGGGAAGTTCCACGGAGGTGTAATGACAGTTACTTGATCAGGTGTGAACTGCACGCCGTCACGGGCTTCGATTTCTTCGATCTCAAGAGCCTGATCGGCGTAGTAGCGGATGAAGTCGATGGCTTCGGACAGTTCGGGGTCGGACTGGGCGAGTGTTTTGCCCGCTTCAGCCGCTGCGACTGCTAGGAATTCACCGCGTCGCTGCGCAAACAGCTCAGCTGCCCGCTGGAAGTAGGGCAGGCGGCCGCGCGAGCCGAGCTTCGCCCAGTCGGCAGCAGCCTGCTTGGCGGTCTGCACAGTTGCGTTGACGTCGAAGTCGTCTGCTGTTCGCGGACTGATGTCAATGCGTTCAGCTGCCGCAATCACCTGCCGCGACCATTCCTGGTTGGCCGGCAGGGCGGGGTCGGTGTTCGGCTCGTTTGCAAAGCCGCGCATCGGGAGCGCTGTGGGTTCTTTCGGGTCCCGGTTTGCTGGGTCTGCCGCGGTGCTGGTGGCGGCGGTGGATTCGGCGGGAGCTTCGCCCGAGGCGCCCTCGGCTGCCACGTCGATACCGTCTGCCGCGCTTCCCTCACCCTCACCGGTGCCCGCGCTCTCACCCGAGGTGCCGGGCTGGGAGGTGAGCGGCGCCTCGTGCAGTCGGTTCTGTGTGCGGTTGGGGCCGGGAGGTGTGTCGCCTTCGCGGGCAAGCACGGTTTCGAGATCGCCTACCGAGGCCAGGAAGCGGCTGCGTTCGCGCTGGAAGATGGGTCCACCGTCGGTGAGGTCGAAAATGCCGGACATGAAGTTTTCGTTCGCGGCGTTTTCTTCCAGGCGGCGTACCAGGTAGGAGATTGCGACGTCGAACTGTTCGGGTGCCACGGCCGGAACGTAGAGCAGAACATTGCCGACGTCAGCTGCGACCTGCTCGGACTGTTCTTCGGCCATGCCGTGCAGCATTTCGAACTCGACGCGGTCTTCAACACCTCGCCGCTTGGATAGGTGATGGGCAAACGCGATGTCGAACAGGTTGTGTCCGGCAGCGCCCAATCGGAGGCCCTTCATGTTCTCCGGGGTCAGCAGCCAGTGGAGGACCCGCTTGTAGTTGGCGTCAGTGGCCTGCTTGGAGGGGTTGACGGTCAGGGGCCATTCGGCGGTTTCGGCGTGCACGCGTTCCATGGACAGGTTCGCACCCTTGACCAGCCGAACCTTGATGCCAGCACCACCATCGGCTACGCGCTGTGCGCCGAATTCGGCGATCCGCTGGGTGGCTTCGAGTGCGTCCGGCAGGTAGGCCTGCAGGACAATGCCGGCTTCCAGCTGTTTGAATACCGGTTCGCTCAGCAAGCGTTCGAACACATCGATTGTCAGGTGGAGGTCCTGGTATTCCTCCATGTCGAGGTTGATGAACTTCGGGCCGCGGCCAGCGGCTTCGAGTTCGACGGCGTCTTCGTAGAGCGGGCGCAGGCGGTTCACCACGTAGTCGACGGTGCCCGGGTAGTCCCACATGCTGATCTGCGAGGCGACCGAGGACACCTTGATCGACACGTAGTCGACATCGTCCCTGGCCAGAAGCCTGCGAGTGTCCTGCAGGTGACGGTCGGCCTCCTGTTCGCCGAGCACTGCTTCGCCCAGCAGGTTGATGTTGAGGCGGTGCCCGGCTTCGTGCATGGCCTTGACTGCCTTGCCGAAAGGTTCGGGGCGGGCGTCGATCACCATGTGCCCGACCATCTGCCGCAGGCGAGCCTTGGCGATGGGAATGACCACGTGCGGCAGCTTCTCAGCCATGGCCGCACCGGTTTTGATCTGCATGCGCTCGGCCAAAGGCAGGGACTTCGGAGTGAGCTCGGCGATTTCGGTCAGTGCTTTTGCGGCGGCCCGGGGGTCTTCCGTGCGGATCACTCGGTCCACGAAGCCCTGCGTGAACGGCAGTCCGTTCGGGTCTTTCAGCACTGCCGCCAGCAGGCGGGCCCCCTTGTCTGCCTGGCGGGTGGCCTTGTTGGCTGCTCCGTTTGCTTGGGGGTTCGCGCTGGATTCTGCTGAGCCGCTGGGGCGGGCTTTCGCGATTGTCCCGGTCCCCGAGGTGGAGCTCGCCTCATCCTTTTCTCTCGCCCTGCGCAGCCACGTGCGGACGGTGTTGATGGCGTCGGTGCTGACTGCGGACAGTTCGGCGTCGGTGACGAAATCTGCTGGTTGTGTCTGCGACATGATCACTCCTCTTCACTGAGCTGCTTAAGCCGCCGGAAAGGCTGTGCTTTCCGGTGATGGCGCATGCCACGGTGCATGGGCCGTTTGTCGACATTCTGCTGTTGAGCTGCTGGCAACAGTGAGCGGGTGAAAGTAATCTGAGTCAAAAGTCAGCTGTGCCCGGGTGAGGGGAGCCCTACGAAACCGGGGCGCGGGAAGGCGCGTGGCACCTCGGCGGGCGAAGGTTTCGCAAGAGAAGCCGTGTGCAAAGGAGGTCACGTGTCAGGCGCAGGGTATGAGCGACCGGTTCGGAAGGTGCAACCGGACAGGCGGGAACAGGCGGGCCGGGATGGAACAAGCTGACCGGCAGGAACAAGAGGCTCAGCGGGCGCGCATAGGGCGGCCTGAAAAGCAGTCGCGGGCGAACCGGGCTGTTGCGCGGGCTTTGGCGCTGGCCGGGCGCGATGTTGTCGGGCAGGTGTACGGCACGCGTGGGCTGGCCGAAGAGCTGGGCCTTTCGCAAACCCTCGTTTCGCGCGCTTGCCGATGGTTGGAAGGTGCGCCTGATGGCGAGGCTTCGGGCTCGGTGGGCACTGTGGCGAAAGGTGTACAGGCTGCGGCTGGCAATGCTGACAGCACATCGCACGCGGACACACAGCCGGCCTGTGTTTTCATCGACGAAATCCGGGTGGAAGACAGCCGCTTGACGCTCATCTTCAGGACGGGGGAGAGTGCCATCCCTGATGGTCCCGAGGTGGGAACTCAGAAGGTCCGCCCGAGCACCAAGACCGCTGATGCTTCTGGGGACTCCGCTCGCACTTCCGAGGCATCATCGCGTCCCGAGTGGGGTTCGGTGAACAGGCGTCGGCGAGGGTGGGCCTTCTTGGCGGCTTTGCGGCAGTGGTCGGACCGAGAGCTGTTCAGCATTCACATTGCCGCCCCAGACGGCTCTGCCCAGGTGCGGCAGTTCGATGACTTTGACGCTTTCGCAGGTGCGGTCGCCGGCGTGCTGGTGCGCATGGGCGGTGGGCAGGTCAGTGTGCAGGAGCTGGACGGCGGGCTTGCGTGGGTCCGTGAGACTGGCTCTGCGGGTGTGCCCGGAGCAGGCGGTGTGCCGTTTGATGTTCTGGAGTTCCTTGCCGATGCAGTTGCCGCTGACGTCAACACTTTCTTCTGGCGCAGACCAATAGAAACAGCGCAAAGTGGATTGGCTTTTGACTCACTTTCTGGCGCCTCGGGCTCTGCGGGAACTCCAGCCAAGTCAGACCGCGAAAGCCAGGACCCGGTTCTGCACCCGTGGCGCGAAGTCGGTGACAGTGTGTGGCGGCGGACCTTGGTGGCAGAGCTTGAAGCCGATCTGCGCGAACGCAGTCTCCAGGCTGGTGATCAGGTGTCTGTTCGCCATTTGGCCCTGCGGATGGGCGTTGCTCAGAAGGAGATCGTGCGCGGATTGGGCGAACTGCAGATGAACGGCGTGCTTGAGCGTGCGGGCAATGTGTTCCGCTTGCCGGTCGTGTCCGGTGAGAGTGTGCTTGACCTTTACGCCGCGCGGTATGCGGTGGGTGTCGTGGTGTTGCGGGGCGCCTCAGCAGGTAGAGCCTCCCGCCAATCCACGGCCGGACGCACGCCCGCCGGAGCTTCCGGCACCCACAAACCCACAGCCGGCCACCCGAGCCCCAGCCAGCGAACCGTGAGCCAGTCGAGCGTGAGAGGGGCGGTATCTCGTGCGGAGCAGGCCAAGGGGTCCCTGCATATTGCGGATAGGGCGCTGTCGCGGCTCGAGGAGGATGATTCCTTGGGCCCGCGGTCGGTGGATCGGCTGGATTTGCAGTTTCAGCAAGGGCTTGCGGAGGCTTCAGGCTTGGAGCACACGGCAGATGTTTTTGATTCGCTGGGGCAGAGGCTGCGGTTGCTCATTGCGATTTTGCGTGTGGATTATGAGCCGGCTGCGGCGAAGATCCGTTCGGACAACGCTGCGATTCTTGCGGCGGTGCGCAAGGGCCGAGCCGACCAGGCGATCGCGGTGTGGCGAAGCAAGATCGAAAACGCGGTGCGGCACATGTCGTCCGTCGCCGGTCTGCGCCGCTTCGATGTTGCCGCGTGGCAGAGCCTGGTTGAGTAGGGCGTGGCGCGGCCTGACAGCGGTGCCAGTCAGGTGGGCCAACCATCCGGGTGAACTCTGCTGTCTAGGTGGAAAACGGAGGCGAAAAGTGCGATTTCGCCTCCGTCTTCCACCTAATTAGCAGAACTGCCGAGTAGGCAAAGGCCTCCGAGGTGCCGGACCAGCTGGCCAGCCGACCCTCACCTCCCGCCGTCACCTCGCTAAGGCTTGGGTTCAGCATCCGCTGACCAGGCGCAAGGCGGGAGGGCCAGCCAAAAGGGACCCCGTTATTGGTTGAAAGTTAAAATAGGCAATGTGGCAATCGGAACATGACCGATCGCGAAAAGCTGCACCCAGAACACTCGAAGCCGGGCGTTTACGTGTCCAAGGACAAGGCGTTTGAGCGAGACATGGGCTACATAGACGACCGCATTGTGGCCGACCCGGTAGGCACGCCGAAAAAGCACGACGACCAGATTCTGTGGTCTGTCGAGGCTGGGCGGTATCGCCTGGCGGCGGCGAAGGCGTGTCCGTGGGCGAATCGCACGCTGATTGTGCGCAGGCTGCTGGGTTTGGAAGACGCGATTACGCTGGCGTTGGCTGGACCGACGCACGATGAGCGTTCCTGGACTTTCGATCTGGACGAGGGTGGCGTCGACCCGGTGCTCGGCATCGAGCGGCTGCAGCAGGCCTACTTTGCGCGCTTCCCCGACTATCCGCGGGGGATTACTGTTCCGGCAATTGTCGAAGTGGAAAGCGGCGAGGTGGTCACGAACGACTTCAATCAGATCACCTTGGATTTCTCGACGGAATGGACCGCGTTCCACCGGGAAGGCGCGCCGGATCTATACCCTGAAGCGCTGCAGGGCGAGATGGACCAGCTGATGCACTGGGTGTTCACCGAGGTCAACAACGGTGTGTACCGCTGTGGTTTCGCGGGATCGCAGGAGGCTTATGACGAGGCCTTCGAGCGTCTGTTCACAGCTTTGGACCGGCTTGAGGGGCGCCTGACAGGTCAGCGTTTCCTGATGGGTGACTCGATTACCGAGGCGGATGTTCGTCTGTTTACGACGCTCGCGCGGTTTGACGTTGTGTATTACTCGCACTTCAAGTGCAATCGTCAGCAGCTGCGCGACTTTCCGGCGCTGTGGGCGTATGCCCGTGACTTGTATCAGATGCCCGGTTTTGGTGACACAATTGACTTCCAGCAGATCAAGGATCACTACTACATCGTGCAGAAGTCGGTAAACCCGACCGGCATTGTGCCGTTGGGTCCGGACACTTCGATGTGGATGGAACCGCACGGGCGTGAGGCACTGTCGGACCGCCCTTGGGGCGACGGCACAGCGCCGCAGCCGGTGGGGTGATTTTCAGTTCCGAACTCACCATTCCGTCGAGGCCCTACCTAACACCCGAGGCGGGGGTCAGCTTCCGTAGAGCCGACCCCCGCCTCGTGAGTTCTCAAACCTTAGTCGGTCGGTTGTCAGTCGAGTGCGCGACGTCGGCTGACGTCGACGTCCTCGAGGGCCTGTTCGACTTCCGCCTCTAGGCGAGGCGGAACATCGACCGGGCTCCCTGCACCCGCCTCCGTGCCAGGAACCCCAGCTGCGCCGGCAGCTCCGTCTGCGCTTACACGGTCGCCGTCGGCGTCGACGACAACGTGCTGCAGGCTGCCGTCGGACTGCTCCTCGGCGATGACCTTTTCGTACTCCTCAGCGAGTTCGGAGTCGTCGTAGAGGTGCTTCTTCGGGTTCAGTACTGTGGCGCTGACCAGTGCGAGCACCGCAATTGCCATGACGTACCAGGCGGCCGAAGATGTGATTCCGGTCTGCGCAATGAGGAAGGTGGCCACGAAGGGGGCTCCGCCTCCGAATACGGCGGCCGGGATGTTGTAGCCCAGGGACATGCCCGAAGCGCGGATCTTCGCCGGGAACAGCTCGGTCATGATGACGGCGCTGGCGCCCATGAAGACGGCTACGGACGCGCCCAGCAGGATGTGTACGCCAATGGCACCCCAGGCGTTGAGCATCGGGACGATTGCGTAGGCGGGCCACGCGATCAGGACGTATGTGCCTGCTCCGACCAGCAGCACGGTCTTGCGGCCCACGCGGTCGGACCAGACGGCTGCCGCGATGATGACGCCGATAGATACGAGTCCGGTCACGATGTTCGAGACCAGGGCGATTTCCTGGCCGTGGCCGTTGACCACGCCGATGTAGGTCGGCATGTAGGTGAAAACCGAGTAGTAGGCGGTTGCGTGCATGGCGCCGATGCCGAAGATGATGAGCATGTTCTGCCACATCTTGAGCGACTCAGTCAGCGGTGACTTTGTCTTCTGCTCGGTGGCTTCCATCATCTGGAACTCGGGGGACTCGTCGATCTTCTGGCGGATGTACCAGCCGATCAGGCCCAAGGGCAGCGCGAGGATGAACGGAATGCGCCAACCCCAGTCGGCCATGCCCGCCGTGCCCATCACGAGCGTCAAACCGGTGACGGTCAGGGTTCCCAGAAGAACACCGGCAGTCGTTGAGACCACGATCCACACAACACCCAAGCCTCGGCGGCCGCGCGGGGAGTATTCAGCCATGAATGTTGAACCTGAGCCGTACTCACCTCCGGCTGATAGGCCCTGCAGAAAGCGCAGCGCTACGAGCGCAATCGGTGCGAGGATTCCAATGGTCTCGTAGGTGGGCAGAATGCCGATCCCGAATGAGGCCAGTGCGATACCGGACAGCGCCATGATCAGGACGGGTTTGCGGCCGATCCTGTCTGCCAGCGGGCCCAGGATGATCGAACCGATCGGCCGGGCCAAGAATGCGAGGCCGAACACGGCGAATGACGACAGCAGCTGCACTGACGGTTCGGCTTCGGGAAAGAAGTGCTGGCCGATGTACACGGCGAGAACTCCGTAGACGGTGAAGTCGTAGAACTCGATGGTGTTTCCGACCGACGCGCCGAGGAGGGCCCGGCGCTGGTCTCGGGTGAAGCGGTCTTTGCCGTCGGCGCGCGGCGGACGTGGACTGTTGCGGGTTGGAGTAGACATGGAAGTCCCTTGGATAGTGCGGAAAGAGCGAGATCGCCTCGGCTCCGTTGTCGAGGTGCCTAGTTGGTTCCGTATATCTCTTCTGTTGTCAGGCTTGCTGAAGTGTGTGTCAGCTTCAGTCTGTTCTAAGTGGTTGGCGCCGTGACGCGGTGGTGTTCGCGCATGGCTGCGATGTTTTCGCTTAGCCGCCGAAGGGCTGAACAGCGCTGTTCAGTTAACGGCGACTAAGCGAAAACACTAAACGTTCAGAGGGGTGAAAGGGAATACCCAGTCCAGTATTTGGACAGGGTCGGAGGTGGGGCTCGCCTCAGCTGCGTGGCCGAGTGAACTCTGCTGTCTAGGTGGAAAACGGAGGGAAAAATCGCGATTTCGCCTCCGTTTTCCACCTAATCTGCAGAACTGGTGAGTAGGGAAAGGCTCACGAGGCGCCGGGCCGGTGCGGCTGGCCAAACTCGCCTTAGGGACGAACTCACCACCAGCCGGCCCGGGTGACGTTGGAGACTCGCCGAAGTGCCAACGCCACCCTCCCCGGTGCCGAACTCACCGGTTCACAGTCCGCGGCCGATGAGTTCCTTCATGATTTCGTTTGTGCCGCCGTAGATCTTCTGCACTCGGGACGATGCGTAGGCCCGGGCGATGGGGTATTCGTTCATGAAGCCGTATCCGCCGAATACCTGCAGCACTTTGTCGACGATGGTGTTCTGCATGTCGGTGGCCCAGTACTTGGCCGCGGAGGCCTTTTCGGTGGAGAGCTCACCGGCAGTGTGTTCGGCAATGGCGTGGTCAACAAACGTCCGAACAGCCAGCGCTTCAGTGGAGGCTTCGGCCAGCACGAACTTCGTGTTCTGGAATTTCACGATCGGCATACCGAAAGCCTCGCGGTCCTTCGCATACGCAATGCCCGCGCGTACTGCGGCTTCGGCAACTCCGGCACCGCCGACGGCAATCGCCAGGCGTTCCTGCGGCAGCTGGTTCATCAGCTGGTAGAAGCCCTTGCCTTCGCCGGCTTCGCCCCCAAGAACGTTGCCAACGGGCACGCGCATGTCGGTGAAGAAGAGTTCGCGCGTGTCCTGTCCGCGCATGCCCATTTTGTCGAGCACACGGCCGCGTTCAAATCCAGGCGCCCACGTGCCGGATTCCCCAACAACGTCTTCGCCGCCAACTTCAGCGACGATGAGCGAAATCCCCTTCGCGCCCGGTTCGTCCGAGGTGCGGGCCACGATGATCACCAGGTCGCAGTGGGTGCCGTTGGTGATGAACGTCTTTGAGCCGTTGATAACCCATTCGTCACCGTCGCGGACTGCTTTTGTGCGCACGGCCTGGAGGTCGGATCCGGTGCCGGGTTCGGTCATGGCGATTGCGGCAACGTACTCGCCAGAGGCCAGTTTCGGCAGCCAGGCCCTTTTCTGCTCTTCGGTGCCGTATTCGAGGATGTAGTGCGCGCAGATGGACGAGTGCACGGAGTAGCCCCACGCGTCATCAAAGGCGAGCCCCTGTTCGTGCAGGACCACCGCCTCGTGCCGGAAGTCGCCGCCACCGCCGCCGTATTCTTCGGGCACGGAGATGCACAGCAGCCCCGCCTGTCCGGCCTTGCGCCAAACCTCGCGGTCAACGCGGTGCTGCTGCGCAAACCGTTCCTGGTGGGGTGTGATTTCGTTGGCAATGAATTCGCGGGTCAGTTTGCGCAGTTCGCTGATCTCTTCGTCTTCCCAGGTTCCGCGGTAGTTATCCAGGATCATGTGTGCTCCTTTTCTGCGTGGTGTTCTGTTGTGTCTGCTGGTCTACGAGGCGCCGGTCGGCTCGCGCTCTCACGCTCACCTGCCGGCGGCTTCCGGTCAGGGGGTGTAGTAGTCGGCGTACTGTTCGCGGATGAGCTTTTTGTTGAGTTTGCCGACTGATGTGCGCGGCAGTTCGTCGATGAATTCGACGGCGTCGGGCATTTGCCATGACGCGAATGTGCCGGACAGGTGTTCGTGAATAGATTCGAGGCTCGGCGGGTTGTCGGGGTCTTTGGCTACCGCGAGCACCAGGGGCCGTTCGGTCCATTTGGGGTGGGCGATTCCCACGACGACGGAATCGGCGATGCCGGGGTGGCTCAGCAGCAGGTTTTCCATGTCGATGGATGAGATCCATTCGCCGCCGGATTTGATGACGTCTTTGATGCGGTCGGTCAGTTTGAGGTAGCCATCGGGGTCAATCGACCCGACATCGCCTGAGCGCCAGTAGCCGTCGACGAATCGGCCTTCGAGTTCTTGTTCACTCATGCCGTTGTAGCTTGTGGTCACCCAGGGCCCGCGCAGGCAGATTTCGCCGACGCTTTCGCCGTCCCAGGGGACGTCGTTGCCGATGCCGTCCAGCAGTCGGATTTCGATGTTCGGCACGGGGTAGCCCTGTTTGCGTTTGAGCTCCCACAGTTCTTCTTCGTCGTATTTCTGCAGCGCTTCGGGTGTGAACCGGTTGACGGTGGCAATCGGGCTGGTTTCTGTTGCCCCGTAGGCCTGGATGGTTTCTGCCCCGACCAGTTCTTTGAAGCCGCGCATCATGCTCAGCGGCGGTTCCGATGCTCCGCAGCCTAAGCGCAGGCGTGAAAGGTCGGGCATTTCGTCCAGGCTCTTGATGTAGTCCAGCATGGGCGACAGGATGGCCGGTGCGCCGTTGGCGACGGTGACGTCTTCGTCGATGAGCACTTGTGTGAGATCGCCGAGGTCGTCTGCGGAATAGCGCCCCGGCAGCACGATCTTGGTGCGGCGCAGCACGGATGCCTGCGGCCAGCTCCAACCGGATGCGTGAAACATGGGCGTGATGACCATGACGGCGTCACTGGGTTCAATGCCCACTTCCAGTGCAAGCATGTACGAGTGCAGAACAACTGAGCGGTGCGAATAGAAAACGCCCTTCGGCCGGCCGGTGGTGCCGGTTGTGTAGCAGGCGGCAAACGCTGAGCTTTCGTCAATCAGCGGGAAGTCGTAGTCCTCATCAGCCCCGTCCACGAGGTTGGTGAGGCTGGTCCAGTTGGTGAGCTCCACCTCGTCAGGGTTGATGGGAGCTCCATCGGAGCTCATGACGACCCACTTCTTCACGCCGGGGGTTCTGGCTTCGAAGGAGTGGGCCACGGGCAGGAGGGTGGTGTCGACGAAGATGACGGATGCGCCTGCATCTTCGACGATGTAGGCGAGGTCTTCGGCGGCCAGGCGGATGTTCATCTGGAGCATGACCGCGGCGATTCCGGGAATCGCCCAGTAGAGCTCGAAGTGGTTGAGGGAGTTCCAGTCGAGCACGCCGACGGTGTCGCCCGGCTTCACGCCCAGCTTGTCGGACATTGCGGAGGCCAGCCTGCTTATGCTGCGGTAGGTCTTGGCGTAGGTGCAGCGCTTCCATTCTTCCCCGCTGCGGTAGACGATTTCGCGGTTCGGCTGGGAGCGGGCGGCGTGTCGGATCAGCTGGGTGGTGTTGAGCGGAACGTCGTCGCCCATGGTGGAGGGGCGACCTTTGACGATTTTCTTGTTGGTGCCGAATGGGCTTGGCGGGTGGATGGCAGACATCGTTGTCTCCTTCATTCCTGTTTGTCGCTGGTGTAGGTCACGCGGACAGTGAGGTCGGTGGTGCTGCGCGGCGGCAGTCCTTCTGAGTCTTCGAGGCCGTCCCAAATGTGGTCAAGCATGGGCACCAGGAAGAGTCGGCCCAGGTAGCGCACCAAAAGTTCGGCTACTTGGACTGCTTCAGGCTGGGTCGAGGTGGAAAAGCCGGCACTGCGGGCGCCCCGGACCACGTCGCGGGTCAGCTCCGTTATTCGGTGGGACAGGCCCGAGGTGCCCTCGGCATCCGCTCCCGGGGCCAGCAGGACACGGCGGGTGTAGTCGACGATTTCGGGGTTGGCTTCCAGCAGACGTTCCACATTGGCATCGCGGATCCGGCGCAGTTCATCGGCGGTGCTGATGTCGGGTGGGAGGTCGTCGAGGGCTTCCCTCAGGCGGGCGAGGATATCGTCCTCGATTGCCCGGATGAGCCCGGCTTTGCTGCCGAAATGGTGGACGACGGAGCCGTGGGCTATGGGGGTGGCTTCGGCTATTTGGCGCAGCGACACCGCGTGGTGGCCGTGGGCTGCGAACAGTTTGAGCGCGGCAGTGCGGATGCGCGCTTTGGAGGACATATCGCCGTGTGTCAGGTCAGCCACGTGTGCGTCCTCTCGTGTGTGGGGCTGTGGTTGGAGTTCACTTTTAGACTCTTCTCCAACTGGATAATAACCAATACACTTGGAGAACAACAGGGGTTCTGCGCTAGAGCCCCCGTAGGTCAGGCTGCCGATCTCAAAGACGCGAAAGGATCACCCATGGCCCACTTGTCCCACATTCTTGAACGCACAGCACAGCGCAGGCCCGAAGCCACAGCGCTCATCAGCGACGAACTCACCCTGTCCTATCCGCAGCTGAACGCGGCGGCCAATCAGTTCGCCCGAGTGCTGGCTGATCACGGTGTGGGCAAGGGCGACCGGGTGGTGCTCAACAGCATCAACAGTCCGTACTTCGTGGTTGCTGCCTATGCGGTGTTCAAGCTCGGGGCAGTGCTGTCGCCGGCAAACCCGCAGTCCACGGGGCCGGAGCTGGCGTATTTCCTACGTGACTCCGGTGCGAAGGCTTTTGTTGCCCACCCGGCGCTCGCCAAGCCGTCAGCGGATGCTTTCGAGCACCTGGGCGAGGGAGAGGAAACCACCGAAGCCCCCATCGGCCTGAGCCTCGGCCCTGTTGACCCCTCGACCCCGGGTGCCGATCGGTTCACAGACGCGCTCGCCCTCAGTGACCAAGCCGACGACACCAACCTGGGCACAGCGGTAGAGGAGGGCGATAATGCGCTGATTCTCTACACCTCGGGAACTACGGGCAATCCCAAGGGAGCGGTCCTGGATCATCACGCGGCCATTTGGGCCGGTATGTCCTTGGGGCTGAGCACGGGGCTGCACGAGGGTGAGCGAGTGTTGATGATTGCGCCGATGTACCACTCGGCGCCGTTGACGAATGTTCTGTTCCCCACGATTCTGGCTGCCGGTGCGGTGGTTATCCGCCCGACGTTCGATCCGCAGGATGCGCTTAATGCAATTGAGAAGCACAAGTGCACGTTCACGTTTGCGGTGCCGACCATGTTGGCGCTCATGCTGCGGGTGCCGGGTCTGGAGAGCATTGATGTTTCGTCGATGCAGCGGATCTTCTACGGGGCGGCGCCCATGCCGGGCTCGCTGGTCACCAGGGTGATTGATGCGTTCCCGAATGCTCGGCTGACTCAGGGCACGGGCTTGACTGAGGGCGGTCCCGGTGGTGCGGTGCTCACGCACGAGGAGATTCTGGAGCGCCCGTGGGCTTCGGGCCGTGGGGCCAACCCGAATGGTGTGTACCGGATTGTCGACCCTGAGGGCAATGATGTTGCCGAAGGTGAGGTCGGCGAAATGATCCTGCAGTCCGAATCGATGATGAAGGGCTACTGGAACAAGCCGGAAGAGACCGCGAAGACCATCCGGGATGGCTGGCTGCACACCGGTGACCTGGCCAAACGTGAATCTGACGGCTACATGACGCTGGTTGACCGGATGAAGGACATGATCATCTCCGGTGGGAAGAACATCTATTCTGCCGAGGTGGAAAACGCTGTCTCTGGTCACCCCGGTGTTCTGGATGTGGCTGTTGTGGGTGATCTTCACGAGGTGTACGGGGAGACCGTTGTTGCGGTGATCGTGCCGGCTGATCCGGAGAACCCGCCCATGCTGGAGTCGATTCGCGAACATGCAGCGCAGACGCTCTCGAAGTTCAAGCTGCCCAGGAAGGTTCTGTACAGGGATATTCCGCGCAACCCGTCGGGCAAGATTCTCAAGCACCGGTTGCGCGATGCCGTGAGGAGCGAATCCGCGGGGGAGTGAGTCGCTGAAGGGTGAGGTCCGGTAGGTGGCTCGTGAGGGGTGAAGGGGCGTTCCGGGTTTTCCTGGGATGCCCCTTCGCTGGTGTGGCGCCGCGTTGATGACTAAGTCAGAGAGGTTGCCTTTCATAAACCAGCGCCAGGTCCGCTTGCGATCCCTAGAATGCAAGGTACCCCGCCGCTTATGGTTTGTTCTGAAACGCTTGCGTCGGCTGGGGAAGTGTAGGTTGGGCAGTCCGGTGAAGGTAGTGAGTTGCTGATGAGTAACAGTGAGGGACGACGGCCAGAGGCTTTGGACGGCCCAGAAGGTGGCCGTGCAAAAGGCGAAACTGCTTCGGAATCTGCTGTCACGCGCGAGTGCACCGGGCAGTCTCTTCGCGGTGGAGGGCCCAGAAAACCTGGAGTCTGCGCCGTCGATGCGAGAGCGGCGGATGTCGACAGGCTTCTGAATCAGGCTCGTGCCGATTGGCGCGAAACGCTGGACATTCTTGCCAACAGATGACCATTGTTTACCTCGGAGTGGAGGCTGTCATTGGGTGGTTGCAGGGTCGTTCGCCTTGCCGGGCTTGGTTTCCGTGTTGACAGAGCGTGCCAAGTCAGCGTGCTGAGGGAATATGATCTGTGCCATGAATGTAGGGCTTACTGATCTCGACGACATTCTGAAATCACTGCGTGTTCTTAACCGCGGTACGTACGTCTACCTGCCGGTTGAGGAGGTTGCGAACCTGGCCGAGGTGCTGGCTGTTATCAATGAGGATGAAGGCTCATACGCTGTTGCCCCGGCCATGGTGGACGTCCGCATTGAGAGGTTCACGTGCTTGACGCTGGATGTGCATTCGGCTTTGACGTCAGTCGGGCTGACCGCGCTTGTTTCCACTGTCTTGGCTGACGCTGGTATCGCCTGCAATGTGATCGCTGGTTACTACCACGACCATCTGCTGGTACCGGAAGATAAGGCTGAGCAGGCTCAAGCGCTGTTGGCCGCACTGCCCACGAAGAACAGATAGCTCGTCATAGTTGCTTTGATTCGCTCCCGGAGGCAGACGGTGCGGATTGGGCTTCACGAGGCCGAAGGTGGTGGTCCGGTGCGTGCACTGACACAAGAGGAAATCCGCTTTGTCCAGCACATCTGTGAGTACGGGTGGGCCGATCCTGCGTCGGACATCGACCGGGCGAAGCTAGCCGATCAGGTTGACGACCTGATGGTTGAGTCCGGGTGCGAGGTGGACAATTGCCCGTGCCTTGATTTCGCGTATCAGAACCGCAAGGGCGGGGCTGACGATGTCGACGGTGCTTCAACCGAGCAACACGTTGTCTTGGTGATGGATGTCAACGGTACGCCTTGGCAGGCGAACCTGTTTGTGACTGGCGGGATTATCGGCTGGTTGGAGTTCTCCAGTTTCAGCGACGACTATCCGTCGCGTTTGCCGTCGACCAGTGACCTGCGCTGATCTGACGGATGGCGGGGTGGCTGACTGCCTACATTCGCCACTCCTGGACTAGCAGGTCGACGAGGTTTCGCTGACGACATTTGACGCGACTCAGGTCGAGGAGCGCAATGCTGAAAACATGGAAATTGCTCGGCTGTTTGAACAGTTCAAGCTGGAGCTGACGGCAGGGTGCGGCATAGATCTGGCGCACCACCATCGACGAAAAGGCAAGCGTTTCAGCTAGGCGCAGGTCCTCGACCGATCCCCCTCCCCCGAACCTTCCCTGCTGGCTGAGGGTCGCGGGTTAAGGCAGCCGTCTGCTGGCAGGAGGTGGTGCGAATCTGTGTCGAGCCTGTGGGAGGGGGACGGGCGCGGATAGGCTGGCCTTAATCTTGCTTAAACGAGTAGTGGAAAGCGATGAAGATGGCTAGCGATATTCCTTCTGTTGATGAATTCCGCCCACTTGTCTTGCGTGCTCTAGCTGACGGCCAGGAGCGTGGCCGTCGGGAACTTAATGAAATGGTTTCCACGCTGGCCGGCTTGTCGCGAGACCAAATGCAAGAAACCTTGGAATCGGGGCAGCTGCGATACAGGAATCGGATTGGCTGGGCGCTTTCATCGTTTGCCAAGTCGGGGTTGGTGGATCGGCCTAAGCGGGGCCGTTACAAGATCACTGAGTATGGAAAGACCGTCGACCGGCGCTCTTTGCGTGAATATAGCGAAACGGACATGCTCGAGTGGGACACGTGGCGTGAGTACAAGGAAGAGGTGGCGTAGCGCCGTCAGATCAAAGACGGGCATAGTGCGACCGAAAGTGAAATTGAGCCTGCCGAAGACCCGGTAGAGGCTATGCGCACTCACGAGAAAGCGTTTAATGCGAGTATCGAGACTGATTTGCGTAAGCGCCTGCAGTCATCGTCCCCTGAGTTTTTCGAACGGGCTGTAATCGAACTCCTGTGGGCCCTTGGTTATGGCGGAACGCACGGCGCGAAGCAGCATGTGGGACGATCTCACGATGAAGGAATCGACGGAGTCATTCGTCAAGATGCGCTTGGATTGACCAATGTCTACATTCAGGCGAAGCGTTACGCCGACAACAATAAAGTCGGTGACCCTGATATCCGCACGTTCATCAGATCTCTCGATGCACAAGGTGCCAATTTGGGCGTATTCATTACAACGTCGAGTTTCCAAGACAAAGCAAGGCGAACGGCCGAAGGGTACCGTCACGGCAAGATCGTGCTCATTGACGGAATCCGGCTAACGGAGCTCATGCTCGACTACGGGGTTGCAGTTCAAAAAGCTCACCAGTTCACGCTGTATGAAATCGACGATGACTTCTTTGAGGACGAACTGTTGTAGCGGCACGCTCGATCCATAGCGATCAACGAAAACAGCTGCCCACTGGGTCATTTCAATGGGGAACTGTTTTCGTTATTCAGCTGAGCCGTAGGTGTCCTATCCCTGGTAGAGCACTTCGGGCAGCCATGTGACGGGTTGAGGGAAGGTCGAGAACAGAACAATCGCCAAGCCCAGCACGACGTTTGAGCCCTGTCTGGCACCAGCCACTCTTGCTCTGCTCGAACACTGCGGGTGCCTGTCTGGTTGGCGCCCCGCCGCTCCTCGCGCAGGATCACCGAGTCACGTCAGAGCCGCTATCATAATTATCATAAACTTTCATAAGCGATCGTGAGAGTGGCACATGACTGATGCATTCGACATTCCGCCGGTTCCCGATGCCGATTACGTGCGCTCACCATTCACCCCGACCTTCGGGGTGATTCCACCCCGCTTGGCTGATCGACAGCAGCTGGTTGATGCTTTCGCACGGATGCTTGATGAGGGCCCCGGGGCTCGCGGGCAGGCCACTCTCATCACCGGACAGCGCGGTATGGGCAAGAGTGTGATGTTGAAGGTGTTTCAAAAGGTCGCACAGTCGCGTGGTTGGATATGTGCTCAGGACCAGGCCAGCCCAGGTGTTGTTCAGCGGTTGACCGAGGCTCGAATCCCTGAAGCTATGGCGACGCTCGATTGGGAATCGCAGTCGAGCATGCGCATCACCGGGGGAGGATTCAGCGTCATGGGTTTCGGCGGCAGCGTTTCCACCACAAGTGAAGACCGTTTCCCCGTAACTCCCGATTTCCAGCACCAGCTCATACGTGCAGTTGAAGCACTTGCGGAGCGAGGCTCAGGACTGCTGGTCACTTTGGATGAGGTGCACAGGTCAAATATCGACGAGCTGCGTCAGGTTACGGATGCCCTAAGTGCCGCTGTTTCCGAACGAGCTCCCGTTGCATTCGTCGGCGCGGGCCTGCCTGCCTCCATCGATGACCTGGTGAATGACCGTGTGTCGACGTACCTGCGGCGTGCGGAGCGCATCGACCTGGGGCTTCTAACGGAGGCCGGGGCTCGAGAAGGGCTCACCCGCCCTTTGGAAAAAACGGGCAAATCGATGTCGAAGCAGGCTCTAGAGCAAGCTGTCGCGGCTTCCGGTAGGTATCCGTACCTAGTGCAGCTGATCGGCGATGAAGCATTCAAACTCGCAGGGAGTGAAGACGTCATTACGATCTCGCACGTGCGCCAAGCGGCAGCGGACGCTCAGCGGGTCATGTACCGGCAGATTCACGAACCCACATTCGCTGGGCTTTCCAGTCGCGACCGCGACTATCTGTACGCCATGTCTGCAGACGAAAGGGCGTCCATGACCGCCGAAGTGGCCAAACGCATGAACATGGACCCCCGCAATGCAGGCACCTACCGCAACCGACTGTTGGCCGCAGGTGTCATCGAGTCGCCTGCGCGAGGCGTTGTGACGTTTACGACGCCCTACACGCGCGAATACATCCTGGAGCGTGAGGGCTCGTCCTGACGCGCCATCATAAAAATCATAAACTTTCACAAAGAGGGGGTCGGTGGCCGTGAAATCCCGTCATCAAGCGTCCCGTTATGAGGCGGCTGAGTGAAGTTGGTCTAGTCGGGTGTGCTCGGAAGGATTTGCCGGGCACACCATCCACTCACGATGTGGAGGTTAGGTTTCTATGCATCTTCCAGTTCCGCTTGCAGGGTGGGGCGACGGAAACCACGCGTGATGACGAGCAGCCAAATCAGGCCCAGGGCTGCCCATATTCCGCCAAGGTGCAAACGTGATCACCCTTTTCCAACGGGCTTTCCGCGTGAACACAGTAGGTGCAGGATAAAGCACCGGCCGGACTCCAGCTCTGTTGCGGTGAGTACGTAGGGCACGAGCCCAGGCTTGGTGTTGGGGCGACGTATGGTCGGCAGGATCATGCAGCCTCAGATAGGTGTCTCCCAGAGCTACGCCATGGGACGTTTGGCAAAAAGCGCGCCTATATAGTCCCTTAGCGTTGGGTCGCAGACGTAGAGGTACGTTCCGTTGATACCTCGGGTCAGCAGAACGGTATAGATGTTCTGCACAAAGCTCAGAAAGTCGGCTTTCTCTCCGGTATCCTTTGCACGGGTAGGCATTTTCATGCCGCCTCGATCGAAATAGTGTGACTTGTCGAAGAAGACTTCCTTGGTACGAGAATCCATCCTGAGGTCTTGGCCGATGATCACACCGGTGTAGTTGAGGTCGTAACCCTGGGTAGTGTGGATCGACCCGACTTCGTCGATGGAGTTAGACGAGTTGATCCAGTCCTTATCCGTTTGGTTCCAATGGTAGGACCGTCCGCCGATTTCAATATCGAATTTTGACGGATCCCTCTTGCTTTGCCACGGTCAGGCGTAGCCCGCGACAAGACGAGCAAACCCGCCGGTGGCGTCACGTTTGCGAACCTGAGCTTCCATCTCCTCAATCGAATCGAAGAACCGAAAATCGTAGTCGCCAAAGTCGGGAATGTCCGTAGCCACTCCCGATAGCATCTCGCGAATGAATTTTTCGTAGTCAGAACCAGCCTTTACTCGCATCTGGGTTCGCAAAGGGTAGAAATTGTTGGATTTCTTTGCTGTAGCGACGATGTCTTCAATCAGCGGGTTGTCCAAATCTGACGGACGAATGCTCTGACCACTGTCGAGCATAAGGATGCGATGGTTGGACCGTTTCCGGATCCAGTCGAGCTGCGTGAATCTGACATCGTCACTACCAAAAAGATTCCTGTTGTTGTCAGCGAACCTGTTATTCAATGACCCGTTTGCCTGCGGTGCTCGAACCCCAAGGCGGTGAGCCTCGTCGACGATGAGCAGGTCATAAAATTCTTTACCGGCGCCAACTTTGAAAGGGCTGACGAGCATAGCCTTGTTTAAGCCTAAAGTGGCTTTAAATACTTTGCCCATGGTTTCACGTAGCGACTGTTGGGGTATGACGAATCCGAATGTAAACCCTTCTAGCAGGTCGGCGTTTTCTTCAGTGAAGAATTTGGAAAAGTCCCAACTTTCGTCATCTTTGAGTGGTCGGCGTCGTTCCGTGATATCGACTAGCAGCTTAAGAACATGCACGGCAACGATCGTCTTTCCGGTGCCTGGTCCTCCCGAGACTACTGACTCAGTCTGGGCATTAGACCTGATAGATGCCAAAATGCCTTCGACCATTTGTCCCACGGCGATGTGCTGGTCTTCTGTGAGTGCCTTGAAAGGTGACCATTTGAACAAGTCGCTGTTGCGAATAGAATCCCAGGTGTGGTTAAACATCCCCAGGTCTCGAAACTGCTCGAAAATCTTTCGAAACTCGTCGTTGTAGCGCTCTCGGTCATAGTAATCACCATTGATCAGGCCGCCTGTTGCGTTGATAACGTCGTATTTGTTATCGGCTGCGAACATTTGGATCAAGAGGGACTCTAGGTCTAATGATGCCGACTTATTGAACTGCGTGTTGTGGACTATATGGGCTCGAGCAAGCTTCGATTATCTTTATTCTTTGAATGCTCGCTTAGGCGGCGTAGCGCGCTTCCGGTTTCGCCGATGTAAATTTGGCGATCGTTGTCCAGGGTATATACAATGGGCCAGTTCGTCGCATGGTTTTTAAGAATTGCGGTCAGTATGCCCCATTCATTATGTGAATCTGGGTTTGACTCATAAGTGACAATTTCAGAGTTCATTGTACTTTTCATGTCTGCCGTAGAACTTGTCTCTGGGGTATTTCTCAACTGTCTCTTCGAGCTTGGTCAAGATCAGCTCTGAGGGGTCCTCATCGATCCTCATTGCCAAGAAATAGCAGTAGGTCAGTACGTCAGCTACCTCTTCCCGAAGCCGTTCGGCGTCAGGTGTTTTCCCCCATTGGAAGAGCTCGAGTAACTCGCCCGCTTCGATTGCAATGGATTGCGCCAGGTTTTCGGGCGTATGAAACTGTTCCCACCCGCGGTCTTTTGCGAGTTTCCGTAGCTCGTGAAATACTCTTTCGTCCATAGTCCGAGGCTACCTGATGGGGTAATCCGTGCGGATTGTTTGCGGTGTCTGCTGGTTTAGCTCGCTGCTGGGCTGTGGTGGGGATGTTTCTTCGTAGTGCGGGAGCTGGCTTAGTGAAGCTTCCTCGACCCCACGCAAACCCGCAGATAGCCCGCATACCCCACCTCCACCTCGTCATCCCACAGGACCGGCGCATCGGGTTGTCAGATTCAGTCCAGACTCCGGTAGTACGTTCTTCCAGGATCTTTTCGGCAGCGCACCACAACCCGCGCGTGGGCGCTGCCGCTGTAACGGGAAGGGAAGTTTTGACGTTCGTAGGGAGAGCCTGGCGCTACTGTGTTCGCAAGCCAGTAAGAACACTCATCATCTTTGCTGTCCGGGCCATCATGGCCTCCGTGGGCATAGCCGCCAGTGCTGTCACCCGCTCAGCCGACCACGTGTAAGGCGAAATCGAAGCAAAGACTGGCCGCGGGTTCGTCCTTGAGAAGAATCCCCAGCACAACTTCGGAAAACCACGAGGTGCCGGCACCGTCAAACCCGCTGAAATCGACAAAATCGCGGGTCTGGAGGGTGTCGAATCGCATGTGGCCCGCCAGAACGTCACCGCTGACCTCGTGTGCGCGAAAGTGCAGAAACTCGACCACGACGACTACGACAAGCAGCGTGAGGAACAATTCGGCAACGCCGTCAACGCGTGGGGCGTCAACAACAGCGAAATCGACAACAATTTCCGCAGCGGCACACTGAAACTCATCGAAGGCCGCCACCTGAAGCCGGAAGATGAGAACAAAGCCGTCATCCACGAAGACCTCGCCAAAGCTAACAACCTCACCGTGGGCAGCAAACTCACGCTGAAGGGCAACAAGTACGACGTCGACAACGAACGCCAATCCACAGAAGAGGTCACAACTGAAATCGTGGGCCTCGTATTCGGCGACAACCCCCGCCCGGCAGCAACACGCCATGAGCTTTTCGCCAACACCGTGTTCACCGACCTCGAGACCACACGCGCGCTGTACAAGTTCACGCCGGAAAACGAGATCTACCAGGACGCGAACTTCTTCATCAGCAAAGACGCCGACCTCGACCAGGTAACCGAAGCCGCAAAAGGTCAGGGCATCGACTGGCAGAACTACCAGATCTCGCCATCCGCCCAGTACCTTTCGGGCGTCATCGGAGCAGTCGACGGCATCAAGAGCATCATGCGCAACACCACCGTTGCCGCCACGATCGTTGCCGCCGCGGTCGTCGCGCTGGTCCTGTTCCTGTGGCTGCGCGACCGGAACAGGGAAACCGGCACACTGCTGTCCATCGGGGTGACAAAAACCAGCATCGCCGCACAGTACTTCACCGAAATGCTCATGATCGCGGTCCCGGCATTTGTCGCCGCGTACTTCGCCGCCGGCCGATTCGCCCAATGGATGGGTGAGACCACCCTGGCCAGCGTCAACAAGTCTGCGGCCCAGGACATGGCCCAAGCCGGACAGTTCGGTGCCGACATGGAATCTTCCGCATCCGCCCAAACACTCGACAGCCTGACAGTGGGACTGACATCTGGCTCGGTTCTTCAGGCCGCGATTATCTGTGTTGTGGTTATCGCCGTTGTCGTTGCGATTAGCGCTGTGCCGATGATGCGCAAGAGCCCCCGCGCAATCCTGGCGGACGCCACATGACCAGCCCCTGGGCGCGCGCAATCCGCTGCGTCACCCGCAAACCCGGCCGCACCCTGCTCATGACCCTCATCATGACCGTGGTCTTCACAGCACTCGTCGCCCAATCCGGCGTCCGCTCCACCATGACTGAGGTCAAAAACGCCATCAACACCAACGTCGGCGCCGGATTCACGGCAACTGGGGCTGGTTCGGCAGGCGAGACCGCTGACGAGGTGGAGGCCGGCTCAGATGAGGCACCTCGGGAGGTTCCGCGGGAATCGACCGGGAGGTGGCCGAGCGTTTGGCAGCCCTGCCCCCAGGTGGCGCGGCACAGTCTTGAGGCAGCCGCCTTGGCCAGGCCCAAAGGCGCACAGCCGGTGTTGGGTGCCAGCGGAGTTCAGCTGGACCCGCAGTTCGCCGGTGATGTCAGTGTGCCCGGCACCAGCGATTCCTCGCTCAACCCGGCATTCCAGGGCAAGCTGTGCAAGCTTGTCGAAGGAGAGCACGTGGGTGCGGGGGAGTCGCGGGCTGGCGCGGATAGTGGTTCGAAGGCTGGCGTTGGGAAGGCGAACATTCACCGCGAGTTCGCCGACCACAACAACCTCGGGGTGGGGGGGGGGCAAGCTGACTCTCACCCGCGATGGTGAGGAGGTCACGGTTGCTGGCATCCTCGAAGGCAAAACCGATAACCCCACGGGCCTGCCGTCCGGGGCATCCGAGAACCACGTGTTTGTTGACCTCGCATCGGCGCAGAAGCTCGGCGCGCCTCTGACCACGGGCCGCTATTTCACGCAGACCGCGCAGCAGCTGCCGGAAGCGCTCGAAGCTGCCAAGGGCATCGCACCGGAGCTGACCATGGAGGACAACTCGGCACAGTTCGCTCCTGTTCTCCAGGCGATTACTGGGGTGGACCGACTGCTGGGAATCCTGCTTCTGGGCCTGTGCGTGGCCGGCGCGTGCGTGCTCACGCTGGTGAGTACATTCTGGGCGCGCGGGCGGATTCACGAAATCGGCATCCTTTTGTCCCTGGGCAAAAGCAAAGGCAATGTGCTGTCGCAGTTCGCGATTGAAGCGGGCATTTTCGCCGGTGTCGCGGCAGTGATTGCTGCGGTGGTCGGGACGCTTCTTTCCTCCCGGTTGGGACAGGCGGTCTTCGCCCAGGTAGGTGGCGAGGCGCTGTCGTCGCTTCAGCCGAGCACCGGAGCCGGTGATGTTGTCCTGGCGTTGGCGCTGGGAGCCGTCATTGTGCTCATCGGAGTGTCCGTGGGAGTCCTGCCGCTTGCTATGCCGCGCCCCAAACAAATTCTTGCAAAACTCAGTTAGGAAACATCATGGCCATCATGCAGCTTGATCACGTCAATTTCAGCTAGGCCAACTCTGCCAAGCGGGTGCTGAGCAACGTCACCTATGACTTCGAAGAGGGCACGTTCTACGCGATCGTCGGTTCGTCCGGCGCTGGCAAAACTACCATGTTGAACCTGTTGGCCGGGCTTGATGCACCCAGTCAGGGGACTGTCCGGTTTGACGGTGACGACATCGCTGAAACCGGGTACACCCGCCACCGCAAAGACCAGATTGCGCTGGTGTTCCAGAATTACAACCTCATCGACTATCTGACACCTCTGGAGAACCTGCGCCTGGTCAATCCCAAGGCAAGCATTGACGACCTCACCCGCTTGGGCATCGATGCCGCTGCTGCGAAGCGCAACGTGCTGGCGCTGTCTGGTGGTCAGCAGCAGCGAGTGGTCATCGGCCGAGCCCTGGTTTCCTCTGCTCCTGTCATCCTGGCTGATGAACCCACTGGCAACCTCGATGAGGAAACTGCGGAAGGGGTTATTGAGATTCTGCGGGATGCAGCCCATGCGCAGGGCAAATGCGTCATCGTGGTCACCCATTCGAAGCAGCTTGCACGATCAGCCGACGTCACCCTGCGCCTAGAACAGCGCAAGCTCGTCGAACGCAAAAAGGCATAGACGGACGAGGTGGTGTTACGGCTGGGATTACTTCTTGCCGGGACTGCCTGGGGTAGGCCGGTTCGGTTTGCTGATGCGCGTATCGAATCGGGTGCTTGCCCACTTCCGCAGAGTTGAGTTGAGCAGATCGAAAAGGTCATTGGACACGAAACCGCGTTTGCCCTTGCCGATGCTGTGCCGGTCAAGAATGCCAGTGGCCACAAGATGCTCAAGAGCATTCTGTGCTGATGTGGAGCTTGTCCCGGTCAGCCGAGCAGCCACATCGACAGTCAGTGCCGGAAGCTTCGGCAGGACATCGAGGATTTTCCACACCGATGAATCGGTGCGCGGAATCCGCGTTCCGGTCCGCTCCGCATAGGCGGTGATGAGAGCGCGGCTATCGCGATCGAATTCATCAAGCTCATCCTTAAGGGCAAGTGCCAGATCGACAGCCTCATCCGCCGCGGAAATGAAATGCCGAAGCCAGGCATTGATGCCTTCGCTGATGCTCAGCTCACGGACCGGTTCATCGCTCGTGGCAAGTTCGGCGCCATGCGGGATGCCGCGGAAGGCCATGAGTCCCGTGACGTACTCATCTGAACGGGTCAGCAGCACCTGACTGATGGGCAGCACAAACCCGTCCGTCAGACCACCGCGGACAAACACCGTGTGAATGAGCGCTCGCCCAATGCGCCCATTGCCATCAGCAAAGGGGTGCAGCGTTTCGAACTGCGCATGCACAAGGCCCGCCTGAATCAGGCAGCCCGTCGCAGCTCCGCTCATGAACTCAACAAGATCCTCAACCGCGGGGACCAGCGCATGTTCTGTGGGAGGAATGAATTCCGCCTGGCCGGGGTGAATGTCACTTCCGCCAACCCAGTTCTGCCTGTCACGAATGCCCTGCGTGCTCAGGCTGGGCAGCAGTTCCAACTGCAGCTTCTCGATATCGGCCCACGTGATGCGCTCAGCCGTACCCAAACGTTCAACAGCGCTGGTCACAGCGGCAATATTGTCGGCAACCTCGGCTGCGGTCGATGCATGCCGGGAATCTGCTGTGGTGTTCGCAGCTGTGCCCTTCGCAGTGCGCTCGAGCCGTTTGAGCTCCTCAAACACAATGTTCCGCGCATTAGACCGCAGCCCCTCGATATGGGAACTGGAGATCGCTTCGCTGCGCAGCAGATACCGCGACACCGCTTCGAGCTTGCCCGCGGCCTCGTGAAACTTCAGGCTACGGATCCGCCGCTCAACCCGACCGGCTTCCGCTGCCACCGAAGGGTCAATGTGCCACTCAGGTTCAGTGAGCGAAAACGGCTGATACGCCCAATAGGTTCCCTGCCATCGTTCACGAGGACGCCGCGCACTGTCAGGAGGAGTCCACTCCCGAGCCGTCCACGACACAAGCACTAGTCTTTCCTTCAGCGCTGTCATGTCTAAGGATAATGCGTATCCTTGGACAAACCGGCAATTTACCCAAGGATAAGCATTATCCTTGGGCCGTTTTCGTTTTTGGCTAAGGCTACGGGCGATCCTTGACTGCGCTTAGCCCCAGTGCACATCCCAACCGGCCGCCCGGCGCTCATCTGGGCATCCACCTCGGCGACCGGCACCTCAGCGACCCGCGCTCGCACCAGTCTGAAAACCGAACTTTTTGGCTACTATGAGGGCGTTGCCGCCCGGCAACAGCAACTCAAGGAGCACCATGATTCGTCGCCGGTCCCTACGCGCCACCGTGGCTGTCGTCTTTGCAAGTTCGCTCGTCCTCGCCGCGTGTGGAGGGTCTGTCGGCCTCGGCGGCTCCGATGACTCCAGCAGCTCTGCCGGCCAGGAAAAAGAGGAGCCCAAACTCGAATGGGGACCGTGGCAGCAGTTCGATGAGGGCGGGGCAACAGTATTCGCTTCCAGTGACGACATCGCAGTGTTCTACGGCGGCACATTCCAAGAGATGCGCGCCTATAACAGCGAAGGCAAAAAGCTGTGGTCCAAACCTGTCCTCGTCCCACCGGCCGACGCTGGCGTTCCCGGTCCCGAGTCCTACATCAAGGGCGACACCCTCGTCTACCAAGACCCTGAAACAGGGAAAATCCACGGTCTCAACACGGCAGACGGTGAAGAACTGTGGACCTTCGACCCGAGTTCGCTGGGCAAATGCTCCGCCAAGGCGTACTGGCTTCTTGACGACAAACCCGTCACCGATTCCGACACGATCGTGCTTGCGCTCGACGGCCTCAGCCAGGATGCACAGGAGATAGCCGGCTGCTCAGGTGAGTCACCGGCAGTCGTGGGCTTGCAGCTGCCAGAAGGCACCTCGGGAGCTCAAGAGATCAAACCTCAGTGGCAGTCGCCCGCCCTGCCCAAGGGCAGCCAGGTCAGTATGCCGACCGTCGACCCCACCAGCGAATACCTGACACATGTGGGCTCGACCCCTGACAAGCGGGTTCTGCAGCGGACCTCCCTGAAAGACGGCAAAGCCCAGGTTGCGGTTGTGACCAGGCTCGATGGGGACGTCAACCCTGATGCCATCGGCAATATCTACCAGCTGTCCGCCGTTGACGCCGACAACTACGGTATTGAGCGGTTGGACGAAGAATATTCGGCGACCTACGACATCTACACCGTCAAAGAATGGTCGGACGTCGACGCCGCTAACGACCCCGCCGGCACAATCAACGCTGACGCCGACGGTGCCGACTGCATTGCCGGCGGTATGCACGAACTCGGCGGCAAGAAGTACTGCTACAAAGCAACAGAAGAAGGCGCGGTCTTCGCAGAAGTCGGCGACAACCTCACCGGAGGGGAACTCGAAGGCGTGCAGCGCAAACCCGTGAGCGACGAGTTCTCGCAGGGCGCGATCGGCACCGGCCTGCCGCACGAATCACCGGCCGGAATCACCAAGGACGGGAAGCTGTACGGGCTCGTGCCGAGCCCCGCCAACACACTCGATGCGGTTTCCATGACCGACGGTGAGGTCCTCTGGTCAGCCCCCGCCGAGGCGGATGCAGGCTCCGCTGCCCGTGATGCCGGGTATGTGGCCTGTGCGGACGCCGTGGTGTTCGGTCAGGGTGATGCAGCTGTGGCCGTCGATGCCAGCACCGGTGAAGAACTGTGGCGCGAAGGCGTTGGTGCGGGTGAAGGTTCGGCTGGCGAGCTGCGTCTGGGCTGGCTGTCGATGACCGATTCTGCTGTCGCGTTGAAGATCGATGGCGGCGATAAGCCCAACGGCCAAACCAAGTTCCGAGTGCTGAGGTCCCAGTCGGGCTGAAGTTCGGCAGCGGCTAGCGCGAAGCTGAACTGCGGAACCTCACCGACGGCTCTGAAGTTCCGCGCGAATGTCCTTGAGGATCTGGCACAGACGCTGCAGCAGCTGCGCAACAACACCGAGTCCGCCGACCATGACTGCAGAGCCCCAGAGCGGAGCGGCGCGCAGCGGGTCACTTGCGTCAGTGCCGACAACAAGCGCAACGACCATCATGAGCGCGGCCAGAATGTACAGGATGAACGCGAACATCGGTCGCCTGTTGTCGTGATCGTAGGCGACCAGACGCGGTGCAGCCTCCATGTTGTCGGGAATGTTGACGGCACCGTTGTTGCCGTGCGAGGAATTCGAAGCCGATTCAGACAAAGCGGACCAATCTTTCTGTTCTGCCAAGGCACCGGGACGAAAGCCGAGGTGCCAGCCAGGGGAGTGCAGTACCCCGAGTATGTGGGCGGGCGCTGCGTTGTTCGAGTGGGCTCATTGTACTCGACGGCGCGCCGTCAAGGGCTTCGTTGGGTCCGGTCGGGGGCTTCCCTGCCCCAAGCCCAGGCGCGGTCTCCGACATGAGTTGCAATGCTGGTGGCAGGTCTAGATCTCTGTAGATGTGGAGTGACCGTCGTTCGATTTAGATTTTTCGGTGAGCACTATGTGAACAATAGAAAACACCATAAGCAGTATCGAGCAGATTATCATTATCACGACTGCGCTTATTAAGGCGGAAGTAAAAAAGTTTCCTGCCTCATTTTTTGCTTGGCTAGCTGTCACGAACATTAGAGATGGGTAGGCGCAAGCAAATCCGAGCAGCTGAAGCGTTCTGGCGGCTGTATCAATACAGCTTCTAGTCTTTCCTTTGAAGGTAGGCGATGAAGAGCTAAATATAAGCCCAATCCCACCCAGGAGGGCGCCAGCGGCAGTGAAGATCGCTATGGATTTCAGTATTTCTTCAACAGGTTCGTGACTACTGATCGTTACGATGCACCAGAGCATTGCCGTAATTGTTAGAAGGGCGGGTGCGAAGGTGAGCGCGAAGGCTAGTAGGATTTTTTTAGTCCGTGGATCCTTTTTCGCGGGGGAAGATTCAGGGGGAGGTTTAGCGTTTGATCCACGTTCAGACTGAGGGGCATATGTAGCTCTCGGAGTGGCGGCTGAATACGGCTTGGAGATCGACTGATCGGAAAGCTTGGTTGCGATCAAAATATAAGTGGGGCTGCTTCTCTCTGTGTGTGATTGGCGGAGACTCCTGGGGCGTCTAATCATGGTTCTTCCTTCGTGTTGTTCAAGTGGCCGTTAATTTCGTTATTCGAGCCCTCTAAAAATAGGATTCTATTAGCTTCCAGGGTTATGTCAAGACCTCTAATTGGGTATCCGCTGAAATGTTTCTGATCCGGTGGCATTAAGGTCCGACTCGGATTCTGTCGGTCACGACTGCTTTGGTTTCCGGGTTGAAACGGTCGTGATCGCATGTGACGGTTTACTTCCCTATCCCGGCTGATTGGGGGGGGGGAGCGTTCGATTGATTAGCTGGGCGTGTGTGGTCAAGACGCGGGCGACCGGTTGTTCGTGTCACCGCAGGCGGCTTAATGCCAGGTGCTTGTGACTAACTGAAGAATTTCTTCGAAGCTTGCGCATCTTGTTTCCGGTTGCAGTTTCTCCGTCTGGTCGCAAACTTTAATAGTACGACTGCGCCCTTAACCGGCCGAGCTAACAGCTCCGGGGTTAGGCTGGCCAATGCATGTCAGCGCACATCATGTAGCGTGACTGCGGCCACATCACTATGCGCAAAGCGAATAGTCAGTCCAGCCTGGTAGATGCATGGACTTACAGAAAGAGGCTCAAAGATGAGCGACAAGCTCAATTCCTCCGGCGGAGTGCCGCCCGCAGAAGGCTCCCAGTCCGGCGGCCCGGCCGGCGCCTCGGCAGTTGACCGCACCGGCACCTCGGCAGCCAACCACGCCGGCACCTCGGCAGGTGCGAAAACCCCGGAAAGCCCGGCCAAAGTTGCCTTTGCCAGCTTTGTCGGCACCGCGATCGAGTGGTACGACTACTTCCTTTTCGGCACCGCGGCCGTGCTGGTGCTCAACGACCAGTTCTTCCCCAGCCTCAGCCCGGTAGCCAGCCAGCTGAGCGCGCTGGCGACTTTCGCAGTGGCGTTTATCGCCCGGCCCGTGGGTGGTCTGGTGTTCGGGCACTTCGGCGACAGGATCGGGCGCAAACAGATGCTCGTGCTGTCGCTGCTGATGATGGGTGGAGCGACGGTCGCGATCGGCCTGCTGCCCGGCTACACCACGATCGGCATTGCCGCACCCATCCTGCTGGTGGTCCTCCGGCTGATTCAGGGCTTCGGTGTTGGCGGTGAATGGGGCGGTGCCGTTCTGATGGCCGTCGAACACGCGCCTAGGCACAAGCGGGCGTTCTACGGTTCGTGGCCGCAGGCCGGTGTGCCCGCCGGTTCGCTGCTGAGCTCCGGTGCGTTCTTTCTGGTGCAGATGATGCCCGACGAGCAGTTCCTCACCTGGGGTTGGCGCATCCCGTTCCTCGTGTCCGCACTGCTGGTGCTGGTCGGCTTCGTCATTCGTCTGAAGCTCGAAGACTCCCCGGACATGCAGAAAATGCACGAAGACGAATCGCACGCCGTCGTCCCCGCCCTGGAGATGTTCCGCGACCACAAACACTCACTGCTCGTCGGCATTTTCACGCTGGTCGGTTCGAACACCCTGTTCTACCTGGTCACCGTGTACCTGCTGGCTCTTGCGCCGGCGGAAACCGATTTGAGCCGCGGCACCGTGCTGCTGGCCATTGCATTCGGTTCGCTGCTTGACATCATCGCCATCCCGCTTGTGGCCATTTTTGCTGATCAGCACGGTAAGAAGAAGATGATGATCGTCGGTTCTCTCGTCACCGCGGCCGTTTCGGTGCCGATCTTCGCGCTCATGATGAGCGGTCAAACCTGGGCCGCCTACGCCGCGATGGTGCTGGCGTTCCCCATTGGGCACTCGTTCGTGTACGCGACATCGTCGGGCTTCATCGCCGAGCTGTTCGAACCCCGCGTCCGCTACACCGGCGCATCGATCAGCTACCAGCTGTGCGGACTGATTTCATCGGCTCCAGCACCGCTGATTTCAACTAGCCTGTTTGCCGCCACCGGCAGCTGGGTGCCCGTGGCCCTCTACATGGCAGCAACACAGCTGCTGGCTGCGGTCTTTGTTGCGACGGCCAAACCCAAAGACGAGGTGAAAGCGTAGGGGCCCGAGCACGACCGAATACAAGCCAGAGCCCACCTCCCGCTGTTTTCGGGAGGTGGGCTCTAGTCTGCGAAAGCTGTTCGTCTCGCTTAATCGACCGCTTTAACGCGATAGATCAGAAAAGAACTCGCGAAGACCGTACCGCCACGGCGGCAGATCTTCAGACTGTCCTACCTCGTTGACGAGCTTTCCAATGGCGCTGCTCGAGATCTCTACTTGATCGCCGATCTTGTGGGTGAATCCGTTTCCGGGTTCGTCCCTGTCCTCGGTCGGAGCAAACAGCGTGCCGGTCATCAAGAGGAAACCGTCAGGGTACTGGTGGTGGTCCCCAAGTGCTGCTGAGACCAATTCCTCAAAGGTTCGGCTGAGCTGATCGACCGAGTTCAAACCGTCGAGAACATAGCCGTCCGTGCCTGTCACTTTTAGGTGAATCTGCAAGGAACGCGCATCGTCGATGGTGAAACTGTCGTCGAAGACGCGAATGAGAGGACCCACGGCACACGACCTGTTGTTGTCCTTCGCCATGCCCAGCAAAAGCGCTGAGCGACCTTCAACGTCACGGAGGTTCACATCGTTGGCAAGCGTTGCGCCGCGAATTGTACCGCTGGCGGTGACGAGCAATGCCAGCTCCGGCTCCGGGTTGTTCCATTCGGAAAACCTGGGAATCCCAATATGGTCACCGGTGCCGACCGAAGACAGCACGGGAGCCTTGGTGAAGACCTCAGGGTCCGGCCCAAGCCCCACCTCGAGGTACTGCGACCACCAGCCCTTTTCTTTCAAGGCGGCTTTGACCCGCGCAGATTCCTCGCTGCCCGGCTTCACATTGCCGATGTCAGCGCCAATCGAAGCTGCTACCTCCGCTCGGATGGTTTCCGCGCGTGCAACATCGCCGCCAGCGCGCTCTTCGATCACCCGCTCGATCATGGAACCGGCAAAGGTGACCCCGCACGCCTTCACAACCTGCAGGTCAATCGGAGCAAGAAGGGTCGTCTGCGACGGACGGACCTCAGACATCCCGTAGGCGCTAACCACGTCCGACGCGGTCCAGGTGGGTTCGCCCTGCTGCACGACAGAACCGATGATCTCGGCAAGGTCGTCCAGTTCGAGCAGGCTCGACACGGTCGAGGCGTAGCTCGAGAGATCGAAGAAACCGCTGTTGGCGTACGCGACCGGGACGGGTTTCTCGCGTGCCGGATCGTAGATTCGGCCGACAAAAGTGCCCTGCTCCTGAGGCAGCAGGTCAACAATGCTCTTAGTCAATGGTCCACTCACCGTCTACGCGACGATAGACTTTGGCCGGGTTGCCGTCCTGGAGTTCAACAGGCAAGTCGGCCTGCTCAAAGTCCTGGAATGCGACGGGACGCAGGAACCTGCCGACAGCAGCTGTGCCGACCGACGTGGACTGGATCGTAGAAGACGGGTAGGGGCCGCCATGATTCTGCGCGTAAGAAACGGTGACGCCCGTGGGCCAGCCATTGCGCAGGAGACGTCCGCACTTCTCAGTCAGAATGCTGATGACCTCTGCAGGGTTTTCGCCGTCGACCGTCTGCAGCGTTCCAGTGAGCTGACCTTCGAGAAGCTCCAGCACCTGAAGAAGCTCAGCCTGTGAAGCGTAGTAGATGATGACTGCTGCCGGGCCGAACATTTCAGTTTCCAGAACCTGACGAGCCGCTTCAACATCGGCGGCCTTGATCTGCAGCAGACCGGGGCTTGGCGGGTTCTGGGTGCCGGCGCCGACAACTGTTTCCACATTGTCGACGCTCTTAACGGATTCAAAGGCAGAAAGGAAGGAATCCCGAATGCCCTCGGTGAGCATGCCCGGGCCAAGAGCCTGCTGTGCAAGGAGGTCAGGGAGCTCCGCATTAACAGTTTCCTCAGCTGCCAGAGGGGCGAATACCAGGCCTGGCTTCGTGCAGAACTGACCGACGCCCATCGTCACGGATCCGGCGAAGCCGGCCAGAATGTCGCTGCCGCGTTCATCCCAGGCGCGTTCGGTGATTACAACGGGGTTGAGCGAACCAAGCTCGCCGTAGAACGGGATGGGGTTCGGGCGCGATGCGGCGACGTCATAGAGCGCACGTCCACCGCCGACAGAACCGGTGAACCCAACGGCCTTCACCAGTGGGTGTTTGACCAGTTCCGTGCCTTCTTCACGGCCCTCGATCGTTTCAAACAGCCCGTCGGGAGCGCCGGCCGCGCTCAGCGCACTCTTAACGATTTCGGCAGTCTTCCAGCCGAGCTCACGATGAGCGCTGTGGATCTTGTGTACGACTGCGTTGCCGCCAGCCAGTGCGGCAGCAGAGTCGCCGCCGATCACTGAGAACGCAAACGGGAAGTTACTAGCTCCGAAGACGCCGATAACACCCATCGGAACGTTGATCCGACGAAGGTCAGGGCGAGGGCCCATGCCCCATTCGGGATCGGCGTGGTCAATTGTTGCATCCAAGAACTCGCCGCGCTCAGCTTCTGTCGCGAGAAGGTTCAACTGGAAAATCGTACGTGTCAGTTCGCCCTTCAGGCGGGCTTCAGGAAGGTGGGACTCGCTCATGGCAAGAGGCACGAGTTCGTCGCGGTGTTCTGCTAGGGCAGCACCGACAGCTTTCAGCCAGGCGGCTCGTGTCTGCCGGTCCGCCTGCTTAGCTGCGTGGAATGCACTGTTTGCCTTGACTACGGCAGCATCAACCGAGTTGAGGCTTTTCATGAGTTAACCCTTTCTTTGGTGTGTGAGATTGAAGAACGGGATCAGCAGGGACTCTGTCCCTCAACTGTGGCTGCCAGCCCGCCCGCTTCCAGCTGGCGGGCTGGCGAAAATCACGCAAGGCCCAAGACCCCCGGCAGCCACAGGCTGAGGGCGGGTATTACCGCGATCAGGATAAGGGTCGCGAGCATCGGGAAGAAGAACGGCAGCGATCCGCGGATGACGGTCGTCACCGGATGCTTCGTCACCGATGACAGCACGAACAGCACCAGCCCGACCGGCGGTGTCAGCAAACCGATCATCAGGTTGAAGATCATCATCGTTCCGAAGTGGATGGGCGAAAGGCCAAAGGCTTCGGCCACCGGGACGAGAACGGGCGTAAGGATAAGGATCGCCGACGTCGGTTCAAGCACCGCGCCCACAATGAGCAGAAGGATGTTGATCAGGATGAGGAACACGATGGGACGGTCTGTGATCTGCAGCAGCAGCTGCGCTGCAAGCTGAGGTGCCTGTTCGCGTGCCAGAACCCATCCGAATAGGGAGGCTGCGGCCACGATAATCAGGATTCCGCCGGTGGTTTCGACTGATGTTGTCAGTGCATACCGCAGCTTTCGCCATCCGAGGTTGCCGTAGCAGATGGCAAGGATCGCGATGTAGAGGACGCCGACAGCGGAAGCTTCGGTAGGCGTGAAGACACCGGAAAGGATTCCACCGAGGATCACAACTGCCGCACCGGCTGCCGGGAGTGCCTTCAGGACCAAGCGACCTCGTTCAGACCACGAAGCTTTCTCCAGGCGCAGGTCTTCGCGTTTGCGCGTCAACCACCAGACCATCGCGGAGAGCGCGAGCACTAGAACAATTGCGGGCACGATGCCGGCGATGAACAGTGCTCCGACGGAAACGCCGGCGGTCACCGCATAGATGATGGCGGGGATGGACGGGGGCATCATGGGTGCGATCAGGGAAGACGCACCCGTGAGGCCGAGAGAGAACCCAACAGGGTAGCCACGGCGGATCATGCTCGGCACTTGGATGCGGCCCATGGCCGCAGCGTCAGAGATGGCCGCGCCGGAAATCCACGAAAACCCGAAGCTGGTCAGGATGTTGACGTAGCCCAGCGAACCGCGAACGTGGCCAAGAAGGGACACCGCCGCGTCGTACAGCTTGTCAGTTGCACCGGATACGTTTGCCAGGTTCCCCAGCAGAACGAACATGGGAACAGCGAGAATGGCGAAATCGAATACACCCGAAACGCTTTGCTGGGCTGCCAGTGCGAGGTTCGCTGTCGGGTCAACGAACAGAATGTAGAAGAGAGACGGCACAAACAGAGCCACTGCCACTGGAACCCGCAGGGCCAGGAGAATCAGCAGGGCTAAGAACATAATCAGGAGTGTCATCAGATTCCCTCCAGTTTTCCTGCCGGGCTGTCGCTGTCCAGGCTTTCGTCTTTATAGAACAGGGTTAGATAGAGGCCAATGGCGGTGTGAACGAGCATGATGGCGAATCCGACCACCGCTGCGCTGTAAAGAAGGTAAGTGGGCAGGCCAGTGGCCGGCAGAGTCACCGGCATGACGATTTTCACCAACAGGATTCCTGCGATGAGCATGATGATCGATGAAGCGATGCTCATGATGTCTGCAAATACGCCGATCGCTTCGCTCAGCTTCTTCGGCAGGACGGTGGTGATGATGTCGACGGAAATGTGTGCGCGTCGACTTGAAACGTAGCCAGCTGCAGTAAAGGTCAACCACACCAGCAGCAATCGTGCTGATTCTTCTGTCCACGACAGCGGCGACTTCAAGACGTAGCGGGTGATGACCTGCAGCATGACAGTGACAAAAACCCCTGTGATGAGCACCCACGATGTTGCGCGGTAGGTTTTGATCAGCCACCGGTAGGACTTGCTGCGCTTTTCGATGTAGTCCTCTTCGAGCGAAAGATCGTCACCAACAGCCAACGGTTCGTTTGACGTGCTGGGTGGCTTTAGTTCCGTCATGGCGTTTCCTCCGCTCCTGCTGGCTTGGGTGCGTTTCCAGAGGCCAGTTCTTTCTGAATGGCTTCATACTCTTCGGCCCAAGCGACTTTGGGCAGCAGGTCTTTCTTGATTCGTCCGCGGAACTCCTCAACGTCGACGTCCTCAACGACGTCCATGGTCTTGTCCTTTTTCCAGGTGCTGAGGAGGTTTTCTTCGGATTCAGTGACGCACTTGAAGTTGGCGAGGCGTGCTTTGTCTGCCGCTTGGCGAACAGCATCTGCTTCCTCAGGCTCTAGACCTTCGAAGAAGCTTTCGTTTGCGACCAGCTGAATACCCTGCACGATGTGCTTGGTCATGCTGACGGTGCTCTGCACCTCCTGGAACTTATTGGAGTCGATGGTGGGAAGCGGGTTTTCCTGTGCATCGATGGTGTTCTGCTGGAGTGCCAGGTAGACCTCGGTCAGGGCCATTGGTGTAGCGGTGCCGCCGAAGGTGTTGATCATCTGGAGGTACAGCCGCGCATCCGGTGTGCGGATCTTCAGACCCTTGAAATCGTCAGGGGTGCGCACTGGCTTGTTGGCGGTGACGTTGCGCGCTCCGTAGTACCAGGAGCTGAACACTCGAAGATCGGTTTCTTCAGCCATGTCGTCATAGAGGTCTGAAAGAACCTGCCCACGAGTGGCGCTGTCGTATTCGTTGGCGTCTTCGAACAGGAACGGGCCATCAACCACTTCGGCCTTTGGGTACCAAACGCCGAAGAATGCCCCGGAAGAAATCCCAATGTCCAAAGCGCCGGTTGCGACCTGCTCGACAAGCTCTGCTTCGGTACCCAGCTGCGAAGCTGGATAGACCTTCAGATCGATGCCGTGTTTGGACAGTTCCGTTTTCATTGTGGCAGTGCCGCACGAGTTTGCCGGGTGCGCGCTTTCGTACACGTTTGCCAGCCGGATGACTTTTGCGCCTTCTTCAGGTGCTTCGTCAGCTAGGTCTGAAATGTCCACAGGTTCGAACAGTGAGCAGCCGGTCAGCGCAAGCGCCGCAAGACCGGCTGCAAGAGGTTTAAGCAGTCTGCACTTCATCGTGCGTACCTCCTCAGGGGTTTAAGCGATATCGGAAGTTTCCTGTGGAAACTCCACGCCGATTTCGGTTGCCAGTTTTTGCAGAGGCGCGACTTGGGAGTCAGCCAGCTGCAGTGTGTTCTCATTGCTTTCTTCGTTGTCGTATTCGAATTGGCCGGGGCTTACGGCGTTGGGGCCGGATTCCTGTACGGCTGTCTGCAGCTGCCCGACTTTCTGTTCTGCAGCTTCCCGGCCGTTGAGCTGGCCAGGGTTGATCGCGATGAGGAAGTGGCCGTTGTTCATTGCCGACGCTGGGTTGTCCCAGATGTCTTCTTTCTGGAAGGCGTAGGCGGCTGATGACAGTCCGGCGGCAAGCCCCTCTAGCAGGACAGACAGCCCTGACCCCTTGTGTCCACCGAATGGCAGCAGCGCGCCCTGGGCTGCTTCGGCTGGGTCAACCGTGGGGTTGCCTTCCCGGTCGACAGCCCACCCTTCTGGAATCTGTGTTCCAGCCTGTTTGGCGGCCATGACCTTTCCGTACGCACCTGCCGACGTTGCCATATCAACCGTCAGTGGGTGAGCGCCGGCTGATGGCATGGCAATAGTCAAGGGGTTGGTGCCGAGAATCTTGTCGCGTCCTCCGTAAGGGGCGACGACTGGCCCAGTGGAGGAGGTGAGGAAAGAGACGAGCCCGGCAGCGGCCAGTCGGTCGGTCCAGAAGGCTCCTGCCCCGTAGTGGCTGGAGTTTTCGACCGCAGCCACGGATACGCCGTGGTTCTGCGCGGACTGCGCCGCCCAGTTCACGGTTTCGCGCATCACAACCTGGCCAAGCCCGTTATCGCCGTCGATAGTTGTTGTTGCCGCATCAGGGGTTGCGATCTTTACGTTGGGAACAGGATTGATCCCACCGGCAACGATGGCCTTCACGTACAGCGGAAGGCGCAGCAAACCATGGCTCGTGATGCCTCGCTGATCCGCTTGGACAAGCGAAACAGCAGTAATCTGCGCGTCCTCAGCGGGGACGTTGTGCGCCTGCAGTGCGGCTTTTGCGAACTGGATGAGTTCGCTGGTCGAAAACTTCATTGTTACACCTACCTATACGGAGTTAGCTAAACCTATAGGAACTTTTGAGAGGGTTCAATACCTCTTACATGGAAATACCCAGTTGCCCGCGTGGGATCTGGAAGCCGACATTGGGTCGGGCTCCGATGACCGGTGTGTAAAGCCCCTGCACGGTCAGCTGTGCGGTGTCGGCAACTGATGCGGCGGTGAGGTTGGGGCCGTACCCGAGGTCGCATGTCCCTTCGGTTTGCCCGACTTGGAGCGTGGGGATGAAGCGGTGCGGCTGGTGGGGGTATTTCCCGGCAAAGTTGACGATGGCCGAGCATCCGGACGCGCCGAGACCGGTGAAGATCTCCAGTGAATCAGTCGATTCAGTCTGCATAATGTGCAGTCCGGGATTTGTTGGGCGTTCGCCGAACTTCAGGGTTGGCTGCAGATCAATGTTGCCGTGCAGCTCCTTCAGTTTCTGTCGTCCTGCTTCTGTGGTCACAGTGCAGTCGTTCTCCGGAATGATCACGCTGATGCCGCGTGAAACAAGTTCCGAGACTGTCTGCGCTGAAAGCTGGGCGGCGCCCTCGTCCGCGGCTGCGAGGTTGACGATGCCGATGGTCAGCGCGTGCGGGGTGGAATCTGGCGACTGAGCCCCTTCAAAGAGTGTCTCAATAGAGGACTGCACCCCCTGAATGCCTCCACCCAGCTGAATGCTTGCCCAGCCCACAGAGTTGATATCCAATCCGCTGTTGTTCATCGCTTGGCGGAAGAAGTCATTGTGTGTCTTTTCGCAGCCGTGCTCCAGAAATACAGTGGAGCGGATAGACGGATGCTGCGCGTAGCCCAGGAGGATTCGGGCGAAGACCGTTTCTGATTCACCACTTGTCACGCCGCAGCCCTCTGTGTGGGGGAGCGCGATAACACGGTGAAGGGAGTTGCCCTCGTTGTACGTGAGTGCCAGCTTTTCAGCCACCTGGCCCGAGCACAGGCTGGTTGGCAGAATGAGGTTCAGCTCAGGAGGGCTGCCGTTGGTGAATGCATCCTCGGGCGAAATGGAGACGGCTGGGGCGCCTGTGGGTTCAAACGCCGATTCGGCCGAAGATTCGCCCTCTTCCAGGCCCCATGCGCGCCAGATCTGAACCTGGGTTTGGCCGGTGGCCTCGCCGCTGGTCGCAGTGCCCGACGCCGCCGCCACGATCTGGTCGAAGAGCTCTGCGCCGACGGCTTCTAGGTCCGCTCCCTCAAGAATGGTCCCTGCGTTGAAGTCCATTTCGGTCTCCAGCATTTCGTACCGTTGAGTCGTGGTGACGATCTTGATGGTCGGTACGAATGGGAAGTTTGTGATTGAGCCGTTGCCTGTGGTGAAGGCAATGACATTCGCGCCGGAGGCTACTTGCCCAGCGATTGACTCGAGGTCGTTGCCGGGGGAGTCCATGAAATAGAAGCCGGGTGTGGTCATCAGCTGGCCGTAATCGATGACGTGGTCGAGCGCCGTTTTCGATGATTTCTTGCGTGCGGCGCCAATCGACTTCAAGGTGATGTTGTACAGGCCGCGATAGAGGTTTCCGCCCGATGGGTTGCCTTCCGCGGAGTGCCCGTGCCTGCCTGCCCATTCTTTGAATCTCTTCTGCACCGCCGAGAACTTTTGGGCGGCATCTGCTGATGACACAGTGTCCAGGGTGTGGGATTCCGACCCGATGAGCTCATCAGTTTCCGCGATGTTGACGCTTCCGCCCGAGCGCACGATGAGGTGGGATGCCTCCCCGAGCACTGGGTTCGCGGATACCCCGGAAAAGGCGTCTGAGCCTCCGCACTGCATTGCGAGGCGCAGAGCTGAAATGGGTGCGGTTTCCCTTTCGCTTCGCTTTACGCGGGAGACCACTGAGTTTGCGGTGGCCACAACGCCGTCGATGTCTTCAGACAGGTCCCCCGTGGCCGTGAAGTAGCGAACCGTGTAGCTGGTGGAGGGGATCGGCAGGTTGTTCAGTGCTTCGAGGACCTCGGCGTTCTCGATGGAGGACTCGGGGTGGTTGACGACGATGGCGGCGCCGACATTGGGGTTGACTGCGAATCCGGCCAGGGTGCGAATGACCAGCTGGTGGTTGTTTTCGCGGCGGCCTGTGCCCCCTTCTGTGTGAGTTACGGCGACGATTCCGTCAAAGCCGGTTTCGGGTGACTCCGGGTGCTGGGCCCTGAGTTCGTGAACCGCGTCGATGACCAGTTGTGTGCTCAGAGATGAGGCTCCGATAACAGCGATGTAGTTGCGCGTGCCCCAGCCTCGGGCTTCACCGCGGTTGAAGCCTGGAAAGGTCAGCGCTTGTGCAAGGTCGGTGCTGTTGTGCCTGATTGCCTGTTCGCCAGCGGATTCAGGGTCGCTGACAGTATCCCTATCTGCAAAGTTGATTGTCGGCGGCTTCGGGAACAGCTCTGGCTCACGATGCTGCAGCACGCTCTGCATTCGTTCATTGCAGAGGTAATCGCCTGGGGCGATGGCAGCTGTGGCCTCCCCGAATGGAATGCCCCACGAAGTGATGAGCTCGCCTTGCTGGATTGGTTTGACTGCGATCCGGTGTCCCGTCAGCACGGGTGCGGTCACGGTTATCGAATCTCCTGCTACTTCAAGAGTTTCGCCTGCCTGGATGTCTCTGACCGCGACGGCGGCGTTGTCTTTGTCGTCAGGAAGGATCAGCGAGAGGTCCATAAATTGCTCCATTGCTTATGGGGTCCGCATTGGTCATCTGGCAACCATTGAACCGCTGATATCGGATTTATGCAATTCCTATAGCATTTTTGCTCTGTTGGTTGTAGTGTCGATGGCGTGCTGATGCATGCGGCCACTGGATGCCGGCGCTGTCTCCAGGCGCCGCGTGGGACAGCAGAGCGTTTATCAAGGCATCAAGAGAAAGAAGGGCCATGAAGTTTGGGCACGTAGGACCTGTAGGCGAAGAGGTCCCAGTGGTATTCGATGGCGACAAGGTTTTGGATATCCGGCCGTACACGGCTGCCGTTGACGGAGATTTTCTTGCAAACGGTGTCGACAAGGTCCGAGCCGCGTTTGCTGCTGGCGAGCTTCAGGAGCTCGAGGGCTTTTCGGGCGAGCGGGTTGGGTCTCCCATTGCTCGTCCGTCGGCTGTCATCTGCGTTGGTATGAACTACGCTGCGCACGCGGCTGAATCTGGTGCAGAGCCGCCGAAGAACATGGTTATCTTCAATAAACTGCCCAACACCGTGGTCGGGCCGAATGACCAGGTGACGATTCCGAAGGGCTCAACCAAGACCGACTGGGAAGTTGAGCTCGGTGTTGTCATCGGCAAGCGCGCTTCCTATCTCGAGGCGCCGGAACAGTCGCGTGATCACATCGCCGGCTTCGTGCTCGCCAACGACCTCTCTGAGCGGGAATGGCAGCTTGAGCTCTCCGGTGGTCAGTGGGGCAAGGGCAAGTCTGCGCCCGGTTTCTCGCCGGTGGGGCCGTGGCTCGTGACAGCCGATGAAGTTGATGAAAAGAATCTGGGTCTGCGCAGCTGGGTCAACGGCGAAATCCGTCAGGATTCAAACACCTCCGACCTCATCTTCTCGGTGGACCACATTGTTTGGGAGCTCAGCCAGTACATGACGCTCGAGCCGGGAGATCTCATTCTGACGGGAACCCCGGAGGGCGTTGCACTGTCCGGACGCTTCCCCTACCTCAAGGACGGGGACGTTGTTGAAATGGAGATCGACGGTCTGGGTCGTCAGCGCCAAGTCTGCGTAGCGCACAGCTGAGGAGTTATGTGATGAGTGAAGCTTTTTCTGGACTCAAAGCGCTGGTGACCGGTGGTTCGTCCGGTATCGGCCTTGCAATTGCCGGCCGCCTGAAAAGCGAAGGTGCTCGGGTTGCGGTGCTCGACCTCAACCCGTCACCGGATGAAGGCGTCGAGTTCTTCCAGGCTGATATCAGCAACGATGAACAGGTCGAGCGCTCCGTAGCTCAGGCCGTCGAGGCTCTTGGCGGCCTGGACGTTCTCGTGAACAACGCCTCGATCGGCGCTCAGGGCACCGTCGAAGACGGGGACTTGGACGAGTGGCGCAGGGTTTATGAAATCAACGTTCTGGGAACGGTGCGCGTGACTCGCGCGGCCCTGCCGACTCTGCGTGAGTCAGATGCTGCGGCGGTCGTGACCACGGCCTCTGTTGCCGCGCACACCGGGCTTGTGAAGCGCGCCCTCTACAGCACAGTGAAGGGTGCTGTGACTTCTTTGACCACCGCGATGGCTGCCGACTACCTGAAGGAGGGCATCCGATTCAACGCGGTGCACCCCGGGACGGCAGATACCCCGTGGATTCAGCGACTGTTGGACAAGGCTGACGATCCGGCTGCGGAACTTGAAGCGCTCAAGTCGCGCCAGCCTCATGGCCGACTGGTGACAGCAGACGAGGTGGCTGATGCGGTTGCGTATCTGGCCTCGCCTCGGGCCGGGTCGACAACCGGTACGTCCCTGACGGTCGATGCGGGCCTGTCGAGCCTGCGGATTGTCGGCTGAGCTAAGCGGTCTCAGTAGGCTCGCGCCTGCCGGCACCGGCAGGCGCGAGCCCTTTTCAATGGTGGAATTTAAGCTTTATTTCGGGTAAAGCTAGTTTGATTGGTCAGAGCGCCAGGTGGAGGACTCGCGTGGAAACAGAATCGGTATATGACCTGATCAGGGAGAAAATCGTTCGCAACGATATTCGCCCTGGAAGCAAGGTCAACATCGATGCGCTGGTGCGTGAGCTCGGTGTCTCCCAGACCCCTGTGCGCGAGGCTCTTCATCACCTTGAGGGTGATGGTCTGGTTGAGCGTGTGCGCGGCCGCGGCTATTCCACCACCGCGCTTCTTGACGCTACGGAATTCCGGCACATGTTTGAAGTGCGAATGCTTCTTGAGCCCTGGTCGGCCAGGGTGCTGTCCTCGGACCGAATGACTAACCCGGGCGAAGACTTGGTCAGCTTGGTGGACGATTTTCGTGCCAGCGGAAATGTATCCCGAACTCATTTGGCAATGCATGACGAGCTGTTTCATAAAACACTTCAGCGGGCCACTGGCAATTCATTCCTTTTCACTGCTTTCGAAAGTCTCCACGCGCAGCTGCATCTGTTCCGACTGTACGGCGACGACATCGAAGGGTCGGACACGCTCGGGGAGCACTTCGGTGTCACTCTCGATGAGCACCGGGCGATTGGTGAGGCCATCGCACAGTGTGATCCCAATAGAGCTGAAGAGCTTATGCGGATGCATTTGACGAACTCGCTGAAGCGATTTGCTCCGCAGATGTCAGACCTGTCGGTCGATGCTGCCGCCGTTGCGGCAGTTCCTACCGGGCGCATCCGCCCGTCGCGCTGAGGTAGGCGTCAGCGGGCGGCAATGTCAGGCCCGCATCTTGCCCAAGAGTGAGGCAGAGTAGCCGACAAAATCTTGTCCTGTTACCTAGCTTACATTCGGCCCATCCTCCGTATAGGATTATCGAGTTCTGTATACGATGCGGTGGGTGAATGCCCAGCCGCTCTCATGGAAGGCGGTAGCAATGTCGAAGGAGACGTTGCCGAAGCACGAAGGTGTCCTCTCGGTTGGGGTCCATGACTATCCAGGTACTCATACCAGTGGATACAACCCGAAGGGCTACGCCGGTACGGCGAATGGTGGGGACGCAGCTGGTGAGACTCCGCACGATGAGGGTGGAGCTGTTCCACTGCGCTGGCGGTCTCAGGAGTGGTTCGACAACCCCAACGAACCTGATTCCACAATCCTCATCCTCGAGCGATACCTCAACTACGGGCTGAGCCAGGAAGAGCTGCAGTCCGGTAAGCCGATCATCGGAATTGCACAGACCGGCAGCGATCTTGTCCCGTGCAACCGTCACCACATTGAACTGGCTAAGCGCGTGCGTGAAGGGATTCGCGAAGCTGGCGGAATCTGTTTCGAATTCCCCGTTCACCCGATCCAAGAAACGGGTAAGCGCCCAACTGCCGCACTCGACCGCAACCTTCAATACCTGGGGCTTGTTGAAACACTCCACGGCTACCCGCTGGATGCTGTGGTGCTGACAACCGGGTGTGATAAGACGACGCCGGCCCTTCTCATGGCAGCCGCGACCGTAAACATTCCGGCAATTGTTCTGTCCGGTGGGCCCATGCTCAACGGCTGGTACAAGGGCCGCCGGGTGGGTACGGGCACAATTTCGTGGGAAGCGCGCGACCTTTTTGCTGCCGGCAAGATCGATAAGAACGAATACTGGCAGATGGTCAAGCAGTCTTCGCCGTCAATCGGGCACTGCAACACCATGGGCACGGCCTCGACGATGAATGCCGTAGGCGAAGCGCTCGGTATGAGCCTGCCCGGTTGTTCTGCTATCCCCGCTCCGTATCAAGAGCGCCCCGCAATTGCCTACGAATCAGGCCGTCGGATTGTTGAGATGGCCTACGCCGACCGCAAACCCTCGGACATCATGACGCGAGAAGCGTTCATCAACGCTATCCGCGTGTGCTCAGCCATCGGCGGTTCTTCTAATGCGCCGTGGCATCTGGTTGCGATTGCGCGCCACCTGGGTGTCGAGCTGGACATCAAGGACTGGCAGACATACGGCCATGAAGTTCCTCTGCTGGTGGACATGCAGCCCGCAGGGCGATTCTTGGGAGAAGAGTTCTTCCGTGCCGGTGGCGTCCCAGCTGTGATCAATGAGCTTATGAAGAAGGGGCTCATTTACGAGGACGCCCTTACCGCCAATGGCCGCACTATTGGCGACAACTGTCGTGAATCGGTCGTCATGGATCGGGATGTCATACGCGATATCGACGAACCTTTGGTCGAGGCTGCTGGATTCCAGGTGATGACAGGCAACCTGTTCGACAACGGGGTGATGAAGACCTCTGTCATCAGTGAAGAGTTCCGCAGTCGCTACCTCACCAACCCTGATGACCCGAACGCCTTTGAGGGCACTGCCGTTGTGTTCGACGGTCCTGAGGACTACCACGCCCGGATTGACGACCCAGAGCTCGGCGTGGATGAGCACTCGATTCTCGTCATGCGCGGTACAGGCGCAATCGGCTACCCGGGAGCTGCCGAGGTGGTCAACATGCATCCTCCTGCGCGCCTCATCAATGAGGGAGTCACGAGCCTGCCCTGCATCGGCGATGGTCGTCAGTCGGGTACTTCAGCTTCACCGTCCATCCTCAACTGTTCTCCCGAGGCTGCTTCGCCGGGAGCTGTTCTTGCTTTGCTGCGCACGGGCGACCGTCTGCGAATTGATCTCAATACCAGCCGTGTTGACCTGCTGGTCGACGCAGCCGAACTTGAATCCCGCAGAGCAGAGCTTGAAGCGTCGGGTGGCTACGCGTACCCCGCCAGCCAAACTCCGTGGCAGGAGATCAGCCGATCCATGGTGAGCCAGCTGGGTGACGGCATGGTTCTGGAACCTGCCGTTGCTTACCAGAAGATCGCGCAGTCCGGCCCGATTCCGCGCCTGAACCACTGACTTTTAGACCACCCAAAGGGCAATCAATGGATAACGAAATCGTCTTTCAGTGGGAGCTCTCCACGGGAGGGCTGCTTGGCGTTGCGGCTGCAGCAGTTGCCGTTCTTCTTCTGCTAATCATCGCCTTTAGGATTCACGCGTTCGTCGCACTCGTTCTGGTGAGCCTCCTGACCGCCCTTGCTACAGGCATCACGCCTGCAAATATTGTGCCGGTCATGCTGTCTGGCTTCGGCGGCACTTTGGCTAGCGTTGCACTGCTGGTGGGCCTCGGCGCGATGCTAGGGCGACTGCTAGAAGCGAGTGGTGGAGCACAGCGGCTGACGGACAACCTCATCCAGGTTTTCGGTGAGAAGCGTGCGCCGCTGGCTGTATCGGTGGCCAGCCTGCTGATGGGCTTCCCCATCTTCTTCGATGCCGGTCTGGTGCTCATGCTGCCGATCATCTACGCCGTTGCGCGGCGCCTGAGCATGCCTTTCCTGTCAATCGCCTTCCCTTCAGTGCTTGCGTTCCTGTCCATGCACATCTTCGTTCCGCCCCATCCTGGTCCCGTGACCGCAGTCGACCTGTTCGGTGCGGACCAGGGCCTCATGGTGATCTGGGGTCTGGTGTTCGTCATTGTCACCTGGGCTGTCGCCGCACTTTTCTCCCAGCCCTTGACCAAGTCGATGTCGGTGCCCGTGCCTGAGATTCTGGGCTCGAAGCGCGAAAACGAAATGACTAAGAAGTTTGAATCCAACCCCAGCCCAATGGTGGTTGTGTTCTTGCTTGTGCTCCCGCTGGCTCTAATTGCCTTCAACACGGTGCTCAACACTTTGTCGACGGCTGGACTTGTCGATAGAGAAGACCAGACTGTGCAGACGCTGCGGATGATTGGCGAGACGCCGGTGGCGCTTCTAATCACCGTTATGATCGCAGTTTTCATCCTGGGCGTTGGGCGCGGCAAGAGCGGCAAACTTACGGAGTTGGTCACTGATTCTGCCCTCGGGCCTGTCTGTTCCGTCATCCTCGTCACCGGAGCGGGTGGAATGTTCGGAGGTGTGCTGCGCTCATCTGGAATCGGTGACGCGATTGCCGCGGCAATGGACGCGATGCATCTGCCGATCGTCGTGGCAACGTTCCTTGTGGCTGCAGTTGTTCGTGTCGCGCAGGGATCGGCAACGGTCTCTCTTACGGCAGCTGCTGCCCTCATGCAGCCGGCAATCCTTTCCGGTGACTACAATTCGCTGCAGCTTGTCGCGCTCGTCGCCGCAGCCGCTGGCGGATCATCAGTAGTCAGCCACGTCAACGACTCCGGCTTCTGGCTGGTCAGCCGTTTCTTTGGCCTGTCGACCGCCCAAACGCTGCGAACGTGGACAGTCTTGACAACCGTTGTCGGCTTTGTGGGCTTCCTTCTTGCACTCGCGATGTTCTCGGTTGCCTCGATGGTGTGACAGCTGTTTCTCAGACAGTGAGGGGCGGTGCGAAGCCGCCGATCTGGTCTGAGTTGGTCACATGACACAGAGCCCATCTGCTGCTGTTTGCGGAAGGTGGGCTCTGTCGTTGTGCTCTTGGGGTGTACCGCCGAGGTGCCGGTTGCCGAAAAGCCGAAGCCAGAATAGAAAACCGGGGCGGCACCTCGTCCGTTTACTGGCGTGTTCTCGCGCGGAAATGCAGATCCACGCTTTAATCCGGCGCATTTGCGCGTGAGGCTGCATTAAAGCGTGAGTCTGGACTGGCTGGGGAGTCGGCCGAGGGGTCGGTTGGCCGCCGAGGTGCCGATTGCCAAGTTGCCGACCCCCGCCAAGGCGCCGGTTGCCGAGGTGCCGCAACCGGCACCTCGTCCCCGTTCTTCTTACAGTTTTTCGGCTGCGTCGACGAGGACGGAGCGGATGATCTGCTCCATTTCCTCGAAGTCCTCGGGCCCGCAGGTCAGCGGGGGAGCCAGCTGAATGACGGGTTCGCCGCGGTCGTCAGCTCGGCAGTACAGGCCGCGTTCGTACAGTGCCGGCGACACGAAGCCGTTGAGGACGCGCTCGCACTCTTCTTCCGTGAACGTTTCCTTGGTGGCCTTGTCCTTGACCAGTTCAATGCCGAAGAAGTAACCCTCACCTCGGACGTCGCCGACAATCGGGAGGTCCGTGAGCTTCTCAAGGGTGTTGCGGAAGGCCAGTGAGTTCGATGCCACGCGGTCGTTCAGACCGTCCTTTTCCATGACGTCGAGGTTGGCCAGTGCCACGGCGCAGGAAACGGGGTGTCCGCCGAAGGTGTAGCCGTGGTAGAAAGTTTCCCCGCCCTTGCCGAAGGGTTCGAACAGGCGGTCGGAGGCGACCATCGCGCCCAGCGGGGCATAGCCGGAGGTGATGCCCTTGGCAGTGGTGATGATGTCCGGCACATAGTCGAAGTCGTTGCATGCGAACATCGAGCCGATGCGGCCAAAGGCGCAGATCGTTTCATCCGAGACCAGCAGAACATCGTGTTCATCGCAGATTTCGCGCACGCGCTCGAAGTATCCCGGAGGTGGCGGGAAGCAGCCGCCGGAGTTCTGCACGGGTTCGAGGAACACCGCCGCAACGGAATCCGCACCTTCGAACTCAATGGCTTCTTCAATACGGTCGGCAGCCCAGCGGCCGAATGCCTTTTCGTCACCGGCGAAGCGGTCGTCAGCGCGGTAGAAGTTGGTGTTCGGCACCTTGTGCGCACCGGGCACGAGCGGTGCAAACTGATTGCGCAGGTCCGGCAGCGAGGTCACGCTCAGGGCACCGTGTGGGGTGCCGTGGTAGGCGGTCGCCCGGGAAATGATCTTGTGCTTGCCCGGCTTGCCGGTCAGGCGGAAGTAGTTCTTGGCGAGCTTAAGTGCGGACTCGACAGAGTCACCACCGCCCGAGGTGAAGAACACCCTGTTGAGATCGCCCGGTGCGTAGGCGGCCAGGCGGGTGGCCAGTTCGATGGCTGGTTCGTGCGCATAGGACCACAGGGGGAAGAAACCCAGCTTCTTGGTCTGGTCGTAGGCAGCCTGGGCGAGTTCTTCGCGCCCATAGCCCACCTGCACCGTGAACAGTCCGGCCAGGCCGTCAATGAGCTTGTGTCCCTTGTCATCCCACACGTGGTGGCCTTCGCCGTGGGTGATGATCGGTGTGCGACCGCCGCTGAACAGGTGTTCGTGGCTTGCCATGTGCATCCACAGGTGATCGCGCAGGCCTGCTTGAAGGTCAGTGTTTGACATTGGAATCCTTGCTTTCTTGCCTCGTCTTATCTGGTGCCCCAGTTGTACTTCTGGTCCCAGAGTTTGAGGTACATCATGGTTTCTGTTGACTGGATCGATTCGAAGGCGCGCAGCTGCTGCAGGGTTTTAAGAAGCTCATCGTCGTCCGCGCAGACGACTTCAATGAGGATGTCGTACGTTCCGGCGGTCACGACCGTGTAGTCAACCTGGGGGAGTTTGCTCAGCGCTTCGGCGGTTTCGGTTATGTCCCCATGAACCCTCACGCCGATCATTGCCTGGCGTTTGAAGCCCAGCTGCATGGGCGAGGTGACGGCGACAATCTGCATGACTCCCGCAACGATGAGCTTCGCAGCGCGCTGTCGAACAGCGGCTTCTGAAAGCCCGACTTCGCGGCCTATCTCTGCATAGCTGCGACGGCCGTCCTGCTGCAGTGCTTCGATAATCGCCTTCGATTTGCTGTCGAGTTCTAACTCCTGATCAGCTCCCTTGAGGTGTTCCATGCATTTATCTCCTGCAAAGCGGCAATCGATTGCGCACTAATGACAGTATCAAACTGTCGAAAGCGATAGCAAGATTCTGGTTTTCAACTGAATCAGTAGACACATGCGCTTTCTGCGCGGTACCGTGTTCGATGTTGCTGTGTTGCAGCTCACGCCGCGTCCTATGACGTCTGTTCTGGACGCTCAGAGACGAGAGTGCAAAGCCACGGCCTATTCACCAGCAGAGTTGCCGGTGTGACGGGCGAAACCTTCTGCGACACCAGAGAAGAGGGGAAGCATGACAACCAGTACTGAAGCAGCTGCTTCGCGCCATGCCGAATGTGCAGAAGCCGGCCAACTTGAAATCCGAGGAGTTACAAAGCGGTTCGGTGACCACACTGCGCTGGACGACCTCGATCTGACGGTCGCATCCGGCGAGTTCCTTTCGCTGTTGGGACCATCTGGTTGCGGGAAGACAACTCTCCTGAGAATCATCGCCGGGTTCGAGGACCCTACTGAGGGACAGGTGTGCCTTTCCGGTCAGAACCTGGTTGGGGTGCCTGCCTACCGTCGTCCAGTCAACACGGTCTTTCAGTCCTACGCACTGTTTCCTCACATGAGCGTGGCGGACAACGTAGCCTTCGGTCTCCAGCGAAAGAAGGTTCCGAAAAAGGAGATTCGCGAACGGGTAGTGCAGTCCCTGCAGTTGGTCCAGATGGAGAGCTTCGTTGAACGCAGGCCAGGTCAGCTGTCCGGCGGTCAGCAGCAGCGTGTGGCTCTCGCACGCGCTTTAGTCAATCGACCCAAGGTGCTTCTGCTCGATGAACCGATGTCGGCGCTGGACAGAAAGCTTCGAGAAGAGATGCAGATTGAGCTCAAGCGCCTGCACGCCGATCTCGGCACAACATTCGTCTTCGTCACCCACGATCAAGAAGAGGCGCTGGCGATGAGCGACCGAATCGTCGTGTTGAGCGGAGGGAAGATTCAGCAGATCGGCAATGCCGAAGAAATCTATCTTCAGCCGGCAAACCGGTTCGTCGCAGGGTTCATCGGCAAGCAGAATTTTGTAGATGCGAAAATCGAAGCCATCGAAGGTGACACTGCCGTTCTGCGCAGCTCACGTTCGAAGATCACTGCACGAGCTGCTCAGCTCCCAGAGGGAGCCAGCAGGGGAGACGCGGTCGAAGTCGCTATTCGCCCCGAGAACATGAAGCTGACTCCTCTGGATGATTCAACCGCAGCCGGGCAGCAGAACAGAGCTGCGGCCAACGACCTCCTGGACGCGGTCGAGGGCAAAGTCGTCGGAGTGTCCTTCCTCGGAGATGTTGTTCAGTACATAGTCCGGCTTTTCGACGGGCACGAAATCCTGGTCCGCGAGTCCGCACTTTCGGCCCAGGCGACAGCTGCCGGTGCAGAGGTATGTGTTTCATGGGGAACGGGCCAGGTTCAGGTGTTCAGCCATGAACGATGACAAGCGCGCGGTTCGGTTTCTCGCACCTCGGTCGCAGGCTGGCCGAATCAAAAGGCAGCTGACTGCCGCAGCCAACCCGAGCCGAAGAGCTTTTCTGAGTGGAATGGGCTTAGTCGGCCTGGCTGGGCTGGCCGGCTGCGGGCAGACCGGGAGGATGGCCGATTCCCCTCGTCCTGACGGCAGACTCGAAGACAAGTTGAACCTGTACTCCTGGGGCGACTACGACGACCCTGAGAACATCAGGGCATTCTCACAGAATGTCAGCATTCGAGTGCAGGTCGACTCCTACGGCTCAAACGACGAACTTGTCGCTAAACTTGCCGGCAGTCGAGGCACCTCCGGCTACGACATCGTGGTCCCAACCGGTTCGCGGATACCGCTGATGATCGAGCACAATCTCATTCAGCCGCTCGACCTCGACCGGATCCCCAACTTTGCGAATATGGATCCGAACTTCATCGACCAGCAGTTTGATCCTGGAAACAGGTATTCAATATGCAAGGCATGGGGAACCACTGGCTACATATACGACCGAACGGTCATCAAACGGGACCTGACTACTTGGCAGGACTTCATCGACGCTGCGGGCAAAGAGGCCGCTGGCCGGACTGCCGTCCTCGAAGACCCGTGGGAACTCACCGCAATCGCGCTGGCAGCTATGGGTGAGGACGTCAATACAGAAGACTCCGATGTCCTGAAGCAGGCCCGGTCGATTGTCGTCGACGACATCGCCCCTCACATTCGCGCGTATTCAAGCACAGTTGCCCAGGGTATGGCCCAGGGCGGGCTGAGTCTTCTGCACGCATTCAACGGAGATGCACGCCAAGGGCTTTTAGAAGCCGACGACCCTGACCGCTGGAAGTTCGTGTTCCCCACTCCGGTTGCAAACCTGTGGATGGACAACTGGTGTATTGCAACCGGGGCGCCCCACCCAGATGCTGCGTATGAGTTCATCAACTACATGCTGACTCCCGAAGCAGCGCTGCGAAACGTCGACTACATCGGCTATCACGTTGGGACGAAGGGCCTGAAAGAGGCGGCGGGCGACTTCGACTTTCCCGAACTGATCTTCCCAGAACAAACAATCCTGGATCGGCTGGTTCCCTCAGAAGAAGGAAAGGGCATTCAGCCCAGGGTCGATATCTATGCAGACGCAAGGACTAGGAGCTCAGCATGAAGCGCATAGCATCCCGAATCCTCGGCCCCGGGGCCCTCTCGTTTCCCACGTGGGCCTACGCTGTTTTCTTCTTCGTCATCCCGGTGGCCCTCGTGCTGTGGTACAGCTTCGGCTATAAGCCAGATGCGTTCACGACGGTAGCAATGGACAGGCTGAGCTTTGATCGTTACGGCGAGGCTCTGTCTTCTTCGGCTCTGTCGACTTTCCTGTCAACGCTGCGGATTTCGATACTCGGCACTCTGATCTGCTTGCTGATTGCGGTTCCCTTTTCGTACTGGCTGGCTGTGAAGGTCAGACCGGAGCGTCGAGGACTGCTCTTGGCCTTGGTCATGGTTCCGTTCTGGACGAACTTTTTGGTCAGAACCCTTGGATGGCAGATCATGCTGTCGAGCGAAGGCTTTGTGTCAAAAGCGCTCCAAGCGCTCGGGCTCAGCGAAGGCGGCCTCGATATTCTCTACACGCGGGCAGCAGTGCAGATCGGCGTTGTCTACAACTACCTGCCGTTGATGATTCTTCCGCTGTTCGTAGCAATGGATGCGGCCGGGAGACAGCTGAGAGAGGCAAGCTACGACCTCGGCGCAGGGCCCTGGTCAACTTTCTTCCGAGTGACTTTGCCGCTGGCTATGCCGGGTGTGGTGTCTGGCTGCCTGCTTGTCTTCATTCCGCTCAACGGCGACTACGTGACGGCGACCGTGCTTGGCGGAGCGAACGGTTCGATGGTTGGCCAGCTGATTGCGAACCAGTTCAACACGGCCCAGAACTGGGCTCTCGGTTCCGCAATGGCCGTGACTCTGATGCTTGCCACACTGCTGGTCCTCGGTCTCGGAGCGGTATTGATGTTCCTTGGACGGCGGATGATGGAGCGAATCAACTCGGTGCACCTCAAAGCTGAGGAAATCACTGCTTTGAAAGGCGGAACACGATGAGAAGTTCAGCTCGCAACGCAGGGCTGTTTATTTGGGGAGTCCTCGTATTCGTCTACCTGTTCGCTCCCATCGCAGTCATAGTCGCCTATTCGTTCAACACTGGTCGCATGTTGGCGTCTTGGCAGGGCTTCGGCCTGGATGCCTATGTGTCGGGGATCAACAACGATGTCATCGTGTCCTCTGTGGTGACCAGTCTTCAAGCGGCGGTGGGGTCAGCAGCTTTGGCGACACTGCTGGGCACGCTGGGCGGAATCGCGCTGGCACGTGCACGAGGTGGTACCTGGTGGGCTGCAGGGCTGACTGCGCTGTTGGCGGTCACTCTCGTTACGCCGGAGATCGTTGACGGCATCGCCTTTCTGCCGTGGTTTGTAACACTGGGAGTCGACGCGCATTTAGGGGTGTTCAATAACGGCCTCGTGCGCCTGACCGTTTCGCATGCCATGTTCTCCGTAGCGGTGGTCACGTTCATTGTCCGCACGCGTATGGCAGGAGTAGACCGCTCGCTGGAAGAGGCGGCGGCCGACCTAGGGGCTACGCCATGGTCGACTTTCCGCAGAGTGACGCTGCCGATTGCAGCCCCGGGGATTCTGGCTGGTGCTCTTATGTCCTTCACTCTGAGCTTAGACAACACAATTCTGTCCAGCTTTGTCCAACAGCCGGGCTATACGCCGTGGCCGGTCTACATCTTCTCTGCCGTGCGCGTGGCGCTGCGGCCGGAAGTGGCCGCAATTTCGACCGTCATGCTCGTCCTGACATTCATTGCCCTTGGGGTCGTGGGACTGGTCCTGCGGCGCTCAGGTGAATCATCCACCGACATCGTCAAAACAATGGTGAGGTAAAAATGCCCGTTTCGGAATCTCAGATCAGATCAAGTCTTGCCGACGTCTCCAACGAAGCATTTTGGCTAGACAGCCCAGAACGGCCCGAGGCAACAGCCCCGCTATCAGCGAACCGAAGCTGTGATCTCGCTGTTGTCGGCGGGGGCTTCACGGGACTTTGGACTGCCCTGCTTGCCAAAGAACGCGACCCCGACCGACACGTTGTTCTTCTTGAAGGCGGCACGGTCGGCTGGGCAGCATCGGGCCGTAACGGCGGGTTCTGCGAAGCGAGTCTGACTCACGGTGCGGACAACGGCGAAAAGCACCTGCCAAATGAAAACGCCCAGCTCACTCGCCTTGGCTACCGCAACCTTGACGAAATCGAAGCCGCCATCACTCGCTACGGGATCGACTGTGATTTCGAGCGCACCGGCCTCATCGACATTGCGACGGAGGACTACCAGGTCGCCGGTCTCAGGGAAGCTCACAACCCGGATGAGGATGCCGTCTTTCTGTCGCAAGAAGAACTTCAGGCGTCTATCAAATCCCCCACATACAAAGCGGGACTGTTTATGGAACGCGAGTGCGCGATCCTCAACCCGGCCAAGCTCTGTTGGGGTCTGCTGCGGGTTTGCCGTGACCTCGGGGTTGAAGTCTACGAGAACTCTGTCGTCAGGAATTTGGAAAATGCAGGGAACACGGTAAAGCTGACCACGGACAACGGCACCGTGACCGCTCGCCAAGTGGCTCTGGGCACCAACGCTTTTCCCGCTCTTCTGAATCGAGTCAAATGGCATACCGCGCCGATCTATGACTACGCCCTCATGACAGAACCGCTGAGCGACGAACAGTGGTCGGAAATAGGCTGGGCCGGGCGCGAAGGGCTCGCAGACGCTGCAAACCAGTTCCACTACTACCGCCGCACAGTCGACGGCCGGATCCTGTTCGGCGGTTGGGACGCGGTCTACTACTACGGGCGGGCAGTGTCGCCAAAGCTCTACACCAGGCAGGAGACATTCGAAACGCTTGCCCGGCACTTCTTCGAAACGTTCCCTCAAGCTGAGGGCACGAAGTTCACCCACGCCTGGGGCGGGGCAATTGACGCCTCGACCCGATTCTTCGCCTTCTTCGACACCGCCTTTCGCGGCAAGGTGGCCTACACAGCCGGTTTCACCGGGCTCGGTGTGGGCGCATCCCGATTCGGCGCTGAGGTCATGCTCGACTTGTTGGCGGGAGCGAAGACGGAGATTACCGAACTGGAGATGGTCAAGAAGAAGCCATTGCCGTTCCCGCCCGAGCCTTTTATGTGGGTTGGCGCGAAGCTCACAACGAAGGCTCTCATCAAATCCGATCAGAACGAGGGCAAACGAGGACCGCTGCTGCGGGTTCTCGATGCAATGGGTGTCGGCTTCGCTTCGTAGCCGACTGCCGCGGAAATCAGTCGAAACCACAGCTCAAAGCTGCGTGCAGCGAAGCACGCCGTCGAGAAAGGAAACGTTATGAGCTCACCGTCTTACCGAGTGCAGAATCCAGCAACTGGAGAAGTTGTAGAAGAGTTCACCAGCGCGTCGAGTGCAGAGGTCGAGTCAGCGCTTGACAAGGCACATAACGCGTACCAGTCGTGGCGCAAGATGTCTACGGCCGAGCGCGGAGAAATCGTGTACCGAGTTGCAGCGCTGTTCGCCGAGCGCAAGCAGGAACTGGCAGAAATCATCTCCGAAGAGATGGGCAAGCCCGTGTCTGAGGGCATCGAAGAAGCCGAATTCAGTGCAGAGATCTTCCAGTACTTTGCAGACAATGCTGAAGAACTGTCTGCTGACCAGGAGATTCCGACCAATGCGTCCGGCCGAGCCTTCATCGAACGCAGGCCAATCGGAGCGCTTCTGGGCATTATGCCGTGGAACTTCCCCTACTATCAGGTGGCACGATTCGCCGCCCCGAACTTCATGCTCGGCAACACGATCATCCTCAAACACGCAGAGATCTGCCCCCGGTCTGCCCTGGCAATCCAAAAGATCATGCACGATGCAGGTGTCCCCGGGGGCGTATATAACAACGTCTTTGCAAGTCACGACCAAGTGGCAGACATCATTGCCGATCCACGGGTTCAAGGAGTTTCCCTGACGGGCTCCGAGCGTGCAGGCGCAGCGGTTGCAGCCTTAGCGGGCCAGCACCTGAAGAAAGCTGTACTCGAATTGGGCGGTTCAGACCCCTACGTCATTCTCGATACGGCCGATGTCAAAGCCGCAGCCAAGGAAGCGTGGGAAACCCGGCTGATCAACACCGGCCAGGTGTGCAACGCAAACAAGCGAATGATCGTTATGGATGACATCTACGACGAGTTCGTTGAAGAGCTCAAAGCGCTCGCTGAGAATATGTATCCGGGCGGGCCCGCAGACGAAAACGAGAACAGCTACACCCCGTTGTCGTCATTGGCTGCCGCGGAGCGCTTGGACAAGCAGGTCAAGCAGGCGGTGAAAGACGGTGCAACTCTGCACGCGGGCGGTGAGCGAGGTGAGGCCGCTTACTTTTCGCCGGCAGTCATCACCGACGTCACATCGGACATGGCTGCGTACAGGGAAGAGCTGTTCGGCCCCGTGGCTGTCGTCTATCGGGTGTCGTCGGATGAAGAAGCCCTTGCGCTGGCAAACGACACCGAGTTCGGGCTCGGCGGGGCTGTGTTCTCACGTGATGAAGACAGAGCACAGAAGATAGCTCAGCAGCTTGACGTCGGCATGTCGAACGTGAACACCTTCGCCGGTGAGGGCGCGGAGTTCCCATTTGGCGGTGTCAAGCGCTCAGGCTTTGGCCGTGAGCTCGGACCGCTTGGCATGGATGAGTTCGTCAATAAGCGGATGTACTTCGTAGCGAAGTAACCAGGCCCTGCCCAGCCGACCTCCACCTCGTCCCCTTACCTGCCCTTGCGCACGCGGTAATGCAGAGTCACGCTTTAATGCAGCGCATTACCGCGCAAACCTGCATTAGCGCGTGAGTCTGGGTTGGCTGGAGGCCGACGAGGTGGGGCTGGGCCGCCGGGCCAGGTGCCGGAGGCCGCCGGGTCGGGCCGCCGGGCTGAGTGCCGAAGGCCGACGAGGTGGAGGGCCGGGTGTGGAGTGCCGAAGCGCCGGGTCGGGCTGGCCCGGTTTTGGACTGTTGGCGTGCCGTGTTGCGCAATGTGAGACAGTTAATGGACAAGCCGTCCAGGCAGACTGTTCAGACGAATCCAGCTCACATTCGACAAAGGAGTCCCCATGACGTTCAACGTGTACCTGTCCGGTGAAATCCACACTGACTGGCGTGAAGAAATCGAACGCGGCGCAAAAGGCGCAGGCCTCGACATCACGTTCACTGCACCCGTGACCGACCATCCGGCAAGTGACGCCGCTGGTGACCACCTGGCTGAAACCCACTCCCAGTTCTGGCGTGACAACCAGTCCGCCAAGGTCAACGCCATCCGCACTCGCACGCTCATTGAAAAAGCGGACATAGTTGTTGTGCGCTTTGGGGATAAATACAAGCAGTGGAACGCCGCATTCGATGCGGGCTACGCCGCAGGGCTGGGCAAGCCGTACATCACACTGCACGATGCTGACATCATCCACCCGCTCAAAGAAGTCGACGCCGACGCGCAGGCGTGGTGTGAAACCACCGAACAGGTAGTCGAAACTCTCCGCTACGTACTCAAAGCCTGAGCTCGCAAGACTCCAACATTCCCCGTGCCCGACTGTGCGTGAATACGGCTCTGTGAAAACGACTGCGTGTAAATACGATCAGTTGGTCTTCTTCGCCTCGATGACCCAATGGGAACCATCGAAACCGTCGACCAGCATCCGCGCGCTCATCCCGCGCCCGCGGGCCTCAACCACCCAATTGGGTTTGAGCACGCCGCGGGGTTCTTCCGGCTCCAGGTCGAACACCATGCCCAGCCGGTAGCGCTTCCGCAGGGCTGCGGCAGCGAGGTCGCGCGCCTGCCGCGCAACCGCTTCAGACGGAGCCTCTGCCAAAGCGCCGCTGGCCTCAACCGCTGTTCCCTCCACCGGGAAGTGCGCAATGAACGAGGTGCCGCCCCTGGCATCGACAAGCACGTCGACTGCCGCTGAACTCGCCGCGCCACCAGCGCCGAAACCACCAGTGTCACCCCGCCCGAACAGCCGCGCCAACGACCGCCCGCGCTCTCGCTGAACCAACAACCGCACATGCCAAAACGGGTGGTGAACCAGCCGCGCGGAAGCCTGCCCGCCGCCCAATCTGCGGCGAACAACCTCCTCGGCCTCAGCGGCCGAAACCGACGGGGTCAGCCGGACTGCACGCAGCCCAGCTGACCCCGTCACCAGGTTCGGGTCAGTCACGCGAGGTGCCTTCCACCTCGCCAGCCTTCCTCACCTGACCGCCATCGGAGCCGTCAGCGTCCGTCACCTGACCGGCGCTGCCCGCGGCAGTTGAGCCAGCACCATCGTCGCCAGCACCAGCTTCATCCTCAACCGGGACCTGCGCGGCGAGACCGGGGTTCTGCCCCATGGCCAGGCGAGCCGGAATCGGCCCAACCTTCGCAGTTTCGTTCAGAGCGTCGACAATGTGCTCAGGCACGGGGTTGGCCTTCTGCGTGGCAAGTGACACCACAACAAGCGTCAGCGCGGAGATAACAACCGTTGCCATCGGGTCGATTGACGTCTTCTCCGTCAGACCGCCCAGCTGCCACACAACCGGAACCACAGCACCGACGATCATCGACGAAATAGCTCCGGCAGTGTTCGCTTTCTTCCACCACACGGCGGCAACATACGCCGGAACAAACGACGTGCCGAGAATCGTGGTGGCGAAGATGACCAGGTCAGCCACACCGGGCGCTCCCGTCAAAGCAACAGCGAAACCGATCACAGCAAGCACCAGCACCGTGATGCGCGAAACCCACACTGCCTGGCGCTGCGAACCGCTGCGGCTGATGAAGCGCTCAAAAATATCGTGCGAGGCAATCGTGCCGCTCTGCAGAAGAAGCGCATCCGCTGTCGACATAATCGCTGCCATGATGGCAGCCATGACGATGCCGACAGCGAAGTTCGGCAGCACCGCCTCGGCAATTCCGAACACGGCCAGTTCAGGATCCGACAGGTTCGGAAGCAGCACCAGCGCCATAACGCCAACCAGGTACGGGGCCGGCACGAACAGCAGGTTGAAGCCCGTCGAGTACAGCGCCGCAGTGCGCGCAACCGAGGGCTTCTTCATGGCCATGTGGCTGACGTTCACGTGCGGGTAGCCCATGTAGCCGATCGAAAAGATCAGCAGCGCACCGATGATCACACCCCATTCGACGGACTCAAAGCCGTCGGGTCCCCACATGGTGAGCAGGTTCGGGTTGATCTCGCCGACCGCCTCGTTGCCCGCGGTCAGACCGCCGACAGCCATGAGCGTGGCAATGAGAATCCACAGCATGCCGATCAGCATGATGATCGCCTGCGCGAAGTCCGAATACGCAACAGCCAGGTATCCGCCCAGGAACGTGTAGAGAACAATCACGCCGATCGCAATGAGCAGCGACCACTTGAAGTCAATTCCGGTGACCATTTCCAGCCCTCGCCCACCGGCAATGAACTGTGTCAGCACGTACAGGAACATGCACGCCAGCGCGATCGGTGCGGCCACCGCCCGCGTCCACGCCGACGGGTAACGGTGCTCCAAATACTCAATCGAAGTCAGCGATCCGAGCATCTGCGACAGTTTCCGCATGCGCCTGCCCAGAATCGACAGGTTGAGCACACCACCGCCGATGTCGCCCATGGCGTACCACATGCCGAAGTAGCCCTGCGTGTAGCCGAGTGACCCCGCACCGAGGAACATGTAGCCGGACATCGACGACGACTGCAGCCTAAGCGCCGTCACCGCCGGACCCAGGCTGCGCCCACCCAGGAGGTAGCCCTCTTCGCCAGTCGAGCTGCGCCGCATGGTCCACACGCCGATCGCAATCATCGCGGCAAAGTAGATCAGCAGGAATGTCAGTTCGATGCTCACAGCGCACCTCCTTCTTCAGGCGTCCCGAGTGCGCTTTCTTCCGCATCTTCGGCACCCCAGTGTGATGATGAAAAGAAGAAGATGAGCGTGTAGGCAATCCAACCCAGGGGGATGCCCACGATGATGAGCAGTGTTGTTACAGGAAGTCCGAACATCGTGCCCCTTACTCCGTGAATGAGTCGGCCACGTCGAGTGCGCGGTCAATGGCGTCCAGGCCTGCCACAACGTCGTCGTCTGGTGTGTTCAGCGGCGGCACCACGTGAATGCGGTTGAAGTTGGCAAAAGGCAGAACACCGTACTCCTTGATTTTGGCGATCGTGGCGTTCATCGCTTCGCTCGTCGTCCCGTAGGGTGCCAGCGGTTCGCGGGTTTCCTTGTTCTTGACCAGTTCAATGGCCCAGAAGCAGCCGCGTCCGCGCACATCACCCACCGACGGGTGGTTGGCATGCATCTTCTCCAGCGCAGGCCGGATGACTTCTTCTCCCAGCCGGGCGGCGTTTTCGACCATTTCCTCTTCCCGCATGGTTTTGATTGTCGCAGCCGCGGCCGCGGTCGCCAGAGGGTGACCGGAATACGTGAGACCTCCGGGGAAAACGCGGTCGTCAAAGGTCTGCTTGATCTCATTGGACATGATGACCCCGCCGAGTGGCACATAGCCGGAGTTCACACCCTTGGCGAAGGTGATGAGGTCCGGTACGACATTGAACTGCTCAAAAGCGAACCACGAACCGGAACGACCGAAGCCGGCCATCACCTCGTCGGCAATGTACATGATCCCGTACTTGCGGGTCAGCTCTCGCACGCCCTCCAGGTAGCCCGGCGGGGGAGCGTAGATGCCTGCGGTGCCGGGAATCGTCTCCAGGATGAGCGCTGCGATGTTCTGCGCACCTTCGAGCACAATGACGTCTTCCAGGTGGCGCAGAGCGCGTTCGGTTTCATCGTGTTCATTGTCCGTGCCGAAATGCGAACGGTAGGTGTGCGGCGGGAAGAAGTGGACAACGCCCTCACCCGGGGTGTCATTGGGAATGCGGCGTGGGTCGCCGGTGAGGTTCACCGCCAGGCTCGTGGCCCCGTGGAAACTGCGGTAGGCCGACAGCACCTTTTGGCGTCCAGTGTGCAGGCGCGCCAAGCGAACGGCGTTTTCGTTCGCATCCGCCCCGCCGTTGGTGAAGAACACATAGTCCATGTCGTCTGGCGCCAGGCCGGTGATGAGTGCGGCAGCCTCAGAGCGCGGCTTGACCGCGTGGGCCGGGGCAATCGTGGCAATCGAATCAGCCTGGTCTTTGATGGCCTGAATGACCTTGGGGTGCTGGTGGCCGATGTTCGTGTTGACCAGCTGGGACGAAAAGTCCAGAAACTTTCGGCCCTCGCCGTCCCACACGTGCGAACCTTCGGCGCGCGTGACGGTCATGGGATTGATCTGCGCCTGGGCAGACCACGAATGAAAAACGTGCGCGCGATCGAGTTCGTATATCTGCGCAGCGTCATCGAGGTCGATGTTCATAAGAGCCCCTTTGCTCACAGTGCCCCTGCTCGGCTGTTCAGCGGCAATGCGGAACAGTCAAACAGGGGCGGCGGTTCGTTGTCTGCGGGCAAGTATGTCTTACGCGCCAGGCCACGCCAAGAGTCATTCTGTAAAGTCTGGGCTGAACATTGTTTACACATTGAAAGGCGAAGCGGTGCAGGACATCGGTTCTGGGCAGGAAGCCGACGCGCTGGGCGACATCACCGTCAGGAAATTCCTGCAGCTGCCCCAGGTGGAGCTCGGCAGTCCGGTCGTGCTTGCCGGTGAAGAACACCTCGACACCCCGATTCGCTGGGTCCACATTGCCGAAACCGAAGAAGTCACCGATCTCCTGGAGGGAGGCGAACTGCTGCTCTCATCATCGCCCGCTTTCCAGCATTCCGTACAGCGCACCCGCGCTTTTCTCACCAAGGCATGCAGGGCCGGAGCCGTGGGGTTCGCAGTTGAGGCAATTGACGAGGCGGGGCTTGCCAACCCTCGGGCCCTCGAGGTGCTCACAGCGGCAGGCAGGGCAGCGGGGATGCCCGTCATAGCGTTTCGATCCCGCATCCGTTTTGTGCGGATCACGCAGGAAGCCCACCGGATGCTCATCGGTCAGCAGCTCAGCATTGTCGAACGCACGCGCGAACTCCACGAGGTCTTCACCGAGCTGAGCCTCAGCGGAGCTGGTGAAAGCAGAATCGTGCACGAAGCGGCCGAGCGCTTAGGGACCCCGGTGGTGCTGGAAGACGCCGCTCACCGGATTCTCGCCCACGCACCGGCCGATGGCCTCGCTGCAGTAGAAAATTGGCCGCCGAACGCGGGCACTGCGGTTCCCGTGGGCGTCAAAGGCCGCAGGTGGGGGAGGGTGGTTGCTCCTTCGGCACATGAAGACGACCCCTATGCGGCCGAGGTCCTTGAGCGAGCAGGCCAAGCCATCACCCTGGTGCGTGCCCACTCCCAGACCACACACGATCTGCGGATGCGAGCCAGCGACCACTTCGTGTCAGAACTTTCGCACATGAGCGAAGAACACGCCCGCAAACGCGCCCGCACAGCAGAGCTCGATGGTCCTGGCGGATACATGGCGATCGCCGTGAAAATGTGCGATGACGTCGTCAGCGGGGACAAACCTGCGGGCGCAAGCGAATATGTCAGCAAGGACGACCGCGCTGAATACCAGCTGCGCGAACGAGGCCTGCGCATGGAGATCGTGGCAACCGCCGAACGCTTAGGGCTGACCGCCGTGACATCCGCTTGGCGCAGCGGAACCGTCGTCGCGATCCTCGGTTTCTCCGAGTGTGCGGGCGCCGGCGGCACCAACCGTGCGTCTGCACCCAGCCCGAGCCGTGCCTCAAAACCCGCCTCCGCCTCGACACCTGACGAACTCACCGCCGAAATGTGCCGCGAACTCACCGAGGCAATCCTCGAAACCATCACAGTCGGCGCAGGCCCGCTCAGCGAAGCACTCGTGGCCGTTGCCGATGACATCCCCACCGCGGTCGAAGCCGCCCACGTCGCAGCGGGCATGTCCATCCGCCGTCAGCCCTTCTACAGGTTCTCCGACCTGCGGCTCAACGGCCTCATTGCCAGCCTCCACGACGACCCGCGGATAAGCGCATTCGCCCACGCCGAACTCGGACCGCTGCTCGAACCAACCACCCCAGCCGACACCGAAACCCGCGGAAACAAACGGCGGGAGGCCGGCGGCGCCTCGTCAGAAGATCTCGAATTCCTGTGGGTCTACCTGCTGTGCCGCGGACAGAAAGCCGCCGTGGCGCGGCACCTGGGAATCAGCAGGCCGGCTGTCTACGCAAAAGCCCGGCGCATAGCATCGACCTTGGGAGTGTCACTCGACGACCCAGAATCAGCAGCCTCACTCCTGACCGCACTGCTGTGGCAGCGAAGCCGCAGCACGTGACAGAGGCAGGTGCGGCCGACGGAACAGCCCACAGCCATGCCGGGTCAGCCGCAGCGTGAACCCGCAACAGCGAGCAGAAAGGGACAGCGTGGACAAGCAGCACAGAATCGACTGGGCGAAGCTGCGCAGGCGCGGCCGCCGCTACTGGGCGATCTCCACGCAGATTTCCCTGTACTTCGGCGTGCACACGCTGCTCATGACCGCCATCCCGCTGTCCATCTCCGACCCCGTGATCAGGCCAATTGCGCTCGCCCTCTACATGGGCGCGGGAATCGCGTTTGACTCATTTGCCACGGCGCTTTCCACCCGGATCGGCAACCGGCGGGTAGCCCGAATCGCCGGCGGCCTGCTCACCGCTATGGCGTTTTTGGCCGCCCTGGGCGGTGTCCAAGACTGGGCATGGCTGGTGCTGGCGGTCCTGTTCTCAGTGTGCTCGAGCCTGCTCTACATTCCCGGAATCGCCTACTTTTCGAACCTCCTGGGGTCGCGGCAGGCCGACGGTCAGCGGATCTCGGTCATCCTCCAACGAGGCGGAGCTTTAGGGTCGGCTCTCATCATCTCCGCGGTCTTGACTCAGGACCTCGCGTGGATCATGTGGTGGTTCCTAGTGGGGCTGGGGCTGACGTTCGGGGCGCTCAGCTACCGATTCCCCAGACCCGTGCGCACGGCAGAGGGCGCATCGCTGAACCCACTGGCCGCCATGGCGGCATCAGTTTCGGCGACTCTGCATTCGCCGACGCTCATGCTGGGGCTCGTGGTCTCATGCATAACACCACTTATGTTCCTGCTGCACGGCTCTGTTCTTCCCGTAGAAAAAGCAGGCGCCGGAAGCACGGTCGGGGCTGCAATCGGCGTAGGCCTGATTCTGCGCGAGCTGCTGTCAGTTCTTTCTGTGGCGTTCATAGCCCGCGGCAGCTTTGTGCGAGCCAATGTCGAATTCATCATCACAAGCGTCATCGCAGGCATCGGCGGAGTCACGGCCGCTCTCAGCAGTCAGCCCTGGCTGGTGGCCGTCGGCATCGCACTGGGCGGGCCCGTGGTGGCAAGCACAGTCGTTGTCACAGTCCTCAACGTCAACCGCTCCGCCATCGGGTCCTTCCGCCCGTGGGCACACTTCGGAGCCATGGGCATGTCCCAACGGCTGGCCGGACTGGCCGTACCACTGGCTTTCGGCTTCGCCGCAGGTGCGGGTGGCGCCGCAGTGCCGATCGCAGCGGCAGTCATGTTCGCAGCGGTAGCCGGCGGCGCCTTGGTCCTTTTGGCCATTGTTGTGCGGCAGCTGAGAGGCGTAAACGGCTTAGGGAAATCCGTGTAGGGGCTTTAAAGTGGGGCAGAGCCATACGGCTTGTCACCCCACCGACACAGGCCATCACAAAGGAGTGCAATGCCTACCGATCAGCTGCACTGGCTGTCAGTCCGCGAACTTCTGTGCGGTTTCCGCGCAGGTACGTTCACCCCGCTGGAAGTGCTTGACCATCTGGTTGAGCGAATTGAAGAACTCGACAAAGCCACTGGAATCAACGCGATTGTCGATCTTCAGATCGATTCAGCCAGGGAACTCGCGTTGGCAGCCACACGGCGCTACCAGGAAGGCGCGGGGGCCAGCAGCAGTGTGGATTCTTCCCACCGCGATGCCGAACCCCCACTTCTGGGTGTGCCGTTCCTCATCAAAGAACAGCACGATGTTGCAGGCCTGTCAGCAACACGCGGATCCCAAGCCCTACAGGGGCGAATCGCGGAAAAAGACGCTGAAATTGTGGAGCGGCTCAAACAGGCCGGCGCAATTCCGTTTGGGCGGACCACCACGCCGGAAATGTCGTGCGCAACATTCACCCACACTCGCGAATGGGGAGTCACCCGTAACCCCTACAACCTGAACAAGACCCCGGGTGGCTCATCGGGCGGTTCCGGTGCTGCGGTTGCCGCAGGCTTCGCACCTTTTGCCACTGCGAGCGACATCGGCGGGTCCACTCGCATTCCCGCTGCCTTCTGCGGCCTGCCGGGGCTGAAGACCTCCTACGGGCGCACACCCGGGGCAGTTCCCACCAACATCGACTGGTACCGCGGTGACCACATTCTGGCGCGTACCGTGTCTGACACCGCACTTGTCTTCAACCAGATCATGGGACCGTCCAGGTTCGACATGGCGACGCTTCCCGTCAGCGGAACGTTCCCCGTCGAATATGGCTTCGGGCGGCACGACTTCACCTCAGGGTCGGAAGTTTCGCCTGAAGCAGGTAAGCATGAAGTCGACCTGAGCGGATGGAAGATCGGAGTCAGCGCCGACCTTGGCTGTTATGAACTCGATGAGTCCACGCGACTCGGCGTTGAGCGCATTGCCGAAGCACTGGAGGCTGCGGGAGCGCGCATTGTGCCCGTCGAAGTTGGGCTGAAACTTGACGATGTCACGCGCGCCTCGATGGCTCACTACGGCGGGCTTTTGGCTCGCAACGTTATGCGGCAGGCCGGGGGAGACATTACGGTTCTTGAGCCCTACACGCAGGAGTTCGTCCGCCGGACCACGCGATTTGCCGAAGAAACGTCGCTTCTTGAAGCCGCCATCGTCGAATCAGACATCCAGCAGAAGCTGCTTAAGGCACTGGACGACGTTGACGTGCTCATCACCGCGACCTCTGCCGTGGAAGACCTCGACGCCGGAGAAGACTTCACCACCGGCATCGACCGGCCCGACGGTGAGCACAGCTTCTACTGGGAGGCTCACCAGGTGGTGCCGTTCAACATCGCAAACAGGATGCCGGCTATGTCAGTGCCCAGCGGCATCGGCTCGGCGGGAGTGCCCACGGGCGTGCAGATTGTCGGCATGCCCTACCGCGAAGCAACTGTGCTGCAAGTCGCCGCCGCTGTCGAAGCGCTCATGCCGTTCCCCCGGCCCACGGTGGGGTGAGGGGCTGCGCGGGCGGGGTTTCTGGCTTCGGCGGTTACTCGTCAGTTCTGCTGAATAGGCGGAAGATTGAGGCGATCCGGCAGTTTTTACCTCGTTTTGTCGCCTATTCAGCAGAGTGAGCCGGTTGAGGCGCCAGGTGTCCGACATATCGTTCGAAAGGTCGGGCAAAAGCCTTGTGTTCCTGCAATTCCCAGCTAATGTGGTTTAGGCAACGGAAAAAACTCCGGATGTTGCGTATCGAGGACGATAGGCAGTGTTCTGAGTCGGATCCAATGCATCCGGCGTACTTTCGAAGTCCCGGTGATATCTCCTTTCTGTGTGTGCTGTGGCCGGGTTCCATGTGGAACCCGGCCACTGCGTTGCCCACAAAACTCTGAACCCGCCTCGGTGGGCCCGCAGAGCCTCACACCCGCACACCGGTTAGCAACAAAAACTCCCGTTAGCAGTGGCGGCTAAGGCGTGGATCTGTGGCTAAAGGGAGTTTTTGTGCGCTTAAGGCGCAGATTCCCTCTAACGGGTGTGGCGCAGCTATGGCGCACCACGCTCGCCAGCACAGGCCGCACCCCTACAACTTGCCCACCCCAAAAACGAACGAGGCGGAACTCACAAAAGTGAGTTCCGCCTCGGGAATTCAGTCAGGCAGCGAGCCTTTCAGCTGCGCGGCCCCAACCGGGCCATCTGCCTATCGGGCTAAGCGTCCCAAACGGGGCGCAGTGCACCGTCAGACCGTGATCAGGCCTTCTTGTCTTCTTCGTCTTCGTCGAGCAGGTCGCTGACAACGGCGGCGTCGCCTTCGGCAACGTTGAGGCCGTCCTGTTCGACAATGACTTCGCCGTCTTCGTTCAGCGGTGCGGGAACGTCTTCGACAACGGTGGTCGTACGGTGCGAACCGACCGGACGAGCATCAGCGGGGCGGTTGCCCGGCAGCGGTTCCGACCACGGGTCTTCAACCGGCTTGACCTTCGTCCAGACGTAGTAGCCGATCAGGCCGACACCGGTCAGAGCCAGCAGCCACACAATCCACATGCCGCGCTTGCCCTGAGCCTTGCGGGCTTCCTTTGCAGCCTGCTTCGAGGCCTTGCGTGAAGCTTTGGCGAGTTCGTCGGCACGCTTAGCGGCGAGCTTCTTGAACTTCTTGACCTGGCCCTTCTTGCCCGTGACGCGCTCGATCAGTTCGTCAAGAGCCTTGGGAGTTTCAGCGTTGCGAATGGCCTTGGCGGCGTCCTTCGAACCAGCGGCAATCGTCTTGGCGTGGTCGGAGGCGCGTTCACCGCCGCGTGCAACCAGGAGCCCCTGGGCTTCGGCAGCTTTGGCGCGACCGTACTCAAGCCCGTCTTCGATCTTGCCGAGGCCCTGCTCAGCCCAGTCTTCGAGCTGCGGGCGAACGTTGTCGGCAGTCTTCTGCAGGCGGTCGCCGGCTTCCTTAATGGCGGGGCGTGCGGCCTCCGTGCCTTCCTGGAGAAGCTGACCGGCCTTTTCGCTCAGGTTGTGTACGGCGTTGTCGACGTTTTCGAGAAACGACTTCGGTGCGGACTTCTTCTTGAACATTTCACCCTCCTGGGATGTTCGACCCTGCTCAGTGCAGGGAATGTGTGTGCGCCATTCGTCTTCTCCATCGTACTGGTCGGCACTGACGCAGAGAGACCCCATCGACGTGAATGGCCAGATTGTGAGGGTATTTCCACTGACAGCGGAAGTTCCAAGGGGAACATCAGGGCCAAATCAGCGTCGTGTCAGACCTTCATGACAGACTGAAAGCATGAGTATTGTTACACAGCAGGCCATCCTGCACACCAACAAGGGCGACATCAAGCTTGACCTCTTCGGCAATCACGCTCCGAAGACGGTCGCCAACTTCGTCGAACTGGCCAAGGGCGAACGCGAATACAAGGACGACGCCGGCCGTTCCAACCCCACCCCCTACTACGACGGTCTGGGCTTCCACCGCATCATCTCGAATTTCATGATCCAGGGCGGCTGCCCCGTCGGCACCGGCACCGGCGGCCCCGGCTACACGTTCAACGACGAAATCCACCCCGAACTCCAGTTCACCAAGAAAGGCCTGCTGGCCATGGCCAACGCAGGCACCCGCGGCGGCCGCGGCACCAACGGCTCGCAGTTCTTCATCACCACCGCCGAAACTCCGTGGCTCAACGGCAAGCACACCATCTTCGGGGAAGTTGCCGACGCTGAATCCCTCGCGGTTGTCGAAGCGATCGAAGCCTCGCCTACCGGCGCCATGGATCGCCCAATTGAAGACGTCGTCATCGAATCGGTCGAAATTCTCTGATCTGCTCTGACCCTTCCGACTGACGCGCGGCCCGGTTGCTGCCGGGCCTCGAGACACAGCGCCGCAGCTTCTGCTGCGGCGCTGTCGCTTTCTCAGTGCCAAACTCCCGAGGCTGCGGTCCAGAACCCAGCCCCAAACCGCCCGGGTGCTGATCTGGCACAGAGCCCAAGCTCCCGAGGCGCCGCCCCGGTTCCTCGAGCTCCCCCACGGGTGCCGGTGTTGAGCAAGCCGGGCGGCGCCTCGGCGTTTGAAGGCTGGTCAGGCCGCCAGAGCTGCTCGGCTATCCTCGTGTGCATGAGCGATTCAGCAGGTGCGACCCCCTTTTCGGAAGAACCTGACCCGGGAGGCGTGCCCGCTGGGCGACCGGTGCAGCGAGGCCCGGCAGTCGTGCTCACACGGCCCTATGTGACGTGGACGATCATCGCCATCACGTTCTTCTTCTTTTTGCTGCAGTTCTTTCCACCGCTTCAACTTCAGAGTCGTTTTGCCTTCGCCCCGATGCTTGCGCATGAGGAACCGTGGCGGGCTCTGACTGCGGCGCTCGTCCACGCGCAGCCCAATCCCAGCCACGTGCTGTTCAACATGCTGGGGCTGTTCTTCTTCGGCTCTTTTGTCGAACGGTCCATGGGGCACGTGTTCATGCTGGTCACATATGTGATCGGGGCGTTCGGCGGATCGGTGCTCACGCTTGTGCTGGCTGCGCCGGGAACCCCCGAATTCAGCTCCGCCTACGTTGGGGCCTCCGGAGCGGTGTTCGCAGTGGTGGGGACCCTGCTTGCGCCCACCAGCCGACTGGACCGGAACCTCATGGGAATCGTGCTGTTCTTGTGCCTCAACATGGCGCTTGTGACGGTCGATTCGAACATCGCCTGGCAGGCTCACCTCGGCGGTTTGGCCGTGGGATTTGTCCTGGGCGTGGCCCGCGTTATGCCTCGAGGGGCAGGCATCCTCGCTAAACGGTATGTGCGCGGCGGAATTGGTGTGGAGCCCACACCGGCTGTTCCGGCAAGCAGCTCTTCAGCACGGGGCGTGTTCTGGGCCGGGGCCGTTCTGACGACGGTTGTGCTCGTCGCCGCCTACGCGGTCGTGTGAGGCAGCGGGCTAGCGGCGTTAGCTGCCGCGGATTCAGGCTGGGCGAGAGCTCAGCCGGTCCAACCCACCGCTGCGCCAGGTGAATTCTGCTGATTAGTCGGAAGATTGAGGCAAAAACCGCGATTTCGCCTCAATCTTCCGACTAATCAGCAGAACTGGTGAGTAGGCAAAGGCTGCCGAGGCGCCGGGCCGGTTCCGCTGACAGGACAGGCACCGCTGCCGGGCCGCACCTACCTCCGGGCCAGCCTCACCGACGGGCCGCACCCACCGCCTCACGTTTCGTCGCTGACCAATGGGTCTGACGGCCCGAAGATGGACTGGGCTACCCGCAGGAAGAAGTTTGTGAGCGGACCGATGAGCAGCGCGTAGGCGAACGTGCCGATCCACAGTAGTCCGCCCAGCAGAACTCCGGCTACGAGAACGGCTATTTCGATGACCGAGCGCACCATCCACACGGGTTTGCCGGTCACACGGGTCAGTCCGGTCATGAGCCCGTCGCGCGGGCCGGGGCCGAAGTTCGGAATGATGTACAGAACCGTGGCGATCGCGTTGAGGACGATGCCGGAGACCATGAACAGAATCCGCACCCACAGCTGTTCCGGATAGCCGATCAGCCACACGAATAAGTCCAGCCACACGCCGATCAGCACCGCGTTGGCAATCGTTCCCAGCCCGGGCTTCTGTTTGAGCGGAATCCATGCCAGCAGAACGATCAGCGACATGATCACGATGATCGTCCCAATCGACAGCGGCACGTGGTGGGAAATGCCCTGGTGCAGAACATCCCACGGCACCGGCCCCAGGTTGGACATCACCATGAGACCAGAGGACAGACCGTAGAAGGCAAGCCCCACGAACAGGGCCGTCAGCCGCCAGCCGAGAGGCGCCTGGGCCAGAACCCGAAAGTCTGCGGCCCTGGCCTGCTGGCCGGAGCCGCCTCGACCCGATCCGGGCCTCAGCGCCATCGGGTGGACATGGCCAAACCGGCGACCATGATGGTGAAGCCGGCAAGCAGGTTCCAGTTGCCCCACACCTCGACCGGCAGCGCGCCGCCGGACAGGTAGAACACGATCAGCCACAGCATGCCCACGATGATCACGGTGAGCATGGTCGGCAGGAACCAGCGGGGGTTGGGGCGCAGGCTGCTTTCCGAACTGCCGGATTGATACTTGGTCTGCTTGCGCGCCGATGCGCGCTTGGCCGGGTTGCCCGACTTCGCTGCGTTCTTCGACTTCTTGGCGGGCTTGGCGTTTCGGTTCTTCTGCTTAGTGCCCGAACTGCCCTTGTCGCCCGCGTTCTTCTCAGTCTTCTTCTGAGCTGGCTTTTTGTCTGCCGAGGTGCCGCTTTCGTCTGCTTCAGAGGCAGCGGCTGGGGTCTCGTCTGAGGTCTTCGCGCTGTCTTCTGCGTCTGCGCTGCTCGCGTCGAGTCCTGCCGATTCTTCGGTGTCGGTTTCGGCCGGAACCTCGGATGAGGTCGCCTTGAGGTTTTCTTCGCGCTTGCTTGACGGGGCCACAGTTCTCCTTCGGTTGGCCTTGCACAGGCCAAACAACGGCATATCGGAATTCCTCAGGGTATGTTAGTCGTTTTCGGCTCGCATAGCACAGGCTCGTCGGATCGAGCCATTATGATAGCTCGTGGACACAACCGGAAAGCCCCGCTGGGATTGTTGGAAAGCGAAGAGGACACACGTGGATCAACCACTGACGCGCCGAGAACGCATCGCGCGTGAGAAGGCTGAGGCCCGGCGTGCAGGGCAGGCCGAATCGGCTGGTGAAACCTACGCCGTGCGTCCCGAAGACTCCCGCCAGGGGGACCGCCGATCCTCGGCTCCCGCTGAACCCGCTGAACAGGCCCACAGCCCGCATCACAAGCTGCAGGGCTCCGGACCTGCTTTCTCGCCCATGCAGGCATCGGGTGACCGGCCGTTCATTCGTCCGGCAGCACGTGATGTGCGCCGCGGCCACGGCACCGGCCCGCAGCACAATGTCGCGCCCGCTCAGTCCCACAGCGCTCCCACCGGCTACGCGGCACCGGCTGCCTACAGTCCGCCAACCGGCTACAGTCCACCGGGTGGCTACGCAGCACCTGGCGCATACAGCCCGCCAACGGGTCACGCGGCTCCCGCTGGCCACACCCCTCCGGCTGTCTATGCCGCGCCCGCCGCTTACAGTCCCCCGGCCGCCTACAGCCCCCCGGCAGGCTATATCGAACCGGAACCCGAACCGCGCAAGCCGGAGCCTGAACCGCTCGGCTTCGTCCGCGGAACCATTCGCGGTTTCGGCGAGCTGTGCATCACCGCGGGCCTGGTCCTCATCCTCTTTGTGGTGTGGCAGCTGTGGTGGACCGACATCGAAGCCAATAAGGACAACCAGCACCTGGCTGATTCGCTCAGCGAACAGTGGCGCGAAAATCCGCTCGATAAGCTTCCCGAGGACCCCGACACCCCTGTTCCCGCCGCGCTTCCGGACGAGAACAAAGCCTTCGGCATCATGTACATCCCGCGGTTCGGCCCCAACTACTACCGGACCATCGCGGAGGGAGTGTCGCTGGAACCGGTGCTCAACCGCATGGGCATGGGGCACTACCCGTCGAGCGCCCGCCCGGGTGAAGTGGGCAACTTCGCTATGGCCGGCCACCGTGTGACCTACGGAAAGCCGCTGAACCTCATCGCCGAAATGCAGCCTGGCGACAGGATCTACATTCAGACAAAGGAAGGCGTGTACACCTACACTTTCCGCAACTACGACATCACCCTGCCTGACGCCACGGAAGTGCTGGCACCGGTTCCCGCAGCGCCTGAATACAAAGGCAAAGACAGGATTATGACGCTCACGGCGTGCAATCCGATGTTCTCGGCTCGCGAACGCTACATCGCCTACGCAACTCTCACCGACTGGGCTCCGGCCGGCTCCGAAGTCCCCAAGGAGCTCAGCGACCTGCCCGCCTATGGGAAGGCCGGAGGGCAGTAAGCGTGTACGAATTCATTTGGCGGCTGCTGCCGGGCAACTGGTTCATCAAATTCATCCTCAGCCTGCTGTTGATCGCTGTCGTCGTGTTCGTCCTCATGCAGTACGTCTTCCCTGTGATCGCGCCCTACATGCCGTTCAACGACGCCACGATCGAAAGCCAAGCCGCCCACGTAACCGCCACGGCCGCTGCCGACGCAGCGGCTGTGCAATAACCCCGCCGGGAGCTGACCTGTGACAGCGCGCATCCTTGTTATCGACAACTACGATTCCTTCGTCTACACGCTTGTCAGCTACGTCCAGGAACTGGGCGCGCAGACTGACGTCATCCGCAACGACGACGTCTCCGCCGAACAGCTGGACGAACTTCTGCCCCAGTACGACGGCGTTCTCGTCTCACCGGGACCGGGTGCTCCGGCGGAGGCCGGCATCAGCGCCGACATCGTACGATGGGCCGCCGAGCACTCGCTTCCGTACTTCGGGGTGTGCTTGGGTCACCAGGTGCTGGGCGAGGTGTTCGGGGCAGTGGTCGACCGCTCCCCGGTGCTTATGCACGGCAAAACTTCGCAGGTTGTCCACAGCGGCGAATCCGTTTTTGCAGGCTGCCCGTCACCGCTGACGGCCACGCGCTATCATTCGCTGGCAATTGTGGACGACAGTCTGCCCCTGGATGTTTTTGAGATCACCGCGCAGACAGAAGACGGCATCATCATGGGCATCCGGCACAGGAAGGCCCCGCTGCACGGCGTGCAGTTCCACCCCGAAAGCGTTCTGACACAGAGCGGCTACCCGATGGTCGCGAACTTTTTGGCGGCGTGCGGAATGCGAGAGGCAATCGCTGCCGCCCACGATCGCGCTCCCGTCGCATCAGCCGCAGCGTTGAGCAGCTTAAACGCTCAGGACGGCTGAATGCCCTGAAAGACACTGAAAGACTAAGCGGCCGGGGCTGGGTGTGCTCATCACACCCAGCCCCGGCCGCTTTTCATCAGCTCAGCCGGTGGCCGGATCACCAACCGTCATCGGTGCCCGGGAAAAGCGGAGATTCCGTATTCGGATCCTCCTCTTCTTCTTCCGGCTCCGGCGTGGGAGTCGGCTTTTCCTTCGCCACTTTGATGGTGATGGTGGCGTGCTGATCGGTTGAGGAACCGCCCTTGACCGACTGTGAGAACACTTTGCCGGCTTCGTGTTCGTCAGTTTCGACTTCCTCGGTCTTACATTCAAGCTGGTACTTGTCGCCGGTGAGGATCGAGCAGGCCTGATCTGCGCTCTTGCCGGTGACATTGGGAACGTCGACGCGTCCGGAGGACAGGATCAGATCGACAGCCGAACCCTTTTTGACCTTCGAGTCTTTTCCGGGCTTGGTTTTCAGCACCGTTCCCTTGTCAACGTCAGGTGAGTTCTGCTCCTTGTTCGAACCGCCTTTAAGACCGGCCTCATCCAGAGTTTGGCGAGCCAAAGACTCCGTCTGTCCCGAGACATCCGGGACTGCCACCTCGGCGGGGCCAGCGGAAACATAGACCGTGACATCCGAACCCACTTCGACAGCGGTGCCGCCTTCGGGATCGGTTTTGACGACATTGCCCTCTTTGACGTCGTCGTTGTTGACCTCCTCGGTCACACCGTTGAGGTTGTTGTCCTGCAGCCATTGCATCGCTTCTTTTTCCGAAACGTCCTGCAGGTTGGCAAGTTCAATCGTCGGCGGTTCCTTGGGCTTGGACAGCTGGTAGACCCACAGGCCAAGCCCGCCCAGAACAAGCACGAGGATCGTTGCGAGAATCCACAGCCAGCTGCGCTTCTTGTTGTCGTCATCCTCTTCTTCTTCGCGGCTGGGCAAAGTCGAAAAGCCCGAGGTGTTCGAGACTTCGTCCAGTGTCCCGGTGGCAGGCGGGCCGGAGCCCACGCCGACGGGGGCGACCATCTGCGTTGCAGCGGTTGCCGGGGGCTGGGCGTAAGCCTGGGTGGCATTGGGGTCGCCGCCGTCAATGCTCAGCGGGCGGCCATCGCGGGCCGCCAGAACATCCTCGCGGAAGGTGAAAGCATCCTGATAGCGCTCATCACGGCCCTTGCTCAGAGAGTGCAGCACCACGCGGTCCACAGCCGGTGTAACGTTCGGATTGAGCTCCGACGGCGGGCGCGGTGTTTCGCCGACGTGCTGGTAGGCCACCGCCAGCTGCGAATCGCCCGTGAACGGCGGTTGGCCCGTGAGCAGTTCGTACAGCAGGCAGCCCGTCGAATACAGGTCAGAGCGGGCATCGACAACTTCGCCTCGGGCCTGTTCGGGGGAGAGGTAGTGGGCGGTGCCGATAACCGTCGAGGTCTGCGTCAGCTGACCGGTGTCTTCAAGCGCGCGCGCAATCCCGAAGTCCATGACCTTGATGTCGCCTTCGGGGGTGAGCATGACGTTGGCGGGTTTGATGTCACGGTGGACGATCCCGTTGCGGTGGCTGTAGTCCAGGGGTGCGAGAACCCCGGCAATGATGTCCAGTGATTCTTGAACGGTCAGCGGTCCGTGGGCGGACAGAACCTCGCGCAGAGTCTGCCCCTCCACGTACTCCATGACGATGAACGGCACAGTGACTTCGCCGCCGCCGGACTCTATGACTCTCTCTTCGCCAGAATCGTAGACGCTGACGATGCCGGGGTGGTTCAGTCTGGCCGCTGACTGGGCTTCGCGATTGATGCGCTCGTGGAACGAATTGTCGCGGGCAAGGTCGTTGCGCAGCAGTTTGATTGCCACGCGACGGCCGAGCCTGCGGTCAGTTCCGGCGTGCACTTCGGCCATGCCGCCGCGGCCCAGGAGCTCCTCGATCTCATAACGGCCCAGAAGCAGACGGGAGTCCGTCATCATTCACCTCCGCTGTTCGAGGCGGAGTTCCCGCCGCTCACCTGTCCGCCGCCCTGGCCGGAACCACTCGGTCCCGCATCGCCCTGGCCGGAGCCGTTTTGGCCGGAATCGTTCTGACTGCCCTGGTTGCCCTGATTGCCTTGGTTCCCCTGGTTGCCCTGGTCTTGGGTCTGACCGGGGGCGTTGCCGGAATTGCCGCGATCGCGGCTGGGAGCATCGCCGGAGTTTCCGGGCGCCTGGTTGGAATCGCTGCCGCTGCCAGAACCGGAATCGCGAGAACCGCCGGTGTCTGATCCGCTGCTTCCGCGCTGGTTGGAGTCGTTGGAGCGCTTGCGCTCCTGCGGTTGCTGTTCCTGCTGCTGAGGCTGGCTGTCCCGTCCGCTGTCGTTGTCGTTGTCGGAAGGGTCTGGGCCGCGGGAGACCACGAGCGTCACCGGCGAACCGGGGGCGAAACTGTAGCCCTTGGCGCCGCGCTGTACAGCAGTGACGGTGCCTTCTGGTTCGTCGGAGTACTCCAGGCTCTTTTCGGCCTTGAGGTCAAGGTCCTTCAGGGCCTTCTTTGCGTCGCGGTAGTCCTTGCCTACGTAGTCGCTGGGGTTGATCTCCACCAAGTCGGTCTGTTCGTCCGCGGTCTGGTCGCCGAAGAGCTGTTCGCCGACCAGTGCCCAGGCTCCCCAGCCCAGCAGGCCGAGAAGGGCGATCACAAGAATCGCGATCGCAGCTTTCGCACCCGCGCCGCCCTTTTTGGGCTCATCGGGTTCGTCAAGTTCGTCAGATCCCGCATCAGCGCCGTCGAGGTATCCGCGTTGGATGCCCACCGGCTGTGCGGCTTGGTGTTCCGAGGTGTGGCTCAACACGGTCGTTGAGGCTTCGTCAGATCCGATGAGCTGGGTTGCCGCGGTCTGCCCGCCGGCGTCTTCTGCAAGCTGCGGCACAGCGGTTTCGGCGGCTGCGACGTCGCCGTCCATAAGGGCGCGGGCTGCCGCGGCGACCGAGGCACCGTCGGTCGGGCGCAGGCCGGGCTTCTTTGCCAGCAGGCAGTCGACGAGCCTCCGCACTGGCGCTGAAACCGTCTCCGGCAGATCCGGGTGGCGGCGGTTGACTTGCGCAATGGCGATTTCCACCTGGGTTTCGCCGATGAACGGGCGGCGTCCGGCCAGCAGTTCGTACAGGATGATGCCCAGCGAGTACAGGTCGGACTGGGGCACGGAGCCTTTGCCGGTGGCCTGTTCGGGAGCGAGGTACTGGGCGGTGCCCATCACCTGACCGGTGCGGGTCAGCGGAGCCTGGTCTGCTACGCGAGCAATGCCGAAGTCGGTGATCTTCACCCGGAAGTCCGGGGTGACGAGCAGGTTGCCCGGTTTGATGTCACGGTGGACCACGCCGGCCTTGTGGGCGGCATCGAGCGCCTGGGCCGCCTGCGCGGTGATGTTGAGAGCGTCGACTTCGCTCATAGCGCCGTCGCGTTCGATGATCGAAGACAGCGCTTCGCCGGGCACGTACTCCATAACAAGGTACGGTGCGCCGGTTTCTTCGCCGTAGTCGTACACCCCGGCGATTCCGGGGTCGGACACCGCGCCCATCGACCGTGCTTCGGCCCGGAAACGAGCGAGGAAGGCCTCGTCGTCCCGGTACTCGTCCTTCATGATCTTCGCTGCGACCGGGCGGCCGAGAACGTTGTCGGTTCCCTTCCACACTTCGCCCATTCCGCCGACGGCGATTCGGGTGGTGAGTTCGTAGCGTCCGCCGAGCACTGTGCCTGCTTCTGGCTTCATCAGCTGATCACCGCCTCCATGATCTTCTTAGCAATCGGTCCCGCAGTGCGGCCGCCGGACGCTGCCGATCCTGCTGCACCGCCGTTCTCTACAACTACTGCCACGGCAACCTGGGGATCGTCAGCCGGAGCGAACGACGTGTACCAGGCGTGGGGGGCCGCACCCTTTGCGTGCTGCGACGTTCCGGTCTTCGCCGCGACTTTGACACCCGAGATCGCTCCCGCAGTGCCGGTGCCGTCGGTGACGACTTTCTGCATCATCTGATTGAGATGGCCGGCCGTCTTCTTGCTGATGGGCCTTGAGAAGGTCTTCGGTCTTGGGGTTTCCATTACTTTCAGGGTGCGGGCGTTCTTGACCTCTTTGACGAGGTTGGGCCGCATTTCCTTGCCGTCATTGGCGATTGCCGCGGAGACCATCGCCATCTGCATGGGGGTTGAGCGGACTTCGTACTGCCCGATGGCCGACTGGGCCAGCTGGGGAGGGCTGAGCTGTTCGGGGAACTGCGAAGCATCGACCTTGATGGGGGATTCGAAGCTTTCGCCGAATCCGAACTTCTTGGCCGTTTCAGCCATTGCGTCTTCGCCGATGTCCATGCCGAGCTTGGCAAAGGTTGTGTTGCACGACTTCGCCAGAGCGTGTTCGAAGGTCGCTTCGCCGCCGCTGCCGCACGTTGCGCCGCCGGCGTTGCCGATGGTGGCGCTGGTCTGCGGAAGTTCCAGACGGGTGGGCGATTCCAGGACGGAGTCGGGCGTGTAGTTGGTGTGTTCCAGGGCCGCTGCTGCGGTGACCAGCTTGAACACGGAGCCGGGCGGGTACTGTTTGCCGCCGATTGCCTTGTTCACAGCGGGCTGTCCGTTGGCTCCGACGAGGTTCTCATAGGCGGACTTGGCCTTTTTCCTGTCGTGTGACGCTAGGGGGTTTGGGTCCCAGCCGGGGGTGGAGACCATTGCGAGAACGTGGCCGGTCTTCGGGTCGAGGGCGACCGCGGCGCCTTTCTGACCGCCCAGAGCGTTCCACGCGGCTTTCTGCGCTTTGGGGTTGATGGTCAGCTCAACAGCTGCGCCCATGTTCTCCTGGCCTGTCATCCAGTTGGAGATCTGGTCGTAGAAGAAACGGTCGTCCAGACCGGACAGCAGGCTGCCCTCGGTGCGTTCGATCCCGGTGGAACCGCCGACGACCGAGTAGTAGCCGGTGATCCCGGAGTACATTTCGGCAGGCAGGCCCTTCCCGCCGTACTGACGCTGGTACTTGAACTCAGTGTCCACTGGAACGGACTTCGCCACGGGTTCACCGTCGACGAGGATTGGTCCGCGCGGCCGCGACAGCTGCTCGAACAGCGTGCGGTTGTTCAAGGGGTTGGAGCGCAGACTGTCAGCGGCCAGGAACTGCACAGTGCTGACCGAACCGAACAGAAGAGCGAACATCACGAGTCCGACGACGAACACGTGGCCCAACGGTTTCTTCACTGCAGTTCACCTCCTGCCTGTCTGGGCGCGTAGCCGCTGGTGTTGGGGTTGTAGTCCGTGGTCACGTAGTCGACGACCTCGGGTTCTTTGTCGGTGCGCACCTTGGGTGAGGTGTCGGTGACCGCCTGGAGAACACCGGTCTGGAACTCCTCCTGCGGGCGTCGAGCGTTGTCGCTCATGCGCAGAAGAAGGCCCAGGATGATCCAGTTGGCCACGAGCGATGAACCGCCGGCAGCCAGGTACGGGGTCGTCAGACCGGTCAGCGGAATGAGTCGCGTAACACCGCCGACGACGATGAACGTCTGGAAGGCCATGAGGAACGACAGACCCAAAGACAGCAGGGTGCCGAAGTGGTCGCGCAGGTTGCCGGCGATCTTCACGCCCCGCTGGAACATGATGAGGTACAGCATGAGGATGGCGAACAGCCCGATCATGCCGATCTCTTCGCCGAAGCTGGAGATGATGAAGTCGGAGTCCGAATAGGGGACGATCTGCGGGCGGCCCTCACCGAAGCCCGTGCCGAAAAGACCGCCGTTGGCCATTCCGAACATGCCCTGAACCAGCTGGTAGGAACCGCCGGGTGTGCGGTTGAACTCTTCGGGTGACAGTGCGTTGAGCCACGCGTCGACGCGCAGTGAGAAGTGCGAGAACAGGAAATAGGCCGAAACGGCGGCAGCGCCGAACATGGACAGGCCCAAAACGATCCACGTCTTGATGCCGGTGGCAACGTAGAGCATTGCCACGAACAGTCCGAAGAACAGCAGTGCCGAACCCAGGTCGGTCTGGAACACCATGACTGCAACCGCAATGATCCAGGCGATGATGAGAGGCCCTGTGTCGCGCAGTCTTGGCAGCCGCATCCCGAGGAACCGGGGCCCGGCCAGGCGCAGCTGGTCGCGGTAGTTGACGAAGTAGCCCGCGAAGAAGATGGCCAAGAGGATTTTGGCGATCTCACCGGGCTGGAAGCTGAAGGGGCCCAGGCCGATCCAGATGCGCGAACCGTTGATGGTCCGGCCCAGTCCGGGCACCAGGGGCAGCAGCAGGAAGAAGACACCGGCGAGGAAGGCAACGTAGGGCCAGTTGCGCAGAGCGCGGTGGTCGCGCAGCACGAAGATGACCGTCGCACACAGGATGACGCCCAAGCCCATCCAGATGAGCTGCGAATCTGCCGCTCGCGTGCTGTCTTTGGCAACCCCGATCCGGAAGATCATGGCAAGCCCGAGGCCGTTGAGCATGATGGCGGTGGGCACGAGAATCGGGTCGGCGTACTTGGCGCGGATGCGCAGCACAATGTTGATGCCGATGCCGAAAGCGGCGAGGATGCCCGTGTAGCTGTACACATTGGCCGGGATCGCATCTGATGCTCCGATGCCGACGAGCGCGTAGGCGCCGCCTGCGACGACGACCGCAATCAGGATGAGCACGAGCTCAACATTGCGGTATGTGCGCGGGCCCTTCGAAGTCTCTTCCTGTCCGGCAGCCGACTTGTAGTAGTCGTCCAGGGTTGCGCGGCTCACTGACCTTCACCGCCCGGTGCCTGCGGATCGCTGCTGGGGGCGGGGTCTCCACCTTCGTTGACGCCCGGCTGGATGTCCTCGCCGCTGGTGTCGCGGCTGGCTTCGCTGCGCAGGTTGTTGACGATGTCGTCGGCGTCTTCTTTCGAACCGGCCGGAATGGTCTGCCCCAGGCGGTCCTGGGTGAAGCTCGACAGGCTGCTGACCTCGATTTCGGTCTGTTCCTGCAGGTGAGACAGGCTGATGGGGCCCAGGTCCTGGGAAATGCCCTGGTAGACGGCAACGCGGCCGTTTTCTTCTGTCACGTAGTACTGGCTTTGGATGTAGCGCCAGCCGAACAGTGCGGCACCGGCCAGGAGGGCTACCACGAGCACTGTGACAATCCAGCCGAAGAAGTTCCGGCGGGGAGCTTCTTCGTAGTCGTCATCGTCTTCCAGTGTCTCAGCCGCCGGCTTGAGAGCCTTCTTGTCGGCTTTGCGCTGTGCCTTGCGTTCAGCGCGCGAAAGCTTCCGGTCCTCGTCGGCAGCCGATGCTGCGGTGACAGGGTGGCCAGGTGCGGCTGCAGCGGCAGGTGATTCCGCCTCGTCATCGAATTCCGAGGTGGAGGCGGGATGGGCGGTAAGTTCGGCGTCCGCGGAACCCGGCATGCCGGGTTCGGTTGGGCCGATGTGCTCGCCCGCGCCGATAGCCGCGATGTCGTCGGCGTGCATGACGTCGGTGTCTGCTGTGGGGTCGTCGTTGATGACGGTCATCTGGCGGGTGGCCTCAGCAGAGCTTCCCAGGAGCGCGTAGTGGGGATTGATGCGCACCGAACCGGCGTTGGAACCCGGGTCGTCAGTGTGGGCGGGGTCAGCTTCCACAATGTCGCTGACGATGACGGTCACATTGTCAGCACCCCCGCCGTCCAGGGCGAGGTCGACCAGCTGGTCGCAGGCGTCATCGGGGCTGTCGACGGTTTCAATGACGTGTTTGATGTCGCGAATATCAGCAAAGCCGGTCAGACCGTCAGAGCACAGCAGCCAGCGGTCGCCCACCTGGGCGTTGCGGATCGACATGTCGAGCTCAGGTGTCGCACCGACATCGCCGAGCACCTTCATGACGACGGAGCGCTGGGGGTGGTGTTCCGCCTCGTCCTCCGTGATGCGGCCCTCGTCTACGAGCATCTGCACGAACGTGTGGTCAGAGGTCATCTGCGTGAGTTCGCCGTTGCGCAGCAGGTATGCGCGCGAATCACCGATGTGGGCCAAGCACAGGCGGCTGTCGTGGCGCATGAGTGCGGTGACGGTCGTGCCCATGCCAGCAAGTTCGGGACGCTCTTCGACAGCGGCGTTGATCCGTTCGTTGGCTTCGAGGATCGCGGAGCGGAGCTCACCCAGCAGATCGCTGCTGTGCTGTGGGGTGTCCAGTGCGGACAGGCGGCTGACCGTGATGGCCGAAGCGACGTCACCGCCGGCGTGGCCGCCCATGCCATCGGCGATCAGCAGGAAGTTCGGACCCACGTAGCCGGAGTCCTGATTGTTCTGGCGCACCAGGCCGACATTGGAGCGGACGGCGGCTTTGAACATGATTTCGGGAAGTTCGTTCGTCATGCCTGCAGCTCCATTGTCGTGTTGCCGATTCGCACAGGGGTGAAAGCAGGAAGAGGCACAGCGCCGTGGAGCCTGCGATCGCCGACGAACGTCCCATTGGTTGAACCGAGATCTTCGACGTACCACAGGCCGTTGTCAGCGACGACGCGCGCGTGAACGCCGGAAGCGAAGTCGTCATGCAGGACAACGTCGTTGCCTCCGGCCCGGCCCATGGTGACGGGCTGGCCGTTCAGCGAGATGACGCGGCCCTGCAGAGCGCCAGAGGTGAAGACCAGCTGGGCGTAGTGGGCTGTTGTCACCTGGTCACCGGGCTGTACGGCACCGCCAGATGCCGATGGAGCTGCGGCGGGAGTGCTCTGCGGGCGGCTGCTCTTGGAGCGTCCGCTCCTGCCGCGGCGGCGAGCCTTCGTTGTGCGCGGGCCGAAGATGTCCTGGCGCAACACGCCGGCGACAAGGAAGACGAAAATCCACAGCAGCGCAAAAAACGCGAGGCGCAGCACCATGACGGTGAGCTCAGTCATCAGCTCCCTGCTTCCGATCGATGGAACACGACCGCGCTGTCACCAGCTTGGAGAACAGTCCCATCGGTCACATTGACTTTGGAGATTCGCTTGCCGTCCAGCAGCGTTCCGTTGGTTGAGCCCAGGTCAGAAGCCTGAGCGTGAGAGCCGTCGACGGTCACTTCGAAGTGGCGGCGTGAAACACCCGGGTCGTCGATGACGATGTCGGCGCTTGAAGACGAACGGCCGAAGATTGTGGACCCCTGGCCAAGCCGGTAGCTGCGCGAGCCCACCGACACCGTGAAGTGCGCGGCCGACTGGCGGCCCGCCGGGCGGGCTGGGCTGGCCTGGTTGGGCGCGGGGCTTGGGGCTGGGCTGGTTTCGCGGCGGCGGGATTGTTCGTAGGCTTCCGGCACGATGGGGTTGGCACGGCTTATGGGGTCGTAGCCGCCGCGGTTGGCCGGCTGCGCGGCGGGCGAACCATCGGGACGCTCGGTTCCCGCAAGCACGCGGTAGACGCCGGTGTCGAGGTCGGATGCGACGGTCAGCTCAACCGTTACGGGGCCTACGAAGCTGTAGCCCTGTTCAACGGCGTGTTCGCCGACAACCTGTCGGAGGTCGGTTTTGAGCTCGTCGAAAATGGGGGTCAGTCGCTCGAAGTCGGTCGAGGACAGCTCCACGGTGTAGCTGTTGGCGGTCAGAGTGCGGCCGCGCGATACGACGGCGGCGCGAGCGTCGGCTTCCTTGCGAAGCGCTCCGGCGAGCTCAACAGGTTCGACCTGGGAGCGGAAGGCCTTGGCGAACGCGCCATTGACTACGCGTTCAATTCCGCGCTCAAAACGGTCGAGCATGCCCACGGTGCGCTCCACCCCCTTTCGACGATCAATCAGTCAACACATCATATTAACGGCCGAACCATTGATGGGGGCTGAGAACCGCATCTTCGGCTGACTGCTCGCGGCATTGGCTGATTTGACACCAATGCGAAATCGCTCACGCGTGGGGGATATTGAGGGGATTTGGATCGTGCGGTTGGGTGGGGCACTGGGCGCGGGCTGACTGAGTGCGCTCGGGGCACACCGGCTGGCAATGAATCCACCCGTTAGCCGCAAAGAAGCTCCCTGCAGCAACAGATCTGCGCCTTAGCAGCTGTTGCTAAGACGCTGACTCCGGTTAAAGGGCGGGCGCCGCAAGGGTGGTTTTGGAGCTCGTTTTGCTGCTGGGCACCAGATGTGTGTATAGTTTCTTTTTGCTGCTTCGCGCGAGTGGCGGAATTGGTAGACGCGCTGGCTTCAGGTGCCAGTGGTGGCAACATCGTGGGGGTTCAAGTCCCCCCTCGCGCACAGAGTGTCGTTTGTACGGATGACCAGCTCAAGGCCGGGTTGCTCCTTCGGGAGTAATCCGGCCTTGTTCGTTCGTCGCCCTGCACAACTCGGAGCTTCATGGGGTTAAGTAAAGAAAAGTGTGTCTTTTCCGGG
>NZ_KV802364.1:0-30403 GCF_001810665.1 Brevibacterium sp. HMSC063G07
GCCCGGGTCAACGCACTCTAGAACCGGAAGAGCCATTTTTCTGCGTAATTTCACGTCGCCCGAAGCAGACACCCTGCCGTGTGCTTGCTGCAGGGCTGCGGCCGTCCCTCCATGTGGAGCGTCAGTGTCGATGCTGTAACTTAAACGTACATACATTTGTGGCGCTCTCGTTACGTGTCTGTGCATTGCCGAGCTCTTTACTGTTGTGTGTGGGCGCGCAGCCGTAGTGTCCGTGCCACTCCGAGTAGGGCGCGTCGTACCCCAAACCCATGTTCGATTAAATTCCAATCCAGAGAGGTCTTGCACTGTTGCGGTGCGGTTGTCTTCTTTCTCACCGTATTGGACCCTGCGAAATTAATTGGATACGATAGGCCCATGTTGATTTCAGGTTCCGTTTTCATGCGGCCGCTCACCAGCCGCTAAGGCGGTTTTCTCCCTCCCGCAGGTTAGAAACCGCTCCGGTCCTTTAGCCGGGCGGCCATTTGCCATGCCCGGCTCCGTTTCAACTCCACGGAGCACACCTGATGTCTACATACGGATACGGCCGTCACGAACATGGCCAAAATTTTCTCACAGACCACAAGATCATCAACTCCATCGTCGATCTTGTAAAACAAACCTCCGGCCCCATCATTGAGATCGGGCCAGGAAGCGGTGCCCTCACTCACCCGATATCCCACTTGGGGAGGGCAATAACGGCAGTTGAGGTAGACGCAAAACTAGCTGCCAAACTCACAAAAAAGACCGCCTCGGCGTCGGTCGAAGTGGTCCATGATGATTTCCTCAACTTCCCGTTACCCGCCACTCCCTGCGTCATTGTGGGAAACATTCCCTTTCACCTCACCACTGCCATTCTTCGAAAGTTGTTGCATGCGCCGGCATGGACTGCCGCTGTACTCCTCATGCAGTGGGAAGTCGCTCGCCGCCGGGCCGGGGTAGGTGCAAGCACGATGATGACAGCTCAGTGGTCCCCATGGTTCACGTTTCACCTTGGTTCCCGAGTACCAAGGTCTGCTTTCCGGCCACAGCCAAACGTTGACGGGGGGATCTTAGTGATCCGCCGGGTGGGTGACCCGAAGATCCCGATAGAGCAACGCAAAGCCTTTCAGGCGATGGTGCACACCGTTTTCACCGCCCGGGGACGCGGGATAGGGGAAATTCTCCGAAGGGCAGGGTTGTTTTCATCACGTTCAGAGACACAATCATGGTTGCGCTCGCGAGGAATCGACCCCGCAACCCTACCTCCCAGATTGCACACCAGCGACTGGATCGATCTCTTCCAGGTGACTGGTTCCTCTTCACCGCGCCATCGGCCCATTTCACAATCGGGAAGTAGTCAACGCCCTCCTCAACGGAAAAATCGAGGCCGGCGGCGGTAATCCCCCCACCACCAAAACCGAAATCCACCAGTAGTAGTGAACGACCCATGTTCGTCTACCGTGAGCCGCGTTATGGCAGTGACGTGTTCTCGTCGGGCACAGTCATAGTTCCCGGCGTTGCCAGCGACAGGGTTCTACACCCAGCAGCGGGACCGATCAAAATCACCCGCACGGGGAACGACCCTGCTGGTGGTTTCGATTTTGATGAAAGCGAGGAGACATAGCCCCTCGCCAACTCCCCGTAGCTGGCGAACAGTAGCTCCTGGCGCTGGCGCTCGTTGGTGAGTTTGCGTGCCACATCGAAAGCCTTATCGACTTCCCGGTCCAAGTTGTTGTGGGCCTTGAGCAGAATTGGGTCCATCGATAACGGGTTGTAGTGCTCCGCGAGTGACCGCTGGGGGTGCCGCTCGCGTGCCCGCAGCACCAACTGTCCAGCGTCGATGATTCGCTGCTGCGCCTTCTCATCTAGTTCACACAGAGCTGGTCCGCAGTTGTAGCTCCCGATGTACTCCGAAAAACGGAAAAAATAAATAGTGGGGATACATCAACCTTCCACTTTCCATTCTTCCGGCTCAGAGTATTGAGGGGTCTGGGACCGGGTCCGTAAACCCTTTATGTTTTTCGCGCACAGCGGTTTTTAGCGACGCACCCTATAGGTTTTCCGCAGAACCTATATGTGTTTCTGTGCACCCCCATATGTTGTCTGTTTCTAGCGGTATTTCGTTGTACTTTGCGCATCGAATAGTTATTTATCGACGACACTCCGTGGAGTTCCGGTTTAACGTGTAGTACGGGGGGTGCTTCTATAGTTTTCGTCAAGCTGCTGGAGCTTGTTGCGTGGGGCGGGGTTCGTAAAGGGTGCCATCGCGAAGCATGGCGTATAGGACGTCGGTTCTGCGTCTGGCCAAGGCGATGATGGCTTGGTTATGGCGTTTGCCCTCGGCACGTTTTCTGTCGTAGTACGCACGTGAGAATGGGTCGGCTTTGATAGATGCGAAGGCTGATAGGAATAGTGCGCGTTTGAGGGTTGTCTTTCCGCGTCTGGAGGGTGCTTCACCGCGAATGGAAGTTCCGGATCGGCGGGTTACTGGTGCGATACCGGCGTATGAGGCTAGGTGTGCGACGGATTTGAAGTTCTTGCCGACGACCTCTGTGAGGATACGCGCGGCTGTCCTGACCCCGATGCCGGGCATAGAGGTCAGGACGCAGGTTCGAGGGTGAGCATCGACCACCGTTAAGATCTCAGCTTCAATATCGGCGCGCTGCTCGGTCAGCTGTGCAAGCTGAGCGGCGAGTCGGCTGATGATGTGCCCGGCAGTGTTTGTTCCGGCCACGATGGTGGTTTGTTCGGCCAAAGCTGCAAAGATCTCGTCAGCCAGGCGGGCCGCCATGCGGGGTGCGAGTTTCTTCAATCGTGTTCTCACGCGGCTGCGTCCTGCCTCGTGCAGTGCTGCGGGAGTGGGATAGCGGCTGAGCATATCTACTACTGCTGGATGGGCCAGGCGCGGTCCCACTACCCGTTCAAGGGCAGGATGTATCTGTGTGAGCAGGCCGCGCAGCCGATTGCGTACCCCGGTCAGCTGGGCGGTCAGATCGTCATCGAAGCCACACAGCATTGACAATTCGGCGATGTGTTCGTCCGCGATAGTGATCCCGCGCAGTGTGTGGGGGATGGTGCGGGCTGTATCAGCGATGATGTATGCATCCCTGGCATCGGTCTTCGCCTGGCCTGGATGAAGATCAGCGACACGGCGCTTGGTCAGCCCCGGCAGGTAGGCAACGGCAATCCCCAGTTGTTGGGCTACCGCGAAAACTCACGCGCCTATGGTTTTAGGCTGGTCCACCACGACCAGCAGTTGTTCATGCTTGGCGGCAAGAGCTGTTAACAGTTCTTGGATCTTCGGTTCGGATTGCGGCAATGGCTTGTCATGCACTACCTGGCCATCATGGTCAACAGCGGTGGCATGATGTTCTGTCTTGCCGACATCGATGCCAAGAAATACTTGTGGTTGCATCGGTTACCTTCTTCGGTCTCTTAAGCACAAACTAGGTCACCGATGGTTCGTTCGCTCACATCCACGTTACGCAGCCCCACAGTATTCAGAGCGTGCTTCTATTAGCGATCCGAACGAACCAGACTGATCCCAGTGACAACACCCCCGGATCATGGACAACTGGGGGCAGACATCATGCCGGGGTCAGCCGGTTCCCAGCACTACCTATCCTGACGGAAAGCAGTGACACCTAAAAGGTAACGGGGACTTTGTGCTCGCCGTTAACATCCCGCGCCTGCTCGATTGCGAGGGTGCGTGGGGCATGCGCATCGAGCTCGTGCCCAGCCTGGGCACCCCCGTGCCGAGCGGCGGGATCCTCTTCCGGACCTCGGCGCCGGTGGGCCGGGCCCAGCGCCGCGCGCTCGAATCGGCGCTGGCGTTCGGCGACGTGCTCTCGCCCGCCAGCGGGCCCTTCGGCGCGATCCGCGCCATGGTCGACATCGCGCTCAAGGCGCTCTCGCCCGCGGCCAACGATCCCAGCCGCGCCTTCCAGGCGCTCGAGGAGATCGAGGACATCCTCACCGAACTCCCCCCGGACATCGCCAAGCGCGAGGCGCTCCTGGCCGCCCACGCCTCCCGCCACTTCTGCGCCACCGTTGCGGCGGTCTCATGGACGTTGAGCCCGCTGGGGTTGGGCAGCGCCCACAGGGCCACCCCGTCCGGCCACCCCGGCACCCACGGTGCCCCCGGGACTCATCGGTCACCGGCTGCGCCCTGAGCACCGCACCGGGACGGTCGAAGGTCTGACGGCATGCGGTGATGCCCACGATGAGCAGGCGCACCAGGCCCGCGGACTCGGCATCGCCGGGCAGCGGCGGCACGTCGTCGCGAGCCGGGCCGTCCGCCGCCGCGGCGAGCTGGGCCGGCGTGGGCCGCGCACCGGCCAGCGGCGAGGGCCGGCGCCAGGGCCGCCAGGCGGCGGGCAGGCGGGATTCCGAGCCGAGGGGAGCGGTGGGCGACATGGGACCAGCCTAGGTGCGCCTCGGGGCCGGGCCCGAGGCGCACCCGCGGTGGGCGGGACTCAGATGAGGCCGTGCTCCTCGAGGAGCTGGCCGATCTCCCCGTGCTCGAGCCTGTCGCGCAGGTAGCCGCGCAGCGCGGCCGGGCCGGGCATCTCCATCTTCTTGCCGTCGCGCATGTGCGCCGAGGCCTCGAGGAGGTCGCGCACATCGTACGTGGAGCCCCAGGTCTCCGGCACGCCGCGCTCCACGTCGAGGAGTTCGTAGACGGCCTCCATGCCGGTGCGCACCGAGTACTCGGTCGTGAAGATCGTGTCGCGGCCGGTCTCCGCGAACTGCCCGAGGAACGCGAAGTTCGCCGCCCCCTCCGGCACGACCTGCGGCCGGTCACCCGCGCGGCGGGGCATAAATTGGCTCGTCACGTAGGGCATCATGACCGGCACGCACCGGGCGCCGGTCGCCGCGAGCTCGGGGATCTCATCGACGGGCACGCCCAGGTGGTAGAGCCACTCCTGGGTGATCTCCTCGCCGGTGCACTGCGCCAGGGGCTTCTTCACGTAGTCGCCGTCGACGTCGACGAACAGACCGTAGACCCAGACGACGATCTGATCCTTCGGCTGCTTCTTGAAGTGCGGCTGGCGATCGACCGTCCAGCTCAGCAGCCAGGAGGAGTCCTCGGCGGTGACGATGCCGCCGGTGACCACGCGGCCGCTGAACGGATCGCGCTGGGCGATGCGCTCGATGTAGGCGGGGATGCGCTCATCGAGCGGCGGGGGTGGACGTTCGTCCAAGTGTATGAGGACAACGACACCACCGGCTCCGGCAGGAAGAAGCGTCCCGCCTTCGAGCGTCTTCTGACCGACGTCGCCAGTGGATTGATCGATGTCATCGTCGCGCAGGAGTGGCCGCGCCTCGAGCGCAACCGTGCTGACGGTGTGCGAATCATCGAGGCCGCCCAGGAGCACAAGATCCTCCTGACCTTCTCCAAAGGCTCCGACATCGATTGCACGACCGCCGCGGGGCGGCTGTCCGCCGACATGTTCTCCGCCATTGCCCGCAACGAGATCGAGGTTAAAGGTGAGAGGCAGTCGGCCGCACAGTTGCAACGCGCTCGGCAGGGTCGAGCCCCCAAGGGCGTTCGCCCACTCGGCTATGCCACCAGTGGCGACCTCATCGAGGACGAGGCCGTGGTCGTTCACGAGATCTACCGACTCTTCTCCATCCAAGACGGTCCCACGGTCGCATCGATTGCCAAGGCGCTGTCAGGTGTCGTCGGTAACAATGTTCCGGCCTCGCTGCCGCATCTGCCCAAGCGCAACAGGGTGCTGGCAATCGAGCGTAATGTGAAACGTGAAGCAGCTGGTCTTCCGCCCAACCCGTACCCGACGACGGTCCCTGGGACTCCTCGACGGTACTGGGCATCCTTCGCAACCCGCGCTATGCCGGCTACTCGGTATACACCGACCGCAACGACCGGGCCGAGAACAAGCGCCGCAGCTGGTACGCCCAGATCCTGCGTGATGACGACGGCAACCCCGTCATGGGGAAGTGGACGCCCATCGTGGAGCCGGAGGTGTGGTGGACGGTCCAGGAACGTCTGAACGAGCCGAAGCGCATCACCAACCGCACCGGCTCCACGGCAAGAAAGCACCTCGGCTCCGGTCTCTACCTCTGCGGCATCTGCGAGACCCCGGTGATCACGTCCTCGAACAGATACCGTTGTCCTGCGGGCCACCTGAACCGCTCGCACAGTCATGTGGAGCCGTGGGTACTCAAGATCATCCGGGCACGTCTGGCCCGACCGGACCTGGCAGATGCGATCCCCACAGGTGACGAGCCGCGCCTGCAGGCGATTCGGGCCCAGATCGGCACCCACCAGGCCAGGGTCAAGCGTGCGCAGCACGACTACGACCAGGAGATCATCGAAGGCTACGATCTCAAGCGCATCCGCGACCGCGAGAACACTGCCATCGCTGCCCTGGAGGCCGAACGCCGGTCGTTGACGGCCACGGTCGATCTCGGGGGAGTGCTGGACGCGAAGGACCCCGTGACGGCCTTCGACAACGCGGACCTCATGATCAAGCGCCGGGTCATCGACTTCTTCTGCACTGTCCGGCTGTACCCGCACCCGCGGGGAAGGAAGACTTTCGACCCCGAGACGGTAAGGTCACGCAGAAGACGTCCACGACCTGACGACCACACGAAGGAGCCGATGATGGCCTATCCGACTCTCGCCCTGCATCTGCTGATCTCGGCTCCCGGCGACGTGCCGACTGCAGACATGGCTGTCATTCGCCGAACGATCAGCCAGTGGAATCTCAACCTCGGCCGCGTCGTCGGGCTCACGGTCCTTCCGGTGTCGTGGACCGAACATGCTGTGCCCGAGTTCGGTGAGCGTCCTCAGGCGATCCTCAACGATCAGATCGTCGAGGAGGCCGACTTCGCCGTCGCTCTCTTCTACGACCGCCTCGGCACTCAGACCGGCGAAGCGGACTCAGGAACAGCTGAGGAGATCAGGGTCCTCGTCGATGCCGGCAAGTCGGTGGCCGTTCTGGCGAACTCGAGCCCACGATCGCCTCTGAGCGGTCCGGCGCTGGATGAGAGAAAGCGATTGGACTCCTACCTGAACGAACTGCGCCAGACAGCACTTGTCTTCGAGTATGCGCATGACGGTGACCTGGTGGGCCACCTCAACAACTTCCTCAGCCGGGCAACCGCGCAGTTCCAGCAGTCGGTCGAGGCATCGAAGAGTGCTGAGCCGGAAGGCCCAGACCCATCCGAGGGCGTGTGGCCGCGGGCGGAGGTACGTGAGAGCGTCCGCACCGACAGCAAAGGGCGAGTGAAGACACAGCGCCACTGGTCGCTGGTGTTGCACAACATGTCCAAGGGGCCGGCCACCGATGTCGATTTCGAGTTCGAGGACCTGTCCGAAGATGCCTACTTCGGCGTGCATCGAGAAGATGGGCCCCTCGGCACGATCCCGCCCGGTGGCGAAGCCAGGTTCCCTTTGCTGCTGGCCATGGGATCACCTGATGCCGTCGAGTGCGTCGTGTCCTGGACTGATGTGGCCGGCAACAAGAGGCAGACGCAGGCGACCGTCCGCACGTGACGGTTGAGGAAGGGGAGTGCCAATGACCACCGAAGCCGACCAAGCTCGCCGGGACTTCCGTCGTTACCGGCAGGACGCCGCCCATGACCCACTGGCCGCTGAACGCTGGCGGTACTGGTCCATCGTGGCTCGGATGAGGACCATGCACGAGGCCGGACTGAGTTGGGACGAGATGGCCGACCTCCTCGACCTCGACCCGACGGATAAGGCCCTGTGGTCTGTCCGACAGGGGGATCGACGGGTCGCTGTCGCACAGGAAGTCCTTGCCGAGGGTGTGCAGGACGATTCCCCCCGTTACCTTTTAAGTAGCCCCACCATCCGTCAGGATAGAAAGGGGTCGCTGGCCTAAGGGCCCCGGCATGATTGATGCCCCCAGTCATCATGATCCGGAGGGTGTAGTCACCGGGGTTCGAAGGCACCAGGGAAATCGCTGATAGGGGCCAGAACCACTGGCAGAACCCATGCCTTGAGCCCGACCGTAACGTGGATGCCGAACCTTGGAGCCACAGCACCACCGGCCAGCCGAACCACAACCAAAATGTCCGGTCACATGAGTCGAAGAAGATGAGTGACATGATCACCAACCACGCTGACACCGACGTATTCATCGGCATCGATGTCGGCAAACACAACCACCACGCCGTCGCTGTTGATCGCGACGGAAAACAACTGTTATCGAAGGCACTGCCGCAGAACGAAACGAAACTGAAAGCCCTACTCACCCGGCTGGCCAAACACGGTCAGCTGCTGGTTGTTGTCGATCAGCCTGCCACGATCGGGGCCCTGCCCATCGCGGTCGCCCAAGCAGAGGGCTTCGCGGTTGCTTACCTGCCGGGGTTGGCGATGCGTCGCATTGCTGACTTACACCCTGGCGAGGCGAAAACCGATGCCCGCGATGCCGGCATCATCGCTGAAGCCGCCCGAACCATGCCGCAGACGCTGCGGGGCATTCGGGCCGCGGATGAGAACGTCGCGGAGTTGTCGATGCTGTGCGGCTACGACGATGACCTCGCCAAACAAGCCACGGCCACGTCGAATCGGATCCGCGGTCTGTTCACTCAGATCCACCCCGGACTCGAGACCGTGATCGGTCCGCACTTGGATCATCCGGCCATGCTGGCCCTGCTGGCGAAATACCCGACACCGAAAGCGCTCAAGCATGCCGGGAAACACCGAGTCGAGACTCTGCTGCGCAAGCAGGCACCCCGGGCGTGGAAGAGGTGGGCGACAGCGATCTTCACCGCACTCAATGGGCAGACGGTGGAGGTGTCGGGCACCGACGCGGCCGGACTCGTCCTACCCGAGTTGGCGACGTCGTTGGCGCAGACACGAACGTCACGGGACGACGTACTCGCCCGGATCGAGGAGCTGGTGGAATCACATCCGCTTTTCGGGCTCCTGACGTCGATGCCGGCAGTCGGCGTCAGGACCGCGGCGCGGATCCTGACCGAGGTCGTGGGTAAGGACTTCGAATCCGCCGGACACCTCGCCTCCTATGCCGGCCTGGCACCGGTGACGTGGCGGTCAGGAACCTCGATCCGAGGAGACCATTCCTCGCGTCGGGGGAACAAGATCCTCAAAAGAGCGTTGTTCTTGTCCGCGTTCGCTGCGTTGAAGGACCCGTTGTCGAAGGCCTATTACGACAAGAAACGTGCCGAGCATAAGAAACACAATCAAGCACTGATCGCCTTAGCGCGCAGGCGCTGCAACGTGCTGTACGCGATGCTGCGCGATGGCGCTTACTTCCACACACCCGAGGCGGCCACAGCTGCCTGAACCGTACTGAAGCGAAGTGCCAGGTCAGTCTGGGAGGCAGTTCCCGGACCGATCACCCCTGACATCCGAGCCAAACCGAATATTCTTGAGGAATCTGACCTTTACCCCTTGACGAAAAACATAGGGGCACCCCCCGGCATTTGAGTGCAGCCGGCGATGTCACTGGCCGGACGTCTGATCAGCCTTCGCTGTCCCGCGTGACCGACCGACCAAGCGTGTGACGTCTCATGGCGACATCGGCCGCGGCCTTGGCTCCGGCCCGTAGTGCCTCCCGGGGGATCGGACGCATGGTGACGGCTTCACGGACGGCGTCATTAAGGCTGGGCGGGTTCGTCGGCGTCATGGTCTCCATCCTCTCCGTCGACCGGCGTCGCTGCCAGCAGGTGAGCGCAGAAAGAGCCCCGCGATCGTTCTGACCGCGGGGCTCTTTGTGCACACTCACTCATCGTCGGGTGCGTAGACACCCTTGCCGGCAAGCGCGGTGTACAGCGTCTGCCGAGACACCCAGCTCCCGTGCAATGGCCGCCTTCGGGACGCCGTGCTTGACCAACTCCCGGGCGGTGAAGAGCTGTTCGTCCGTCAGCTTCGGAGCCCGCTCGTACGCCCTGTCTGACATCCACGGCCACATCGACCCCTTCCACGCGGCCCTTCAGCTCGTTGACCTGGACCGCGACCCCGCTGCCGAGCTGGTCCTCCTTGGCGACTACGTCGACCGCGGCCCAGCCAGCCGCGAGGTGCTCGAGACGGTCAGGGACCTGCAGCAGCGGTTCCCGGAACGAGTGACCGCGCTGCTCGGGAACCACGACGACTGGTTTCTCGACTGGCTGGACGGCGATGACGATGACTCTTTCCTGGCTGTTGGGTGATGCTGACCTCGGCACCGTGAAATCGTTCCTCGACCCTCTTGAGCTCGCTCATGCGCTCGGGCACGGCGATCCCAGCAGCGACGCGTCCGTCCTCGACGGGCCGACGATGAACCACAACATCAAGAACGCGATTCTGATGAAGCACTCGGAGATCGTCGGTTGGCTGCGCAGGCTGCCGCGCGTCCACGAGACCGACGAGCAGATCTTCGTGCACGCCGGCGTGGACGAAGAGGCGGGGGAGATGTGGCGCGCGGCGACGCCCGACCACGTGCTCGCCGAAAAGTTCCCTCCGACGTTCGGGCCGTTCATCAAGACAGTGATCGCCGGCCACGTCCGCACATCCGAGATGCACGAAGACGGATCCCATGGCACATTCCATGATGGCGACAGCCACTACTACATCGATGGGTCAGTCGAAGTGACCGGCCGGTTGAACGTCTTGCGATTCTCGGCCGCTGATGCGACGTACGAGTCCTTCGTTGCCGGGCCGGATGTGGAGACGGACTGATGCCTGGAATTCAGCGCTGCGAGCATTGGTCGGACTACGAAGGCAGGGCTTACGGCCGGCACCAGCATTCTGGTCCTCACGCGTGCGATCCCGGCAACCATGGTGGTGAGGGCCCGTGGTAGAAGTGCCCCGCGCTCGAAGCTCTACGTCCGGGACCGGGCCCATCTCGTCGTCCTTGCCTACGAGGACGGGCTCGTCTCGCGCCGACGCCCGTGAGTCGAGGGCACGACTACGGTATACTGTCTAATGTAACGCCCCGGTGACTATTCGGACCTCACGGTTCGGACTCCCGGGGCGATAGTCGTCTCGTGGGGAAGGTCCAGCGCGATGAGCGCGTGGGCGCTCACACTGGTCTGAGCAGAGAAAATCCCCCAAGTGCGCGTCGTCGAGAGGCGTGGGGGATGTAGTGGTCTCAGGCTAGCAAGACTGAGCCGTCGATTCGACTATCCGAGGTCGAGCGCGGCGAGCTGCTCGGCGCTGCCTGTGACGACGAAGAGCAGGCGTTTCCGGTCGTCCTCGACTCCCCAGTCGACGAAGGAGCAGCATAAGCTCTCGACCGCGACGAGCTCTCGCAGCCGCTGAACGGATTCGTCCGTCCTGGCATAGCGCACAACGACCCTGGTCTCCGTGCGCTCGACGCCGAGGGCGTACTCGTCGTCGAAGGCTCGCCAGCGCTCGATCTGGTCCTTGCCCGCACCCGGCGTGAACGCGCAGGCGATCGGCAGTCCGTCCAGCGGATTGGTGCGCATCATGCCGGGTCCCGCTCTCTCACGGCACTACCCGTCCGCAGAGCAGCCGGGCGGCGCGCGGCGCGCACGCCGTTGAGGATGACGACGACCTCGGCGGCCTCGTGGACGAGGAGGACGCCGGCCAGTCCCAGCACGCCGAACAGGGCGAGCGGGAACAGGACGACGATGATCGTCAGCGCGAGAACGATGTTGGCCGTCATGATTCTCCGCCCGCGCCGCGCATGGGCGAGGGCGGCGGGGATCAAGCGCAGGTCGTGGCCGGTAAAGGCGATGTCGGCCGACTCCACGGCGGCGGCAGAGCCCGTGGCTCCCATCGCGATGCCGACGGTGGCCGTGGCCAGCGCGGGTGCGTCGTTGATGCCGTCGCCGACCATCGCAGTCGGTCGGGCTGACGTCAGCTCCGTGATCGCGGTCGCCTTGTCGGCTGGGAGCTGCTCGGCGCGGACGTCGTCGATGCCCGCTTCCCGTGCCAGGGCGCGCGGTGCGGGAGTCGTCGCCGGTGAGCATGGCCGTGCCGATGCCCTGGTCGCGGAGCATGCGCACCGTCTCGGCGGCCTCGGGGCGTAGCTCATCGCGCACTCCAATCAGTCCGGCGGCCTCGCCGTCGGCCTCGACGACCACGACGGTCATCCCGGCCTCGGTCAGCTCATCAGCATCCGTGCGCAGACCCGCCGGGTCGAGCCACCGGGGACTGCCGACCCTGATCGCCCGGCCGTCGACGCGGCCAGCGAGTCCGTGCCCGGCCTCTTCGTTCACTTCCTCTGCCGCCGGGACGTCGTGGGCGGCGGCAGAGATCGCGGCCGCCAGGGGATGGGTGCTGGTCGCTTCTACGGCGGCCGCCCAGGCGAGCACATCGTCGCGGGAGGTCCCGGCAACGGTTCGGACATCCGTCACCTGCGGACTGCCCTGCGTGAGCGTGCCGGTCTTGTCGAAGGCGACCATGCGGATCGTGCCGAGCTGCTCGAACGCGGCACCGGACTTGACGACGACGCCGAACTTCGAGGCCGACCCGATCGCGCTGATGACCGTGACGGGAACGGCGATCGCCATCGCGCACGGGGATGCTGCCACGAGCACGACGAGGGCACGCTCGATCCACGTCGACGGGTCGACGACGAGGAAGCCGAACAATGCGACCACGACGGCGGCGACGAGGACGGCGGGCACGAGCGGGCGGGCGATGCGGTCGGCCAGCCGGGCCTTCTCGCCCTTGCGGGCATGGGCCTGCTCTACCAGGGCGACGATCTGGGTCAGCGAGTTGTCGCGGCCGTCGGCGGTGGCCTCGACGAGCAGCGAACCGGACCCGTTGACCGCGCCGGCGGACACCGGGTCGCCTGGGCCGACCTCGACGGGGATCGACTCCCCGGTCAAGGCGGAGGCGTCGATGCTCGAGCGCCCCTCAGCGACGACGCCGTCGGTCGCGACCCGCTCGCCCGCGCCGACCACGAGGAGGTCGAGCTCCCGGAGTTCCGCCACCGGGACGTCGACGGTGCCCGACATCCGGGAGACCCGCGCGGTCTGGGGGACAAGCGAGAGCAGCGCGCGCAGCGTTTCCTTGGCACGGTCCATCGCACGGTCCTCGAGCGTCTCGGCCAAGGCGAACAGGAACGCCAGCGCCGCCGCCTCGCCGACATGGCCGAGCAGCACCGCTCCGGCCGCGGCGATGGTCATGAGCAGGCCGACGCCCAGGCGTCCACGGCCTCTTGCGGTGAACAGCCGTCTGAGCGTGCCGGGCACGAAGGTCCATGCCCCGGCCGCGAGCCCGAGGGCGAAGACGACCAGCGCCAGGACCTCGAGGCCAGTCCACTCGAGGATCAGGCCCGCTGCCCAGAGTAGCCCGGAGGCGGCAGGCAAGGCGAGAGAGGGGTCGCGCCACCATGGGGGCATGTCCTCGTGCTCGTCGCGGCGGGGCTCGGACGGTCCGCAGCACGCGTCGCCCTCGGGCGTGGATGGTTCGGTGGTCGGGTCGACAGGGCCGCAGCAGGCATCGCCCGTGGCCGTCGGGCCGCTGCTGACCGAGATCAGTTGGGTCGACGCCGTCTTCGTCGCCCTGTTCCCGCGATGCGGCTCGTCGACGCCGCAGCACTCGTCGCTCATCGCTCGGCCCCTTCGGGGGCGCAGCAGCCCGGGACCGTGCACCGCGGATCCATGCACGGCACGCTCTCGTCGACGGCGAGGGTGACGTCGACCAAAGCCGTGAGCGCCGCCGCGATGTGGGGATCGGCGATCTCGTAGCGCGTCTGCCGACCCTCCGGCTCGGCGACGACGATCCCGCAGCCGCGCAGGCAGGACAGATGGTTGGAAACGTTGGTGCGCGTGAGCTCCAGGTCTCGGGCCAGCTTTGCCGGGTAGCCCGGCTCGTCCAGGAGTGATAGCAGGATGCGCGAACGGGTCGGATCCGCCATGGCACGGCCGAGCCGGTTCATGACCTCGACACGCGAAGCAATAGTCAGCATGTACTGACCATACAGCAATTGCTGACCTAATGGCCAGAGCCGTGCGCTCGGTACTCGGGGACGTCGGAGACCGTTCTGCGCTGAACCCATGGCTCGCCGGGTCGTCTTCGTCTGGCTTGTGCAGGGGTCGGTCGCCGAAGCTCCCGCGTGAGACGTGTTCGACGCGTCTCACAGACATCACCCTGACGAGACGAGACCCGATCCCCGGCGCGTGGCCGGTGATCTGGTCCCAGAACGCAGTCTCAGAAGCCGGGGGCTCAGAAGGGACTTTCTAGAGGTGCCTGCGCAGCGTATGATCCTGCGGCATGCCAGAGGCGTAGTTCTCTACGCGGCCTCTTCGTAGTCCAGAGTTCGCGCTATCCTGGACTCATGTCCGTCTCTGACCTGTCCACGAGCGCCCAGAACTATCTCAAGGCTGTCTGGGGCCTCTCGGAGTGGTCGACGGAACCGGTCACTCCTACGCTGATCGCGGAGCGGACGGGCCTGAAGCTGTCCTCCGCGTCGGATGCGGTACGCAGGCTCGCCGACCAAGGGCTGGTGTCCCACGCCCCGTACGGGTCGGTGGAGCTGACCGAGGTCGGGCGTGCGCACGCTTTGGCGATGGTGCGTAGGCATCGGTTGATTGAATCCTTCCTGGTCAGCGTCCTGGGCTACTCGTGGGACCAGGTGCACGACGAGGCGGAGAACCTCGAGCACGCGGTGTCGGACTTCATGGTCGATCGGATCGACGCCTATCTGGAGTTCCCCTCGCGTGATCCCCACGGCGATCCGATCCCCGCGGCCGATGGCACTGTGGTAATCCCTGAGGCGCAGCAGCTCACGGGGATCGGAGCAGGGGAGCGGGTCCTCGTCGAGCGAATCTCGGACGCGGATCCGGCGCTGCTGCAGTTCTTCGAAGGTCACGGCATCGTGGTCGGGGCCGTCCTCGCCTTGGAGGAGGGTGCGCCTTTCTCCGACGCCGTGGACGTGCGCGTCACGGGCGCAGTGGCACCTGTGCCCTTGGGGCGCTCGGCCACCGATGCGCTCTACGTCTCGCTGGTGAGCAGCTAGGGCGTGTTGCTAAACCCATTGGAGGGTTGCGGCGAGGCAGATCGCGGAGTGGTAGTTGCGGGCCGTCTTGTCTGAGCGCATCGTGATGCCGCGCCATTGCTTGAGCTTGTTGAAGCAGCGTTCGACGACGTTGCGGCGCTTGTAGCGTTCTTTCTGCTCGTGGCCGAAGTCGATCGGCCGGCCGGGCCGCTTGAGACGGTGTGCGATCTGGTCGTCACGTTCGGGAATCGTGGTGGCGATGCCGTGCTCGCGCAGCCAGGCCCGGTTCGCCTTCGACGGGTAGCCCTTGTCCGCGAGCACCCGGTCCGGCCGTGACCTCGGTCTGCCGGTTCGCCCGGGGACGCGGATCTCGGAGAGCGTGTCGATGAGCATGCTCGTGTCTGCTGCCCGCCCCGGCGTCAACAGGAAGGCCAGCGCTCTGGCTTTCCCGTCGCAGACCAGGTGGTTCTTGGTGGTCAGTCCACCGCGGGAGCGGCCGATCGCGTGATCAGGCGGCTCCGGCCCGAACTTCTTGTAGTTCGATCGAGCCCCCTGTGTCCCGTCGGAGGGTCGCGCCGTGCTGATGGACACGCACGATCGTCGAGTCGATCGATGAGACCCAGTCCAGCTCACCACGCTGGTGGGTGAGGGACTGAACCTTCTCGAGCACGCGCGCCCAGACGCCCTGCTCGGACCACCGGTTGATATTCTTGTAGATCGTGTTCCAGTTCCCGAACCGCTCCGGCACGTCCCGCCACGGCGCGCCGGTCCGATACCGTCACGCCGTCGCCTCCACCACCGCGCGACGCTCCACCGGCGGACGCCCCGTCGCCTTCGGAACCGGGAACAGCGGGCCGATCACAGCCCAGACTTCATCGGAGATCTCAGTACGCGCCACGCCTTAAGCATCACCCGCACGCCACACATCAGCCTTTAGCAACACACCCTAGGTCTCCTCAGGCCAGCGGAGGCAGCCGAGGCCCCGCGCCGGGCGCAGGCGGTGGGCCGGCGCGGTGGGAGGCGTCGATGAATCGGTCGAGTTTCTCGGGCTCCTCCCCGCGCAGGTAGACCCGGAGCATCCGCAGCAGGCTCAGCACCACGGCCTCCGGGTCCGAAGTTGTGCGCAGCAGTTGCGCGGCGGCCTCGTGCTCGCCCTCGCGCGCTGACTGGAACAGGGCGATCGCTTCCATCCATGCACCCTCGTCGCGCTCTGCCATGCCTCCTCCTCTCGACCCCCACAGCGTAATGTTCGGCAGAGCGTAGTTGCAAACTTTGGCGTGGCGTAGACAAGGGAGTCGCAACAGTGTTACTACTAGATACGACACCCTGAACACCGAGGGGTACAACATCTAGTGGTTGGTGGCGTCGTGTGCCACGAGCCGAGAGCGAGGAGGTCCGCCATGCTGACACCGTCCAAAGGCCCGGCACCGGTGCGTGAACTCGCGCCGGACCAGTCGCCGGATCTGGTGTTCTTCTCAAGCGTCTCGGAGAACACCCGCCGGTTCGTCGAGCAGCTTGATCGGCCGGCTGTGCGCATCCCGCTGCGCCCGCGGGTGGAGGGCATGATTCGGGTGGTCCGGCCCTTCGTCCTGGTCGTGCCGACCTACGGCGGCGGGGAACAGGCGGGTGCGGTTCCGAAGCAGGTGATCGCCTTCCTGAACGACCCGGCCAACCGCGCTCTGCTGCGCGGGGTGATCACCGCGGGGAACACGAACTTCGGCGAGCACTACTGCCTGGCCGGGCCCATCATCGCGCGCAAGTGCCAGGTGCCGGAGCTCTACCGCTTCGAGCTGCTGGGAACCCAGCGCGACATCGACACCGTCAACACCGGCCTGTCCCGCTTCTGGGACCAGGTCAACAACGAAAGGACAACCGCATGACCACCATCGCCTCAGAGGTTCCCGTGCGCACCGGCATCGGAGCGCGGAAGGACTACCACGCGCTCAATGCCGAACTGAACCTGTTCGCCTCCGACGGCTCGATCCAGTTCGACAAGGACCGTCAGGCCGCCGCCGAGTACCTCCGCCAGCATGTGGTCCCGAACACCAAGGTCTTCTCCTCGGCGGCCGAGCGCCTGGAGTGGCTAGTGGACCACGATTACTACGAGTCCGAATTCCTGGCAGCCTACACCCCGGAATTTCTATGCGCACTGCACGAGCGCGCCCATTCCGTGGGGCACCAGTTCGCCACTTTCTTGGGAGCCTTCAAATTCTTCACCTCGTATGCTCTGAAAACCTTCGACGGCACCACCTATCTTGAAGGGTTCGAAGAACGGGTGGTCGCTACCGCGCTCTACCTCGGTCAGGGCGACGAGCAACTGGCCACCGGGCTGGTCGACGAGATGCTCTCCGGTCGCTTCCAGCCTGCGACGCCGACTTTCCTCAACGCGGGGAAGGCCCAGCGCGGAGAGCTGGTCTCCTGCTTCCTGCTGCGGGTGGAGGACAACTTAGAGTCCATCGGTCGCAGCGTGAACTCCGCCTTGCAGCTGTCCAAGCGTGGCGGGGGCGTGGCGCTGTTGCTGTCGAACCTGCGTGAGGTCGGTGCTCCGATCAAACGAATCGAGAACCAGGCCTCCGGCGTGGTGCCTGTGATGAAGATCCTCGAGGACTCGTTCTCCTACGCCAATCAGCTTGGCGCTAGGCAGGGCGCAGGCGCGGTCTACCTGCATGCCCACCACCCCGACATCCTGCGCTTCCTCGACACCAAGCGCGAGAACGCCGACGAGAAGATCCGCATCAAGACCCTCTCCCTGGGCGTCGTCATCCCGGATGTGACCTTCCAACTGGCCAAGGAGAACCGGGACATGCACCTCTTCAGCCCCTACGACGTGCAGCGCGAATACGGTACGCCGTTGTCAGACCTGTCGGTGAGCGACCACTATGACGAGCTCGTGGCGAACCCGCGGATTCGAAAGAACGCGGTCAGCGCCCGGGAGTTCTTCAAGACCCTCGCCGAGCTCCAATTCGAGTCCGGATACCCCTATGTGCTCTTCGAAGACACCGTCAACCGTGCCAATCCGCTGGCAGGTCGCATCAACATGTCCAACCTCTGCTCCGAGATCCTGCAGACCAACACGCCTTCGACCTACGACTCCGCTATCGGGTACCAGGAAATCGGCCAAGACATCTCCTGCAACCTCGGCTCACTCAACATCGCTCAGGCCATGAACTCCTCGAACCTGGGGTCGACCGTGGAGACCGCGGTGCGGGCACTGACCAGTGTCTCCGACCAGACTAACGTCGATGCCGTCCCATCCGTGGCGAACGGGAACGAGACCAGCCACGCAATCGGACTGGGCCAGATGAACCTGCACGGCTACCTCGCCTCCCAGCGCATCCACTACGGCAGCGAAGAAGGCATTGACTTCACTGACATCTACTTCCTTACCATCACCTATCACGCGATCCGCGCATCGAATCAAATCGCGATTGAGCGCGGTAAGACCTTCGCCGGCTTCGAGGACTCGACCTACGCCGACGGCTCCTTCTTCGACAAATACACCCAACATGACTGGCAACCCGCCACTCAGCGGGTGCGCGAACTATTCGCAGACGCAGGCGTGACCATCCCTTCCCGCGAGGACTGGGAACGGCTGCGCGAGTCGGTGAAACAGCACGGAATCTACAACGCCTACCTGCAGGCCGTCCCGCCCACCGGTTCGATCTCGTATGTGAACAACGCGACCGCTTCGATCCATCCGGTCGCGGCGAAGATCGAGATCCGCAAGGAGGGCAAGCTCGGCCGCGTCTACTACCCGGCCCCGCACATGAGTGATGACAACGTCGGCTTCTATCAAGACGCCTACGAGATCGGCTACGAGAAGATCATCGACACCTACGCCGCAGCCACCCGACACGTCGACCAGGGGCTCTCGCTCACCCTGTTCTTCCGCGACACTGCCACGACTCGCGACATCAACCGCGCGCAGATCTACGCCTGGCGCAAAGGCATCAAAACCCTCTACTACATCCGACTGCGCCAACCAGCACTCGAAGGTACCGAGATCGAGAACTGCGTCTCCTGCACACTCTGACCCAATCCAGCCCATACCCAAGGAACCCGCATGACGACCACTAACCCCACCCGCCCGCTCTCCGAGACCTCGGTGACCCCGCCCGCATACCGCCACGACCCATTGGCCAGGCTGCGACCGATCAATTGGAACCGCGTCGGCGACGAGAAAGACCTCGAGGTATGGAACCGGCTCACCGCGAACTTCTGGCTGCCCGAGAAGGTGCCACTGTCCAACGACATCCCCGCCTGGCAGAGGCTCACCGAGAAGGAACGAACTCTCACGATGCGTGTCTTCACCGGGCTGACGATGCTTGACACGGTGCAAGCCACAGTCGGCGAGATCTGTCAGATCCAGGATGCTCGCACCGAACACGAAGAGGCCGTCTACACCAACATCGCGTTCATGCAGTCGGTGCACGCCCGGTCCTACTCTTCGGTGTTCTCCACCCTGACGAGCACTCCGGAGATCGACGACGCCTACCGGTGGGCCGTGGACAACGACCTGCTTCAGCAGCGGTGCAAAATGGTACTGAAACACTACTACGGCAACGACCCGCTCAAACGGAAGGTCTCCTCTACTCTGCTGTCCTCACTGCTGCTCTACGCAGGGTTCTACCTGCCATTGCATTTCTCCGTGCACGCCACACTGACCAACACCGCGGACATGATCCGCCTCATCCTGCGGGATAAGGCCGTGCACGGCTACTACTCCGGCTACAAATATCAGCGCGGCATCGAGTCTCAGTCCTCTGCACGGCATGACGAGATGCGCGAGTTCACCTACGAGCTGCTTGAAGTCCTCTACGAGCTGGAGCTCGCCTACTCAGGTGAACTGTACGAGCCGCTGGGGCTGATGGACGACGTGGCAGTGTTCGTGCGCTACAACGCGAACAAGGCACTGATGAACCTCGGCTACCCTGCACGTTTCAGCTCGGAAGAGACCGAAGTCAATCCGGAAATCCTCGCCGCCCTGGCACCGAGCGCTGATGAAAACCACGACTTCTTCTCCGGGTCCGGATCCTCCTACGTCATCGGGAAGGGCGAGGACACCAGCGACGCCGACTGGGACTTCTGAGACCCGTCGACCGACCAACCTGTTCCCAAACGAAAGGCACCACATGACCAAGAACATCTCCGTGATCGTCGGCAGCCTGCGCCGCGGCTCCTACGCGCGCAAGATCGCCCACGAGACCATCACATACTTCCCCGAGGGCTATGACTCGCGCATCGTCGAGATCCGCGACCTGCCGCTCTATGACTTCGACTACGACGACCCCGAGGTCACCGACAAGGCCACGCCGGAGGAGTACACGCGGTTCCGCGAGACCATCAAGGCCTCCGATGGGGTCCTGTTCGTCACCGCCGAGAACAACCGCACCATCCCGGCCTGCCTGAAGAACGCCATCGACATCGGCTCCAAGCCCAACAGCGACGTCGCCTGGAAGAATCTCCCGGCCGGGATCATCAGCCATTCCGTCGGACGCATGGGCGGCTACAGCTCCCAGAAGAACCTGCGCCTGGCCCTGTCCTACTTCGACATGCCCACCCTCGGCCAACCCGAAGTCTTCCTTGGCCAGTCACCGACTCTGATCGACGATACGGGGCGAATCACAGCCGAGCGCACCGTCGAGTTCCTCCAGAACTACGTTGACCGCTTCGTCCGCCTCGTCAATGAGCACGCCTGAGTCAGCCAAGCACCGCACCCTCACCACGTCGAGGGTGCGGTGCTCAGCCTCAGCCTGGAGACCGCAGAAAGAAGCCGATCTGGCCGCAGCTACTATTACAGCCCTGCGGCGTCCCTCCGGGACGCTCATTCGGTCCACGTGGTGCGGAACCGTTCCTACCAGACCTCCATCGCCCGCCAGAGCCCGCTGCCCGGGTCGACCGCGGCCGGATCCACGCGCTGTCCGCCCTCCGAACGGTAGATCGTGACGGCCTCCACGCTTCCGTCGAGGCCGATCTCGGCGGCGGCCTCGATGCACAGGTCCTCCGACAGCGTCGCCGTGAACGTCTGGGTATGCCCGAGTTCGGTGGCCTCGCGAACGACCTGTTGCGCCAGTCCCGCGGTGTCGATGCGCTCGCGCAGCCGGTCGAAGCGCTGGATTTGGTTCGTGATGTCGTTCATTCCCGCTCCATCTCGTTGTGGGTCTGATCGACCCCATACTTGCCCTCGCCGGCCAGCGCCGTGTATAGCGTCTGCCTGCTGACGCCGAGCTCTCGTGCGACCGCCGCCTTCGGCACGCCGCGGGCGATGAGCTCACGCGCACTGAAGATCTGCCCGTCGGTGAGCTTCTGCTCCCTCTCGTAGACGCCACGCGCCTTGGCGATCGCGATGCCCTCGGCCTGGCGCTCCCTGATGGTCGCCCGCTCAAGCTGGGCGACCGCGGCGAGGATCGTGAGCATGAACTCGCCCTGCGGAGTGTCGGTGTTCAGCTCCGGGCTGTCGACGAACTCGACGGCGACGCCTTTGCCCTGCAGCTCCTTGACGAGCGAGAGGAGGTCGGTCGTCGAGCGCGACAGCCGGTCCGGGCTCTTCACTCGGACGACGTCGCCGTCGCGGACGTAGGCGACCATCTCCTCGAGCTGCGCCCGGTCGTCGACGTTCTTCCCCGAGACCTTTTCGGCGAACAGCCGGTCGACCTCGCCGATGGCCTCGACCTGCCGTGCCTCGTTCTGGTCGGCGGCGCTGACTCGTACGTACCCGACCGTCTGGCCCTTTTTCTGTCCATTCATCTCTAGACCTCTCAATCAGTTGTGTCGAAGGGCCCCGAACCCGACCTCTTTGGACGGGGTTCGAGGGGTCATGCTGTCTGTCCCATCGGGTAGACCCTGTTGAGCACCCCTCATCCCAAGACGATCTTCCCGACGGTCTCGCCGGCGTCCTTGCACTTGTCGATGTGCTGCTCCTTCTGGCCCTCGAGGTCGATCACCGCGGTTTCCCGCTCACCGACGACGTGCAGGCTGTCGTCGGTCACCTCGATCGAGGTCGGTGACGTGGGCCCGGCACCCGGCATCGGGTTATTGCCCTCCCATCTGATCGAGCTGTCGGCGAGTGTCCCGGCCACCGAGTCCTTCTGCCCGAGGCAGTTGATCTTGTCGTGCGTGACCTCGGTGCCGTCGACCGTCCAGACCTCCAGGTACGGCGACCACGCCTGGACGGAGACCGCATAGGTCGTGGCCCTCGGCTCGTCGGCCGTGGTGGAGTCCACCTCACCGGTGGGTTAATGCTCAAAATGTGTGTATGGGTTCGGCGTGTCAGTGGTGTCTGCCGGCCCATCCTTGTTGGATTCCGATGCCGTCTTCGTAGCTGAAAGCGGTGTCGTAGGCGGCTGGCCCGATGAGCTCATCGGTAGGGGCTTGTGGCCTTGTTCTGGGCGGGTTCCAGTGGGCTTCGGTGACGAAGCTCCAGGGGTCGCGGGGTGTTCGGTGTGCTGGTAGAGCAGCCAGTCGACGCCGCGGCGGGCATGGTCGGCGGTGAGTCCGCGGTGGTGTCTGAGGAAGTCCTTGATTGCTTTGTTCGGACCGCCTTCTAACGGGTTCGTGGTCGCAGCAACAGGTTTCGGTGCGTCGGGATCTAGCCAGGTGAACAGTTCGTTGTCGGCCAGGAGCCCGGTGATCAGTTTGTGTGCGCGTCGGGTTCGAATGTGGGTGTGCCACCATTTCTGGTTCGGATTCGCGTGCGCTGGCCGGGGTGTGTTCTTCCTGGCGTAGGTGCGGTGATTGAGAAACGTCTGCCAGGTCGCTTCCCAGCTGAGGAACGAGGCCGTCCAGGCGGCTGCTTCATCCAGGCTGCTCACGGTGGAAAGGGCCTTGTACAGGGCTAGGAGTTGCTGGTTGGCTGGCAGTTTCGGTGTGCGTGTCAGATGCCGGTGGGCGGCGTTACGGATGTGGAAGAAGCAGCGTTGGATCTTCGTATCCGGCCAGCAGTTCTTCAAAGCCTTCGGCAACGGCCCGTTGCCATCGACGATCGCGTAGGCCGGTGCCGGGATCCGGGCCAGTAGCGCTGTCCAGGAGGCGAGCTTTTCCCGGTCGCACCACTGCCAGTCGATGACATGGCAGCCGGTATGAGCGATGAGGACGCACCAGCCGTTGAAATAGGTGCCATCGAGCATGATCTGGTGATGGATTTCGCCAGTCGGCACGATGGTCGGTGTGACGTTCCAGCACCAAGCCGTTTGGCGTCTAAACGTCGATGCGCTCACGTCGAGCCGGTTGATCCCAGCAGGACCGGACAGCCAGGACAAGAACGCCTGGAACTCAGCGTGCCGGGTGATATCCGGCCGGTGTTGGGTTGTCGAAGCGCCGCAGGATTTGCAGCGCCAGCGCGTCCGTCCAGCGGTGGTCTTACCGTTCTTGACGAGCTTGTTTGCGCATACACCACATCGGGGCTGATTCCTAGAACCGGTCACCCCGCATGCTTTCAGAGCATGTACACATCCCTGAAGCCCTACGGACTACTGGCCAAGACCCCTATCCTGTACACACAAAATGAGTATTAACCCCTCGAGGCGTCGAGGTCGTCTTCCGAGAAAGTGGCCCGTGCCGGGCCTCAGGCGCGGCGGTGCTCATGCCGTGGCCTGATCGGCGTTGATGGGGACGGCGAGATACTTCAGGTCCGTCTCACGGATCTTCACGGTGTTGGCAACCATGAGAGCGGGGACAACGCCCTCGGCGATTCGCCGACGGATCGTATTCTTCGAGCCGTAGCCCAGCTCCTGCAGTTCACGCACGGAGTAGAGGCGGTCTGGAGTCGATGGGGTCGTGCACATTAGTCGGAACCTTTCAATAGTGGTGATTATCGCTGAGATGTCTCGACTGCTCTCCGCATCCTGCGGGGTCGAGCTCCGTCCGGTTCCGACTTCCCGGCCGCGTCGCCCATCGAAGGGCTCACCGCTCTGGCATGTGCCTGGTTCGGCTCCACCATTCGGGTGAAGCCTTGCCCCAATCATACCCAACAAGCACCGATTTGAGCAACTCTCGGTCATGCAACATGCGATTAGAGCAGATTGACGGTAACGATCGAAGGATGAGTTGATGTCACAGACGCCCGAAGAGCTGTTCGCACGCAGGTTGCGTGACCAGAGGCGAGCCGCCGGCATGACGCAGGCTGGGCTTGCCCGCCTGCTCTCACGGCTGCAGGGGAGTGAGCTCAACACGACAGCCATCACGAAGATGGAGTCGGGAGATCGGGCGATCCGGCTCAACGAGGCGGTGTACATCGCCCATATCCTCGACCTGCCGCTGGAGCCGATGGTTGCTCCAGAGGACCAGGCGACCCTGCGTCGCATCGAGCTGGAGCGGGAGATCGAGCAGTATGAACTGCGCCTGCGTCAGCTTCAGGACGAGTACATGCAGTCTTACCAGGCAGCCATCGATGCGCAGGAGGCGCTGGCGCAACTGGACACCGAAGGGGCTGAGTGATTCCTGGAGCCCCGGACTCTATCCGCCCGCTGCGACGTGGGCCCCGATCCCTGCGGGCGCTGGGCTTGGCCTGAGTCGGGGGAGTGCGGACCCTCCGGGCGGGTTGGGCAGTCAGGAGGTGGGGAGTGATCCATCATCTGACCCGTGTACCCAGTGCTGGGTACACGCACAGTCCCTGGTCAGCCCCGGTATTGGCGGAACTCCGCGGCAATGCTGTACCCAGCGGAGAATCCACTGGGTACAGGCATAATGCCTGGTCAGAGCGGGTGTTTGACTCCTCTGTACCCAATGTACCCAATTGGAAGAGTTTTCTAATTGGAAAATACGATGTGGATACCCTGCGGAGCGTAAACATGCGTGCATGTGTGTGCGTAACCAATTTTTACTGGGTACATTGGGTGCAACACCCCTAAATACATGCTCTGACCTGGGCAAACACCTGTACCCAATAAAATTGCTACTGGGTACAAGCTGGGTACGCCAATAGGCAATCACCCCCTCTGACCTGCGGAAACGTCTGTACCCAGCACTGGGTACAGCCCCCTGCTTCCCTTCCTTCTGACCAACCAGCCGGCCGCAGGCCGGTGCGCACTTCAGCCTCTTGAGGCCTGGACCGGCCCGCAGGGCCGATCTCCGGAATGCCGTTGCGGCTCGGCATTGCCCTTCATTCTTCTTCCTGGCGACCTCCCCGGCTTCCACTCATTTCCGAACAGAGCAGATGTCTGTACCGGCTTCTACACTGAGGTGTCATGCCGACTCTTCCTCCGACTTCGCTCGCTGTCTCCGCGGCCGTCGCTGACCAGCGTGAGGCCGCTGGACTCACCGTCGACGAACTGGCCGAGACGGTCCGGCATCTCGGTCACCGGATGACATCGGCCGACATCCGGGCCATCGAAGCCGGAGAGGCACCGGCCACGGTCGACGACCTCGTCGCCCTGGCAGTGGCGCTGGGCACCACGCCTGTCGTCCTCCTGTCGCATGTGCCCGCCGACCTGCCTGACCCTGATGAGGGTCAGATCGCCACTGGTGTCCCCGACGACGTCATCGGCGCTCAGCTGCGGGACTGGATGGAGGGTCGGACCTCTCTCGATCGGCAATCCCGTGTGGCCTACTGGCGTGAGCGCGCCAGCCGGCTCGAGTTGCTGCGCACCCACCACCATGAGCAGCAGGAGGCCGCCGCCGCCGAACTGGCCGACCTCGGTGAGCTTGCCCTCCAAGAGGCCGACGCCGGGCCCGTCATCGCCCTACATGAGCGTGTCGATGAAGGCGATCGGCTTCTGAACCAATGCGATCGGGCTCAGGCCCTCATCGAACATCGGCTTGAACGGCTGGCCAGCCTGTGATGGCTGCATGTACCGGAACTGGGGGTGGAGTTCAGGTTCAATGTATAAATGACCCTGGTCAGAAGGGTGTCTGAGTCGTTCTCCCGTGTGGGTGAGTTTCACTTCAACATCTGAGCGCCGCGTTTCCGGCTGGAACGAAACGACCCATGCTGCCGAGCGGATTCTGGCACGTAGCCTTCACTGATATGGACGATCTGATCCGGACTGTTCTCGACAGAGTGCTCGCAATCGACCCCGGCGGGATCGTCGGGGTGTACCTCTACGGCTCCAGTACGTCGACGGGTCTCGGCCCGGAGAGCGATGTAGATCTGCTGCTGGTGACGCGCAGATCGTTGACGCCTCAAGATCGGGCATCGTTGATCTCCACGTTGCTCGGGCTCTCGGGGTGGAAGGGGCATGCCGAGCCGTCGCCCGCTTGAGGTGACGAGCTTGGTCACGGCTGACCTCAAGCCGTTGGTCGCTGCGCCGTGGCGTGACTTCCAGTTCGGGGAGTGACTCAGGGGCGACTTCGTCCAGGGCTATGTGTCCGAGCCGGAGCGCGATCCGGATGTGGTGATCCTGCTGGCGACAGCTTTGGCATCGCACCGGGTGCTGCACGGGGCGGCGCTGGACACTCTGGTCACTGATGTGCCCTTCGCGCTCCTGAAGGACGCGCAACTGGCTGCACTGCCGGCGCTCGTCGACGATCTGGATGGCGAGCCGCGCAATGTTCTTCTGACGCTGGCGCGTGCGCTTCATACCGTGGAGACCGGAGCGATAGTCGCCAAGGATCAGGCGGCAGCTGTTGCGGCGAGGCGCGTCGATCCCGCTGGGGCGGATCTGCTTCTTGCTGCCGCTCGCGAGTACCTAGGCGAGGGGCAGGTCGACTGGGATCGTGAATCGAGTCAGGTGTCGTCTCTGGCGCAGTCGTTGATCACGCTGATCCAGCGAACATCTGCGGAGGCGTGAACGTACACACGGACATCACCGGGCAACCAGCTGTGCGGATCCGGTGACAGAGGTTGGAACGTGCCTGAACTTGGTCGAATTCCGGTTTAACGTGTAGCGTTATTGATGGTCTCCGTTATAAAATCACGCCGTGATCAGATCGTTTGGCAACAAGGACACCGAGCGCATCTGGCATGAGCAGTACGTCAAGCGTATTGACCGGACTGTGCAGCGGGCGGCCATGCGGAAGCTCGAGCTGATTCACGCGGCGAAGGACGTTGATGATCTGCGAATCCCGCCCGGGAACCGGCTGGAGCGTCTCGTCGGCGACCGGCGTGGACAGCACAGCATCCGAGTGAACGCGCAATGGCGTATCTGCTTCATCTGGAGAGATGGAGGTGCAGAAGATGTCGAACTCGTCGACTACCACTGAGGACGACCTGATCGAGCCGATCCACCCGGGAGAGATCCTGCTGGAGGACTTCATCGAGGGTTTCGGGATTACGCAGAACAAGCTTGCCGTTTCGATCGGGGTGCCGCCTCGTCGGATCAACGAGATCGTGCATGGCAAGCGAGGTATCACTGCAGATACGGCGATACGACTGGCGCGGTATTTCGGGACGTCCGAGGAGTTTTGGATGAATCTGCAGTCGAACTACGAGCTGCGGTTGAAGCGTCGCGCTCTGAAGAACACGGTCGCTGCTATTACTCCACTGCAGGTCGCGTGAGTGAATGTAACCTCGCGGTGTAACGTGTTCGTGCCGCCTACTTGCTATTGAAGTTATAGCGTAGGCATCGTTCTTGAGTGCTTCCGGTTGTTGGTTCCCGCATCGCACCATCGCAGCAATCATTGTTGATAGCACAAGGAGGTGGCTCTGATGGCATCCATTATCGTGCGTGGTCTCGATGACCACGTGAAGCAACAGCTCGCCTCTCAGGCGAAGGAGCACGGGCGGTCCATGGAGGCCGAGGTTCGCGCCATCTTGACGAAAGCGGCGCTGAGGCCACACATCGGACTGGCACTTCTGAATGTGGCGCAGGATGTCGGTGGGGTCGAGGGGCTGCCGATTCCGACGCGCGATCACGTCCCTCACCCTTGCGGAGTTGCCTGCCGGCATCCGGAGGCAGACGTGACCTGGTTCGAGGACGCCGATCTCGTCGATTCCGACGGCGACGACTGGCAATATGCGCTGCCGCTCGTCAAGCGGATTCTCAGTTGATCGCTGGGAAGGCAATGTGCGGCACATCTGCCGAGATCAAGCTACTGGAGGTGGCATGATCAACCGCACGGTGCTACGGCCCGACGGTGTCTCGATCGCGGTCACTGACCTCGGTGGCGATGGCCCTGTCGTCGTACTGCTGCACGGTCTCGCGGGGAGCTCGCGCGAGCTGCTGCCAACGGCGCAAGCGTTGCCGGGATATCGGGTGCTGCTCGTGGACCAGCGGGGGCACGGTGCGAGTACACGGCTTCCCAATGACTTGTCGCGCGATGCCTTCGTCGGAGACGTCGTCGCTGTCCTCGAGGAGCTCGTCCCTGGGCAGCGTGCGGTGCTCGTCGGGCAGTCGATGGGAGCCCATACCGCGTTCCTTGTCGCGGTGGCGCGACCAGACCTGATCAAAGGGCTCGTGATGCTGGAAGGGCATGTGAAGGGCAGCGATGATCCGGGCGAGGCCGCACAGCTCGGCAGGTATTTCGCGTCGTGGCCAGTGCCGTTCGAGGACGAGGCCGCGGCGAGAGAGTTCCTGGGCGGGGACGCGATCGTCGATGCCTGGGTGGCAGACTTCGAACTGACAGATCATGGCCTCGTCCCGCGCTTCGACGCCGCCGTCATGCAGCGCGTGATCGAGGCGGTGCACGAGCCTCGCTGGGACGAGTGGGAGGCTCTGACGGTCCCGACACTCGCGGTGTTCGCGAAGCATGGGATGTTCGGCAACGACGATCGGGAAGCATTGATCCGGCGCAGGTCCCAGACAGACAGGATTGATCTCTATGGTGGTAGCCATGACGCGCACCTCGACGCCTTCGATGTGTGGATCGGCGTGCTCAGTCGCTGGCTGGCCCGCGAGCGAATCAACGGGACGCACGCCAGTGGGCGCTGATGGTGCGCCGTGCCGGAAGGTCGTGGAGTTCCGGTTTAACGTATAAAACTGCTCGTCAGAAGTAGTGCTGCCAGTGGAGAACAGATAGGATTGGGTCCACTCTGACCTTTGAATCTAGCCTGGCTATGCTGAGAGCGAAGTCGCTCGCGCGAGAGGCGCCGCGATGCTTGACTGGTGGCATGGATATTTTGTTGCTTGGTGGTACAGGATTTCTTGGACGACACATCGCACGTGTTGCGCTTGCACGGGGGCACCGCGTCACGTGCCTCGCACGAGGCACCGGGGAGCCAGCCGCTGGGGTCGAGTTTGTTGGTTCAGACCGTGACCGTGAAGATGCGTATGACAAGGTTGCCGCGCGGTCCTGGGATGCGGTCGTCGATCTGACGAGTCAGCCTAAGCACGCACGGGACGCAGTCGTGAAACTCCAAGCTGAGCACCGTGTGTTTGTATCTTCGAGCAGCGTGTACGAGGATCAGGGGAAAATCTCTGCCGAGTCCGATCCTGTGGTCGAGCCGCTAAACCTCGACGCCATGGAGAGCATGGAACAGTATCCGGCGGCCAAGTCCGCCTGCGAAGCGGCTTATCTGGCTGTCAGTGGATCGGTGATGATTGTGCGTCCCGGTCTGATCGCAGGTTACGGTGACGACACAGGACGCAGCGGTTACTACCCGTGGCGCTTCGCGCACCCTACGGGCGACGATGTCATTGTTCCGGACGCGAAGTTCCCCATCGCCATGATCGATGCGCAGGACCTGGCTGACTGGATCGTCGAATCTGCAGAGGTCGCTCGGGAGGGAACATTCAACGCGACCGGCCACGCCGCCACATTGGCGGAGGTGTATACGATTTCCCGCGATCTCACTGCATCGCGGGCGACGGCGCGACCTGTCCCTGACGAAGAGTTGCTTGCGTACGGAGTGAACCCATGGATGGGACCGAAGTCTCTGCCGTTGTGGGTCCCCGGCCCGCAGTGGCGCAACATTGCGCTGCTCGAGTGTAAAGCCGCGTACGAAGCGGGACTACACGTTCGCCCGTTGAAGGAGACACTGGCGGACGCTATGCGGTACGAGGAAGAGCGGAGTGTCGAGAGGCTAGCAGGGCTTAGTGATCAGGACGAGGCCGAGCTCCGGCAGCGGTTAGAAGCCGGTGATTAACTTCCGCCGGAAGAGTTTTGGTGACAGTCGGAACCGTGCTGAGTTTGTTTTGGTTCCGCGACTGACTGTGAGAATGCGTCCGGATCTGGCTCAGCGAAAACGCCGAAGATACGTTGATTCTGCTTGGAGGGGGAAAGGGAGCTGGCTCGCGGGATCAATTTCCTCTGTGCAATATGGAAGGGGCTCGAAGTTGGCCTTCGGACTCCGATTCAGCTGCTGACTCTCGCTAAGATTTCGACTGCATTATCTGGCGCAACCACACTGCCAAGGCCTCGAATGATGGAATCATGTCTTCAGGTATTTCTGATCGATTGAAATGCATCACACGGTTACGTGCGAGGCGAGCATCGTTCAGGCTTCGGATGCATCGTGGCTTGTCCTCGTCGGAGATGCGACCCGCGCGAAACACCTCAGACCATATCGTGTCGTCAGCTACGGCCTTGATGTAGTCCGCAAACATTAGCTTTTGCGAATACGACTTCTCGGAGTCATCTGGCCCGCTGGCGTTAACTTCTTCCTTCGTTAGTGTAATGCTTTGTTCTGTGTCTATATACACCTC
>NZ_KV802364.1:30503-42043 GCF_001810665.1 Brevibacterium sp. HMSC063G07
GTTCTGTGTCTATATACACCTCTGTCAGTGGCCCCTTCTTTATGGCCTTCTTGAGCTTTGCTTCGTCAACATCCGCGAGAACCCCCCGAAGAAGCTCTTCGATCTCGTTAGCGCGCAGGAACATTGCGGCGATCGAGTTTAGATGGGTTGCTAGGTCCCACGTAGTGTAGATCTGTACGATCTCGTTTCTTGCGTTTTTCCCGTAGATAAATCTGTGCTGAAGAATGGTTGAGACCCAGTCGAAAAGCTTCTCATTCGTTCCCACTACTGGAACCTGGGTTGTGGCCACATTAATAAGTTTCGTCTGGTCGGATACCTTGTCAAAGGTGAGGTCCGAGATGGTAACCGTGCCGATGAGAGTCGACCTGTCGTTCTTCGAGAAGAAGAGTGGCAACTTGGTGCGATTTCGTTGTTGCATTAGTTCAATCGCGTCGCTTACTGAGTCGCCGTACTGAAGGCTATCTAGCTCATCGGCGTCACTCTTTAAGGAAGACAAAACCCAGCCACCCACTGTCGATTTCTCTGAGGCGGATTCGTTTGATGATTCATCAGGTTTCGGAGTTTGCGGTTCGGAGTCCGAGGAGAGGCGTCGGATCTCAACTTCGCCGTAATAGTCGGCTGAACTGATATCCGGGAACATTTCCAATTGGTTCTCCGCGAGCCACTCATTGATCCGACGGTTGACGATGGCTCCACGTCGCGATCGACCGAAGCATTCAAGTACGTAGCTGGTGGCGAACTGGGCGCTATTTTTGTTGGATGAAACAAACTTACCGAGTTCATTTTGGCGCGATTGCCCATCTTTATCTGCGTGCGTATCTGAAGTGTTTTCTTCGTCGTTGGTCGTCATTATGTTCACCTACTAGGTAGTGGCGATCGGCACAAGTGGGTAGTTCTGCATCGGAGCGGGCGACTATGCCCATTGGCTATCGACGTACTCATGGCTGGGGGGGTCCAGTTGGGGCAAGGATAACCTATGTTCGAGAACTAATGTCGCGACGCGTGATGAGGGGATGTCACAGGTTACTTGGCTGCGGAACGCGGTGGAGTTCAGGTTTAACGTGTAGCGGCGGCAAGCAGTGGCGGCCTGTGCCATTTTCGAAGTTCTCGCCTTCAGCCTGACGGGCCAAGAAATCCGTACGCAAAACCGAAAACAACGGCCATGTTGAAGGCGTAAAAGCCATCGGCTGGAAGTTAGCCGTCATCCCACTCTTGCACCCACCCAACTGACCGCGTTGAAGCCGTAACCTGGCACCAAGGCCGCGAATTCTGGCGACACCGCGAGGTCAACATTGCTGTCGACCTCGACTTCCACCTCGTCATCTCCCCTCCAAAGTGCAGTCACAGCACCTTTTGTCGCAATGACCGCTCGAAATTGCCCACAGGGCGAAAGACGTGTTCGGACTCTTCGGTAACTGTTCTGGCAAAGCAAAGCGATCAAAAGCACTCGCTCCGAGCCCAGCTATGAAATGAGCGACGACCCAGTCATCGGCTAGGTGCTGTTGCGTGACGCGGTCAGCAGGGATTAGATTATCGAGGCCCTGAATGACTACATCAGTGAAGAAGGCAACCTCGAATGGGACGAGGACGCGGCTGATGGCGACAGCCTGGGTTGCTCGATCGAATGGCTCTGGATATCGAGTTCGTCGAGTGGCGCACCGTTTCCCGACGGCGAGGTGCAGGGGGTGCTCCACCCGATGTTCGGTGGCGACGATCCCGAAGCCATCGAACAACACTGCGATGTCCTCATCGTGGCAGGCGTGCCCGCTTTGTCGAAGGGGCCTGGTGACAACCAAGTTCCGCTTAGCCACAAGGATGCCGTTGTCTTACAGGTGCAGGCCGTGCGTGCGTTGTTGCTTCTTCCGGAAGCCGTTGGCTACTACTCCGGAGACGTGGACACGGTCTATGGCAAAGAGGCCTATCTGACAATCACCGATCCAGAGGAACCGTTGCTCTCGGCGTTCATAGCTGCCGTCGATGATCCAGCCTGACCCTATCTTCAGGAGACGCTGGACTGGTTCGCAGGACGAGGTGGCATCGTTGGCGTTGTCGCAGGGCCTTTCTCTCTACCCTCCGCCGTCCACCGTCGAGGGCAGTGACCTGAGCAAGGTGTCGAGGTCGGTTGTCAGCATCCGGGAGCTGCTTGGGTACTGAGCGACACGAGCGCCATCAGGGCTATCATTGTTGATAGCACAAGGAGGTGGCTCTGATGGCATCCATTATCGTGCGTGGTCTCGATGACCACGTGAAGCAACAGCTCGCATCTCAGGCGAAGGAGAACGGGCGGTCCATGGAAGCCGAGGTTCGTGACATCCTGACAAAGGCGGCTCGACGGCCGCACATCGGCATGGCTCTTCTGGGCGTGGCGCGGGAAGTCGGTGGGGTCAAGGAGCTCCCGGTTCCGACGCGCGACGATGTTGCAAGGGCGGCGTACTTCGAATGATCGTCCTCGACACCAATATCATTTCGGAGATGTTTCGGCCCTCGCCGGAGCCTCGTGTCGTCGAATGGCTTGTGGCGCTGACCGGTGACGTCGCGATCACATCCATCACTCTTGCGGAGCTGCTTGCCGGTGTCCGAAAGCTCCCGGAAGGCCGACGCAAAGACGAGCTGGCGCATGGAATCGAGGAAGCAGTAGCGCCGTATCGGGCGAGCCAGTCCTTGCTTGCTTTCGATGCTGACGCGGCGAAGCAATACGCGGAGGTGCTCGCGTCGCGAGAGGCCGCAGGCGCGCCGATAAGTACCGCCGACGCCCAAATCGCCGCGATCTGCCTAGCACACGGGGCAACCTGCGCTACGCGCAATGTGAAGGATTTTCAGCACACCGGCGTCGAGCTCGTGGACCCTTGGAATGTGGACGCGTGAAGCGTCATTCGATCGAGGTCCTCGCCCACCAGGAAGTCACTGAGGCCGATCTGCGTGGGCTTCGACAGCTGTTCGACAGCGAGTATCTCAAGGAGTTCGGAGAGTGGGATCCGCAACAGCCATACGGCTACGCGTCACATGATGTCCACATCATGGCGCGGATCGAAGGCCGCGTCATTGGCCACGTGGGATGGGCACGCCGCGAGATCGCTGTCGGTACGGAGACCCTCGCGATCGCGGGAGTCGGCGGTGTCTTGATCTCCGGTGACGCGAGAGGGATGGGTCTCGGGCACGAACTCATGAGCTGGGCAGCGCAATCGATGCGCGATCGCGGTCGCCTCGCGTTCGGCTACTTGGGCTGTCGAGAGCAAGTCGTCCCATTCTACGAGTCGTGTGGTTGGAAGAGGATTCTTGCTCGCGAGAAGTCGATCGGGCGTGATGGCGAATCTGTCGTGGGCGAGCTCGGCCCGCCGATCCTCATCCTGCCAATCGCCCCGCTCGAGACATGGCCTGACGGAGACGTCGACCTGCGCGGGCGGGCTTGGTAGTCGCTGGCTGCAGGGTCCTACGTGCCAGAACTCGCTGGAATTCCGGTTCAACGTCTGACGTGCACCGTTGACACTTCCCATAAGTGGAAGATATATTCACGTTTTGTGAAGGTTCCTGGCTCGCAGTTGACTCCATTCGTGCGCTCCGACGCGGTCGGGGCGATCCTTGCGGAATCCCTGAGTCATCCCGACCGGGAGTTCTCACTGGCTGAGCTCGGCCGCCGCGCCGGCGTCAGCGGCCCAGTGGTTCATCGTGAGGTGGGGCGGCTCGTGGAGAGCGGCATTCTCCGGGACCGTCATGAAGGGCGCAATCGACTTGTGCGAGCCGATGACGAGCATCCGCTGTTCAGGCCCATGCGCGAGATTGTCGACGCCACCTATGGGCCCGTGCCCGTTCTCCGTGAGCAGTTCGATGGTGTGGAGGGCATCGAGCGCGTACTGATCTACGGATCCTGGGCAGCCCGACGAGCCGGCGAGGCAGGGGAGTTCCCGAACGATATCGATGTCCTTGTCCTGGGTTCTGCTCCGCGCCGGGTGTTGGTGGCGATCGCTTCCGAGGTCGGAGAGCGACTCGATGTGCCGGTGAACGTGACCAGGCTGTCCATCGAGGAATGGGAGACGGATGACCCGACGCCGTTCGTGGCGACGTTGCGTTCACGCCCTAGCTTCGACGTGATGACTGGGAATCTTCATGTCTGACGTCATCGCTCGGATGCTCGCGAGCCGACGGCTGGAGAGGGTCGCGGTAAACAGGGATTATGCGGTGACGGTGATCGAGATGGCGAAACAACACGTCCGCACCGCTGAGGCGCTGGCCGGCTCCGATGACCAGGCCATGGCGTTCACGGCGGCTTACGACGCTGCGCGCAAGGCGCTCGTCGCCGTTCTGGCCACGAAGGGATTGCGGGTGCGCCCGGTTGGCGGAGCCCATCGGAACACGGGAGTGGCCGCCGCCGAGTTCATCGAGGACGCTGCACTCGAGGAGTTCGAATGGATGCGCCAAGTGCGCAACGCGACAGAGTATCCCAGTGATGATCAGCCGACGGCGACCCTCCAGGACGTCAGGGAAGCAATCAGTGCCGCATCGGCGATCGTCACCGCCTGCGAGGCGATTCTTGGCTGAATCGGTCCTCTGGGCATGTGGATCGACGTGCTCAGCCGCTGGCTGGCCGGCGAGCGCATCAACGGCACGCACGCCAGTGAACGCGATGGTTCTCAGTGCCGGAACGCGGTCGAGTTCCGGTTTAACGTGTAGCCGAGTGCGTCGTTCAGCTTTTGGCTGATCGGCTGAATGGCCGCTTGAGGGCGGCCCCGGAGTTCGCCGGGGCCGCCCTTTTCGTGTGGGTGGAGCCGTTTGGCATGAGTGACATGGTGGTGCGCATGGCTCGGATGGAAGGAGGAATTGGGCGGTTCGGGTTTTTGCCGGCATGGCCTTCCTTGCCGATGGCAATCGCATCCGCGCCGCTGAGGAAGCTTTGTCCGGCACCGCCCTAGTTATACTGTCGGGCGACGATGCCGTCCATCTTTGGAATCACTAACTCACTGGGTTCAGTCCGTCGAGCTGGTTTTCGACGAGTGAAGTCCGCTCAGCTGAAGTGCACAAAAACGCGCGCCTGTTCGCTGAGTTCGCCGAGGTCGTGGGTCTCAGTGAAGCCCATGGCTTCGTAGAACGAGCGAGTGGCCTGCCCGCAGTCGGTCATGAGCACCTTTTGGCGCACCTCGTCGTAGGGCTCGAATGCGCGCGAGAAGAGCTCGCGGCCAATCCCGCGTCGATGGTGGCTCGGCCGCACGAGAATGTCCTGTAAATAGGCGATCGTGAGCCCATCGCCGACGATGCGGGCGAGTCCCACGAGTTCGTCGCCCACCCTCGCTGTGACGACCCGAAGTGAAGCACCAATCGCCGCTTCGAGCCGTTCGGGGGTGCGCGTATAGACTGTCCAGCCGACGGAACCGTAGAGCGAAACAAGCTCTTCTCGAGTGGGCGCGTCATCGTGCCTGTATGTCACGAGTTCCATGAGTGCGAGTTTAGTGCAGGAGACAATGGAGCTCCTGGCTATCTTGGCGATTAGTCGAGCAGGGTCCGGTACTGTTTTCGAGCCTTCATCGAGTGAATGACGGTTTCTGATCCGTCGTCCCAAATAAGGACAACCAGCTCGAGCAGTCGTGTTGAGTTGTCGAATCCGAGGCGAAGCTCTCGTTGAGGGGTCTCGTCGTCAAGTGGAGCCTTGAAAGCGCAGCCGGACGTTGCTGCAATCACAGAATCTGCCGGCTCTATGCCGTGCTTTGTTGCGCTCCGGTGAACTTCCACCTTAGATTGCGTTCCTCAATACTTCGCGGATTGCTTGAGATCTCGACCAGCCGTGGGCGGCGGCATAGTTATCCAGATCAGAAATTTCGCTGGGCGAGAGGCGAATAGAGACAACCTTTGCCGCCGCCTCGTCACGAGGTTTGCGCCCCCGAGAGCGCAGGGTCTCCACGTCATAGCCGCGTTCTGCTTCGGCTGCCCAAGCCTCAATCTGCTTTTCGCTGACTGGCTTTCCTTTGATGGTCTTCATGCCCTTAATCGTAATACGAAATTAGGTTAGACGCTAGGTGCAGTGGGTATCTTGTGGAGTACGCCGACTGGAAGTGGCGGCATATTGTGCCGGGTGGTCTGTGGTGGTTGTGCCCTTTGAGCAACGAAGCGCCACGCTCATTGCGACCTCACCTGCTCAGTTTGATACTTGAACCATGACAATCTGGAAAGTGTCCGACGACTGGTTTGACCGGCACACGACTCAAGACCTTGCCTACCGGGTTCGGGTACGTGTCATCACGCCGAACGCGCTGGATTCCGCATGGGCGCGAATTGTTGAAGAGCACGGCTCTGACGATGATGGCGTTGTGCCCATCGGCGGGGCCGCGCTCATCCGGGTGAATGACTGCGAGGCTGAAGCCGTCAGCGGGGGAGAGGACGCCCTTGATTCGCTCGAGTGGGTTGTCAATGACGTCCTCAGTGAAGCCCTCAAGGGGGTCGAGGTGCTGGTCGTGGCTGAAGAGAGAACTTTGGTTATTGACGAGATGTAGTATCCGGCAACGCTGGTACAAAGAGAACACTCCGTTGGTTAACGATAGGTCTGACGAGCACCTGCGCGAGAAAGTCAGCTCAACATAAGCTCAGCTTGCAGAGCGCATTGGCGTTGGCCACCGCCAAATCTCCAAAAATGACAACGATGATCTCGACAGTGTCAAACTGGTTTGACTGAATTAGGGTGAGTGCTCTTGAAGGGGCGCAGACTGGCGGTGCCTTGTTATCAACCCCTTGCCGGGACGTACGTAAAAGCGTACGATCACTCTGGAGGTGTTGATGACATGACTGCTGTGAGTGTCACCTCGGCGCGCGCCAACTTGTATCGCCTGATCGATCAGGTCAACAGCGAGTCCGAGCCGCTGACCATCACGGGTCAACGCGGTAATGCGGTCTTGGTAGGTGAGGACGACTGGCGGGCGGTGCAGGAGAGCCTGTTTTTGGCCTCAATTCCAGGGATGACCGACTCGATCCGTGCGGCTCGGGCTGAAGGAATCAGTGCGGCGTCGGAAGAGCTTGACTGGTGACTGATTGGCGCTTGGTCTATTCACGGCAGGCGCAGAAAGACGCGAAAAAGTTGGCCTCATCCGGATTGAAGCCAAAAGCACAGTCGCTGCTGAAGGTGCTTGCCGCTGATCCCTTCGCTGCGCCACCGCGTTCTGAGAAGCTGGTTGGAGATCTGGCCGGCTGCTATTCGCGGCGAATCAATATCCAGCATCGCCTTGTCTATGAGGTTGACGCCCAAGAACGCATCGTCCATGTCCTTCGAATGTGGACTCATTATGAGTAGGCAGGTTCGCTGCCTGCGCCGTTCGTTTATTCTGCAGTGCGCCTTTGCGGCCTGCCGAGCTTCGGGCTTCTATCTTCAGCCCATCGCGGAGCAGTTTCGAGGAGGCCAGCCGCATGAATGAATCTCTTGTCATCGGCGACGATGGAATCATCCGCCCGCCATGGGCTGCCTCGGACCCTCTGCTGCGGGACTACTACGACAGGGAATGGGGTCGGCCGGTCAGGGATGAGCAGGGCTTGTTCGAGCGGCTCAGTTTGGAAGCGTTCCAGTCAGGCCTGTCATGGGTGACGATTCTGCGCAAACGTGAGAACTTCCGGGCGGCTTTTGACGGCTTTGATCCTGAAATCGTTGCCGCATACAACGACGCAGACCGGGAACGCCTGATGGCAGATGCCGGGATCGTGCGCAATCGGCGCAAAATCGACGCCACAATCACCAACGCGCAGGCAACACTCGATCTGCGCGCCGACGAGGGATTAGCTGACCTTATCTGGTCGTACCAGCCGGAGGTCCAGCCTGTCCCGAGAACGGCAGACGAGGTGCCCACCACCTCGCCGGAATCAAAAGCTCTCGCCAAGGCGCTGCGCAAGAGAGGCTTCGTGTTTGTCGGACCCACGACGATGTTCGCGCTCATGGAAGCCGTCGGCATCGTCAATACCCATCTGGTCGGCTCGACCGCGCGGCCGGAGTGACAGGTGCGCCCCGATGCAAACGGGGTGCAAGCAAAGCCGCTTAGCGCATCGTCGCGCGGCCCGGTGGCTTCGACCGCTTAGGAAACTGCGAAGCCCGAAGCCTGGCCGTCCTCATCGACAGGCGCGCCGGTGTCATCGACAAGCCATTCGATTTCGAGCTCAAGTTCGCGCTCAATGCCGCGACGTCGGTGCGAATCAGTCACTTCCATTGTCGTGCGAAATGTTCCAGGAAGCTCCATGGACACCGCACCTTCGCCGGTGCCGAGGGTCATATCGCCTGCGCGAATGCGTGTGGCCAAGTTTTCCAAGAACGCTGCCAGGTCTTCGCGATTGAAGTCGGCTTTGCTCTTCAGAAGCTTCTGATTCCTCTTGGGCGTGTGTGGAGTCTGCGTCATTGCGTTTCCATTCTTTCGAATTCGGCCAGCTCTCGGGCGGATGCCGGTGGTAGTTGCCGACATCTGTGAGGGCTCGCGTACCGCTTCCATTCTATCGGGACAAAGCGTGTGACCAGGCAGGATGGCGCACTGATCCCGTTGGCCAGTCGGCAAAGCGCGCAGCGGACCATCCCCTCATATAAGCAGGGGCTTTTATATTGTAAGCTGGACATATAGGCAGTCGTTTATATGTCCAGCTTTGATGAGGAGTGCCCGATGAGCGACGTGTGCTGCAGAACAGAAACACCTGCCCGGCCCATCGTCCCCGGTGAGGAAATAGAGACGGCCCCGAAGTGGTGGCGTGACCCCACCCTGCTTCCGTCGGCAATTTCAGGCTTGTTCCTCATCGTCGGCTTTGCTCTTGGCCTTGCGGGCCAGACGCTGCTGGCGACGGTCCTGGAATCTATCGCTCTGCTGGCAGGCGCATGGACTTTCGTGCCCGGTGCGCTCAGGGGAGCAGTGCGCGGCAAAGTCGGTGTCGGCCTGCTCATGACCATCGCAGCAGTCGGCGCAGTCGCCCTCGGGCACGTCGCCGAGGCGGCCGCCCTCGCTTTCCTGTTCTCACTCGCCGAAGCACTGGAAGATCGCGCGATGGATCGCGCAAAGGCAGGCCTGCGAGAGCTTCTTTCCCTGGTTCCCCAGACGGCCCGGGTGGTGCACGGCGATGAAGTGCACACGGTTCCCGCAGCCGACCTTCGAGAAGACGATCGGCTGATCATCGGCGCGGGGGAGCGGATTGCCACCGACGGATTGATTCTCGAAGGCCGGTCGCATATTGACGCTAGTGCCGTTACCGGCGAAGCGATTCCTGTCGCAGTTGCTGAAGGCGATGAGGTCACAGCCGGCACCGTCAACGGCTCGGGTTCGCTCGTGGTCAAGGCGACTGCGGACGGGTGTGACAACTCGCTTACACAGATCGTGGCCCTCGTAGAACAAGCGCACGCGCGCAAGGGTTCACGGGCTAGGCTTGCGGACCGAATTGCTAGGCCGCTGGTGCCCATTTCGCTCATAGCCGCGGCCCTGGTAGCCGCCTTCGGCTTCATAGTCGGTGACCCGTGGACCTGGGTTGAGCGCGCGCTCATCGTGCTGGTCGCAGCATCGCCGTGCGCACTTGCCATAGCAGTGCCGGTGACTGTCATCAGCGCCATCGGTTCGGCATCCAAACTCGGAGTGGTCATCAAATCCGGCGCTGCTTTTGAACAGTTCGGCACCGTGGGCCAGGTGGCCTTCGACAAAACCGGCACACTGACACAAGGGCACCCCAAAGTCGCAGAAGTCCGCACTGCCGCGAACACCACGCAGGCCCAGGTTCTGGCGTGGGCCGCCGCGGTCGAGGCGACAAGCACACATCCGCTGGCTGCGGCCATTGTCGAAGCCGTACCAGCAGCTCCAGCGGCGACGGGGATCAGTGAAGATGCCGGACACGGCATCCGCGGCACTGTTGGCGGCACAGATGTTCGGGTGGGCAGCCCGCGTTGGATTGATCCAAGCAGTCTCAGTGCTGCCGCAGAAGAGCTTGCCGAAGCCGGTATGACAGTTGTCGTGGTCGAAGCCGACGGTACGATTGTTGGCCTGATCGGAGTACGCGATGAACTGCGGCCAGAAGCCAAAGAAACCATCTCGATTCTGGCCGAAAATGGCGTCGACACGATCATGCTCACCGGCGACAACCGCCGCACCGCGCTGGCGCTCGCAGCAGAAGCAGGCATAGACCAAGTTCGTGCCGAGCAGCTGCCCACTGACAAGGCCGACGCTATTGCCGGGCTCAATGACCAGCAGCCAACCGCGATGGTCGGCGACGGCATCAACGATGCTCCCGCGCTCGCAACGGCAACGGTTGGGATTGCGATGGGCGCCACTGGGTCGGCAGCTGCTGTGGAATCAGCGGATATCGCCCTGACGGGGCACGATCTGCGGCTGATCCCGGCTGCGCTCTTGCATGCGCGCCGCGGCAGAAGGATCATGACCGTCAACATTGCCCTGTCGCTGGCGACGGTTCTCGCTCTCTTCCCGATCGCGATCTTCGGGCTGCTCAACCTCGCCGGAGTAGTGCTTGTCCACGAACTCGTTGAAATCGTCGTCATTCTCAACGGCGTGCGTGCCGCACGCTTGGGAACGAAACACCTCGGAGTTGTTCCGCAGTGAGGTGCGGCGGCTGGCCCTTGGTTCTGTCGATTGACGAGGTGGAGAGCACCACTTAATCGCCTACCGGGACAAAGCGAACCTCATAAAGGGTGTCCCAGTATTTGCCCGTGAGGTAGTAACGGTCGGTGTCTGGAATCTTGGCGATTCCGTTGAGGACGTCCGCACCTGGTCTGCGCGCGGCCTTAAAAGCGCCCTGTGTGTCGACAACTGCTGTAACCTCGCCGCTGTGTGGGTCGATGCGGTAAATATCGTCGCTTTGCCAGACGTTAGCCCACACTGCGGGTGAACCTTGCGGATCTGCGCTTGGGTCGCAGTCCAGCTCATTGAGTCCTCGTGCAGGCTTTCCTTCCAGGGTTACGTCAACAGTGCCCTCAGGATCGAAGCTGTCAGGGTTTCGGAACGTCAAGGTGGCCGACCCGTCGCTCATCACCAGTCGTTCCCCGTCCGAACACAGACCCCAGCCTTCACCCTCGTAGGTCTTGGTGGTGATGACTTCTAACGTGTCTGGGTGTCGCATAAACGCAACGTTCTGCTGCCAGGTCAGCTGCCAAACAGACGAGGTGCCCTTGCCGTTGTGCTGGGTCACACCTTCCCCGAAGAACTTGGCAGGGAGCGGTCGGTTGTTGGTCTGCTGGTCATCTGCCGTTGTGTGGTAGATCCGCGACTTGCCGTTCATGCCGGTTCCAACAAGCAGGCTGCCGTCATCGACAACCTCGAGGCCCTGGGTGAAGCTGCTTGAGTCCCACGGGTGTTCGCTGACAATTTCAACGCCCAGTTGCAGAGGGGACTTCGCAGCAGATTCAGTGCCGGTTGAGTTGGGTGCAGTGGCCGTGTTCGAACCGCATGCGGTGACAGCCAGAACCGTAAAACAGCTCAGTATTGACAGGAGCGCGCGCAAAAAGGATCTGCAAGTAGGGATGAGCTTCGAAGTGGAAGCTGAATCGGCAGATTGCAATGTGACAAAGCGGCTCTTCCGGTTTCAGAGTGCGTGACGCGGTC
>NZ_KV802365.1:0-231 GCF_001810665.1 Brevibacterium sp. HMSC063G07
TGAAGAAAAAGTCTTCGAAAGTTGACGCGGTTTGAAAAAACGGTGCATAATCGAAGGCTTCGCTGAAACGAACTGCTTCAGTGGCTTGCGATGAGAGTTGCGGGTTGCGAAAAAGGTTGGTTGAAGTGAAAAGCCAAGAAAGTTTGGTGAGATTTGAAAAAATCGTGCTAGACTACAAGGCTCCGCTGAAATGACTTCGGTGGCTGACAATGAAAGTTGTGAGCTGCGAAT
>NZ_KV802366.1:0-143535 GCF_001810665.1 Brevibacterium sp. HMSC063G07
TGGTCTGGTTACGCATATAAGAGACACGCCCTAGAACACGTGCACCGTAAAAAGTAAAAATCCCCACAACACAGCGTAGCGGTTAACCGCTACGCTTCTTTTATGCTCTTCCTATGCCCCAACTTTGCAACAGCACCAATAAACTGGCGCCCCGGTTATAAGTTGGGGCGCCAAGTCGATGTGCTCGAGTCGGGGGATGTTAGTGGCCGGTGCCAAACCGGCCAGACAGGCGGTTCAGCCGGTCCTGACTGGGACCGTCGAGCCCGATAATGGACACGGTTTTGCCTCTGTCCTGGAACTTCTGCGTAATCGCGTCAAAGGTCGCGACCGTGGAGGCATCCCAGATCTCCGCCTCAGTGAGATCAATAGTGATATGACGGGCAGAATCGGTGTAATCAAAGCGATAAACCAGGTCATTGCTTGATGCCCAAAACAACTGGCCATGCACCCGGTAGGTACGAGTATCAATCTCTCCATCGCCGTCGCCGTCGATCTCGGAGACCTTTTCAATGGAAGCGATATGTGCCATCCGACGGGCGAACATGATCATCGCAGTGAGCACGCCCAGCACCACGCCGATGGCCAGGTTGTGGGTGGCCAGGGTGGCGATGATGGTCACGGCCATGACAATGGTTTCGCTCACCGGCATGAGCTTCAGGGTGCGTGGATGCACGGAGTGCCAGTCGATCGTGCCGACCGAGACCATGATCATGATCGCGACCAGTGCGGCCATGGGGATCATGCCGACAATATCGCCCAGGGCCAGGACGAGGATGAGCAGGAAGACACCCGAGAGCAGGGTGGATAGTCGGGTCCGGGCGCCGGATTCGCGGACGTTGATCATGGTCTGGCCGATCATCGCGCAGCCACCCATGCCGCCGAAGAAGCCGGAGGCGATATTCGCGACACCCTGGCCGAGGCTTTCGCGGGTCTTATCGGAGTGGGTGTCGGTGAGGTCGTCGACGAGCTTGGCGGTCATCAACGATTCCATGAGACCGACCACGGCCATGGCCAGGGCATAAGGCGCGATGACCTGCAGGGTCTCCAACGTCCACGGCACGTTCGGAATAAACAGGGACGGTAAGGTCTCCGGCATCTTGCCCATGTCCGAGACCGTCGGGACAGTCAAACCGGCGGCAATGACCAAACCGGTGAGCACGATAATCGTGACCAGCGGGGCGGGGATCACACTGGTGAGCTTGGGGAAGAAAATCATGATCACCACACCCAAGCCGACGAGTGGGTAGACTATCCAAGGCACATCAATGAGGTGTTCGAGTTGGGCGGTGAAAATCATAATGCCCAGTGCATTGACGAAACCCAGCATCACCGATCGGGGGATAAAACGCTGAAGTTTCGCCACACCGAGGGCGCCGAGCACGATTTGTAGGACACCGCCCAACAGGACGGTGGCGATGAAATAATCCATCCCGTAACCACGCGCCACAGGAGCAATGACTAGGGCAATAGCCCCGGTGGCGCCGGTGATCATTGCCGGGCGGCCACCGGTAAAGGCGATCGCAATGGCCATGACTACCGAGGAAAACAGACCCATGGCTGGGTCAACACCGGCAAGGATGGAAAAGGCAATGGCCTCAGGGATCAGCGCCAGGGATACCGCCAGTCCGGCCAGAATCTCTATACGGATACGGGCGGGGGAAGAAAATGCGTAACGGAAGGATGCGATGATCCCGGTAGGGGCATCAGCGCCGTCTGGACTCAGGAGGGGGCGGGGGGCCGCCGTGCTAGTTTCAGTCATAGATGTCCAATCTTTGAGGGGATAGGTAACTGGGCGAACGCCCGAAAGGAATCCAACCCTCTAGTAACTTTAGGTTTGGTGATGGTGGTCATGGTAGCGGGAGTTTTACTCAACCGCCAACCCAGGCACAGGAACCCGTGGGCAACATCACCGTGAAGGAGAACAGGCAATGCAAAACAGTAATTTCAAGATCGGCGAGGTCGTTGACCAGACGGGGTTGTCGATTCCCACCTTGCGTTATTATGACAACGTCGGCCTGATTACCCCATCGGGGCGTAGCCCTGGTGGGTTCAGGCTTTATAGTGAGGCTGATGTACGTCGTGTTTTGCTGGTGCGACGGATGAAACCGCTGGGGTTTACTCTGGATCAGATGCGGGAATTCCTGGAAGCTGCGGAGATTCTTCATAGTTCAGATGGCGGGCAGGACAGTGATACCGCACAGCAGGCACGGAGTAATGCCAAGGCCACCCTTGCCGACATTCGTGAGGAGACGCGCACCCGCTACGAAAAGCTACGCAAGCAAATTGCCTACGCTGAGGAATTCCTCGATCTGGTCAACACCCTGGTACCCTAAACTGCCCCCATCCTTCGCAGGGAGAAAAAGACCATCGTATTGAATGCGCTCTGTCGAATCGCGTTCCAGATGAAGTGGACGAACGCCCGCGGCCTCTCCGGAGTGGATGGCGATAGTACAGAGGACTTCTGAAATCCGTGCAGACGACTCCTCAAAACGACACAGTCATCCAAGGTCACAAAATCGAAAATTGTCACTTAACCCCATCACTTCCAAACCGGCTTAAGTGACAAAATGCCATCGCTAAAGTCCCGATTTGAGTCCCAGGACGTGCGCCTTAAGAGAAATAACTAAAGCCCCTACCAGTGTTTCTCCTGGTAGGGGCTTGGAAGTTGGTAGCGGGGGCAGGATTCGAACCTACGACCTCTGGGGTAACAAGAGCCGTGTCATACTTCCTGCGAACGCCACGGTTGAGCAGTGTCGCCCCCGATACACGAAGGCAGATCTCCCCCGAACTGCCGGCTCCCGTGGCGTTCCTTCGTAAGAGCTTTGCGCGCCGCAGCGCATGCGCGCGATTGTTGACGTGTCACACACTGCAACCTAGTTCCACACGATCTGCACCGATTCAGGGTTAAAGGTCTTGGTGCCGCGCACGCCACGGCGCAGGCGCACCTGGCACAGGGTATTGATGACTCGGCGCTGCACGGCAAGCTCTGCGTTGTCGAAGGCATCCACGGGCGAGGCGTAGCCGGTTGTGTCGAGCAGCGCCGATGCGCCAGCAAGACGGGCACGGCGCGTTTCGAGTTTCTCGATCTGCGGCTCATAACGGTTTCGCGCGCGCTTGAGGTCACGGGCCTCGATAAGCTCCTCATCGTAGTCAGCCTGGACGCGGGCGAGCTTTGCGCGAAGCTCAGCGAGTTCGTCGTCGATGGCGTTGACCTCGTCGTCGTCCACAGTCGGCAGCAGGTCCGCCAGGTCGTCACGGCCAAGGCGGGCGCGGATCACGGCGAGCACAAAATCATCGACGCTATGTGTGCGCACTAATCCACAGGCGGCGCAGCGGTAGCGGTCGGCATGTGTGCGCACGGGGTTGCCACACTCGTCGCAGACATACAGACCCGAGCCGAGATGGCGGCGAGTGTTCCGGCGCTCCTTGTTGGTCAGCCGGTCGGGATCGTCGAGCACGTTCTGCACGCGCCACCACAGATCTGGTGTGACGATCGGCTCCCACTGCCCTTTCACCGGCTCGCCGGTATCGGGGTCGCGGACGATATGCGTGACACGGCGGTATTTGTTCTTCACGCCTTTGCGCTTGGCCTTCTTATAAGTGGAGTAACCCGCATACACGGGGTTGCGCAGGATCGAGTGCAACGACGTGTAGGCCCACGGCTGCGCGTCGGGAACCGGCTTTTCTTCCTGGCCTTCAGCGCGGCGTCGAGCGTTGCGCTCTGTGACCACGGTGTACATATGGCGCGGCGTGGTCGGGATATCCGGCAAGCCCGGTTGATCGACCCCAGATAAGGCGCGCGCAATGTCGCGCATGGAGTTGCCCCTCTCGACAGCGCGGAACATACCGAGCACGGCGGCGGCTTCGGATGGAATGATCTCGCCGGTGGAGGTGTAGCCGATAGGGCGCACACCGCCGGAGTACCAGCGGCCCTGCTCGGCGCGTTGCTGTTGCGCACGAGACTGGCGCATGCTCTTTCGCTCGATCTCGCCGCGTGCCACGGCTGCTTTGATGCGCGCGTACATTCTGCCGCCGTCGGTGGCAAGGTCAGCATCACCGTTCGCAGTGACGAGTTTCAGCCCCTGCTCCTCTGCCCTGTCGATCCACTCTTCGAGCTGCCAGGGCTGCCGTGTGAGGCGGTCGAGGTCCCAGCAAATGATCGCGTCGATCTCGCCGCGCTCAAAGGACGCCACCATCGCGTCGTAGTCGGGGCGGTCCACGTCCTTCTTCGACGCGGAGATCGACTGATCGACGTAGGTATGCACGACGTCCCAGCCGCGTTGCTCGGCAAGGGCTTCGCAGTCCTGGCGCTGCCGGTCGATGGCGAGGCCGTCCATGGCAGCATCGAGCGAGATACGGAGGTAAATAGCAGCACGTGTTGTCATGCCGCTAACACTAGCGCGCCTCAGGTTACATTGAAACGAAACTCCACCACGTCACCGTCGGCCATAACGTAGTCTTTGCCTTCCATGCGGACCTTGCCGGCGGCTTTCGCCTCGTTCATCGAGCCCAGGTCATCGAGGTCTTCAAAGGACACGATCTCAGCCTTGATGAAGCCCTTCTGGAAGTCGGTGTGGATGACGCCGGCAGCCTCGGGAGCGGTCCAGCCCTTGCGGATGGTCCACGCACGTGCCTCCTTCGGCCCGGCAGTCAGGTAGGTCTGCAGACCAAGAGTGTCGAAGCCAACGCGAGCCAGCTTGTCCAGACCAGGCTCGTCCTGACCGGTAGATTCGAGCATTTCGGCGGCTTCTTCAGGATCCAGCTCAATGAGTTCAGCTTCGAACTTCGCATCGAGGAAAATCGCCTCAGCCGGAGCCACGAGCTCGCGCAGCTGCTTCTGCATGTCCTCATCAGCCAGGCCCTCTTCATCAGTGTTGAACACGTAGATGAAGGGCTTTGCCGTCATGAGCTGCAGTTCGCTCAGCAGCGAAACATCAATCCCGGCTTTCTCCGCACCCTGGAACAGGGTGGTGCCGTCTTCAAGAAGAGCCGCGGCTTTATCCATCGCTTCAAGCACCGCACCGTCAATGAGCTTGCGCTTGACATCCTTTTCAATGCGCGGACGAGCGTTCTCCAGCGTCTGCAGGTCAGCCAGAATCAGCTCGGTCGAAATCGTGTCGAGGTCACCCGCCGGGGTCTCTGAACCTTCAACCCGGGTGACATCCGGGTCGGAGAAAGCGCGCGTCACCTGGCAGATGGCATCGGCTTCGCGAATATTGGCCAGGAACTTATTCCCCAGGCCCTCACCTTCCGAGGCGCCCTTGACGATGCCCGCAATGTCCACAAAGCTCACGGTCGCCGGCAGGATCTTCTCGGAACCGAAGATCTCAGACAGGCGGTCCAGCCGCGGGTCAGGCAGCGGCACAACGCCCACGTTCGGGTCAATCGTTGCGAACGGGTAGTTCGCCGCGAGAACTTCAGCACGGGTCAAAGCGTTAAACAGGGTCGACTTGCCCACATTGGGCAGTCCCACAATTCCAATAGTCAAAGCCACGCGGACATTTTAGCCCGCGCCCGGCACACGCTCACCGACGGGCGTGCCTCGGGAGAAGGCGCGTCCGTCCCACGACCGTCCGCCCGCGCTTTCAGCTTTCTGTGCGGACTTGTTCAGCCGATGTCCTCCTGCACGCCGCTTTGAATCCATAAGCTGAGCAGATCAGCTCGCTGTGACGAGCTGTGTTCAGACCCGCCGACACCGCACGGAAGGAATCCCGTGGCACCAGCCGAGCACACCGGCCCCGCTGATCCTCAGCAGCCTAACCGCAAGCCCACCCCCGAAGAATGGGCTCAGGCTTTCCGCACCTCCCAGGGGCGGCCGCCGACGGTCGAGGAGTACCGGGCAGCTCTTGACCGCGGCGAGATCCACAATGATCAGCACCAGTCCTTCGACCAGTTCGGCGAGCAGCTCAGCTCCGGCTTCCGCAACTTCACTGCCAGCGCGAAGGACGCCTACACCACCCATGTTGCGCCGACGGTTGAACGCTCCAGCGCAGAAGCGCAGGACTTCCTCAACAAGCACGGCGCACAGGGCAGCGGCAAGATCGGCACCTTTGCACGCTGGGCATCCTTTGGTCTGCCCGCCGCAGCGCTCCTGGCAATCATCAGCCTTTTTCTGCCGTTCGCCATGGTCGACATACTGGGCGACCACGGCACCCTGAACTTCTTCTCGTTCTCGGTCATGGTGAGCGGTCGAGCCTTCGCCGGCATCCTCATCATGTTGCTGTGCCTGGGCGCAATCGGCACTGCAATCGCTGCGATCATCACGAAGAAGCCCATCCTCAAACTGATTGCCGGCGGTGCGGGTGCGCTGGCGGGCCTGCTGGGCATCTTCAACGTTTTGGCCCGCCTTCCCTATGTCTTCTCCGGCATGTTCCCGCACGTGGGTCTTGGCCTCTTGGTCCTGATGTCGCTGGTTTTGATTGCCGGAGGTGGCCTGCTCGTGGTTGAGTTCTTCACCCAGCGCGGCACCAAGCCGCCTGCTGCTGGGCAGCGGCCTTCGGGCCCCGCTGACGAGGCGCCGCCACAGTCACCCCACTCCCCCGCCTAAGTGCCGGGCGGGCTGGCTACCCCGGCGGGTTTCTCCCAGATCAACTGATGGGATACCCCTCCGTGGGGCCCTGCCAGGCCGGCTGCCAGCCGAGTTCAGGCGCAACGTGTGTGGCGAAAACTTCCAAAATGTGGAGGTTGTAATCAACACCGAGCTGGCTGGGAATGGTGAGCATGACGCTGTCAGCGTCCATGAGCGCGGTGTCCTGCTTGAGCTGTTCGACCAGCTGGTCTGGCTCCGCCGCGTAGGTCTTGCCGAACGTAGAGCGGAAACCGTCAATGACGCCGATCTGGTCGTTCGCACCCTGGCCGCGAGCGCCGAAATACATGGCATCGAGCTCGTTGACGATCGGGAAAATGCTGCGTGAAACGGACACGCGCGGCGTCCAATCATGGCCGGCCTTTTTCCATGCATCGCGAAACAGTGCGATCTGCTCCGATTGCAGCTGTGCGAAGGAATCACCCGTGGCCTCTGTCAGGAGGGTCGAGGACATGAGGTTGACACCCTGCTGTGCGGCCCACACTGCTGTTTCGCGGCTGCCAGCGCCCCACCAGATGCGGCGGTCAAGACCTGGCGAGTGCGGTTCAATGCGCAGACGCCCGTGTTCATCAGCCGGTGAGGGCGGGAAGCCGGATTGCTGACTGGCAGGTTCGACCATGCCTTCACCGCGGATTGCCGCCATGAACTGTGGGAACTTTTCGCGCGCGATATCGGCTCCGCGCGGGTCGGTGGAACCTGCGTAGCCAAAGGCTTCCCAGCCGCGCTCAGCCGGTTCTGGTGAGCAGCGCGAGATTCCCAGCGCCACCCGTCCATCGGACAAGAGGTCGAGTGCGGCGGCTTCCTCTGCCAGGTACAGGGGATTTTCGTAGCGCATGTCGGGCTTGTGGCGTTGGTGCGACCGGCTCTGCCGTTTACAGGTACCGGCAGACCTGGTCCGCGCTGCACGAGTCGGGGTCGGGCTGCGCGGCGTCGCGTCTGAGCTCGGTGATGGTGTCGCGCAGCGCGGCGAGCTGGGCGATCTGCTGCTCGATCTCGGCGAGGCGTGCGTCGAGGAGGTCGCGCACGTGCTCGCAGGGAGCAGCGCCGTCGTCGCGGATGTCGAGGATCTGGCGGATCTGGGCGAGGGTGAGGCCCGCGGCCTGGCCGCGGTGGACAAAGTCGATCCGGGCGGCCGTCTCGGGCGCGTAGTCGCGGTATCCGGACGGCGTGCGCTCGGCCGGCGGCAGCAGGCCCTGCTCCTCGTAGAACCGCAGCGTCTTCGCCGTCGTTCCCGCCCGCTCGGCGAGTTCCCCGATGCGCATCGCAGGCCCCCTCTTCTTTCGGCAGAAGTCCTCTTGACCTTCCCCTGCACTGGAAGGTCCAGTATGGCTGAGACAGACCGGAAGACCAAGTGTTGACAGGAGCTGCGATGCCCACGAAGTACGACCTCGCCATCATCGGATCGGGCGGTGGTGCGTTCGCCGCCGCGATCCGCGCGACCACGCTCGGCAAGTCGGTGGTGATGATCGAGCGCGGGACGCTGGGCGGCACCTGCGTGAACACCGGCTGCGTGCCGTCGAAGGCCCTGATCGCCGCGGCCGACGCACGGCACTCCGCGGCCGACGCCGCCGACCGGTTCCCGGGGATCGCGACGACGGCGGGGCCGGTGGACATGCCCGCCCTGATCGCCGGGAAGCAGGCGCTGGTCGAGTCGCTGCGGGGCGAGAAGTACGCCGACGTCGCCGACTCCTACGGCTGGCAGGTCCGCCGCGGCGATGCATCGTTCGCCGGCGGCCCAGACGCCCCGGTACTGGAGATCATCGCCGGCGACGGGACGGTCGAGACCATCGAGGCCGACCACTTCCTGGTCGCGACTGGTTCTCGCCCGTGGGCTCCGCCGATCGACGGCCTGGAGGAGACCGGGTACCTGACCTCGACCACGGCAATGGAACTCGCTGAGGTTCCTGAGTCGTTGCTGGTGCTCGGCGGCGGCTACGTCGCCCTGGAGCAGGCGCAGCTGTTCGCTCGCCTCGGCTCGCAGGTCACGCTGCTGGTGCGGTCCCGGCTCGCCTCGAAGGAGGAGCCGGAGGTGTCCAAGGCGCTTCAGGAGGCGTTCGCCGACGAAGGCATCCGCGTCGTCCGCCGCGTGGTGCCCACCCGGGTCTCCCGCGGCACGGGAGGCGAGGCCGTCGTGACCGCCGACGTGTCCGGCGACTCGCAGGAGTTCCGCGCCGAGCAGGTGCTCGTCGCCCTCGGACGCCGTCCCGTCACCGATGGCCTGAACCTCGATGCGGTCGGGGTGAAGACCGGGGACTCCGGCGAGGTGGTCGTCTCCGACCGGCTGCGGTCCTCGAACCCGCGGATCTGGGCCGCAGGCGACGTGACCGGGCACCCCCAGTTCGTCTACGTCGCCGCCCACCACGGCACCCTCGTCGCCGAGAACGCGTTCGCCGACGCCGATCGTGCCGTCGACTATTCCCGCCTGCCGCGGGTGACGTTCACCGGGCCCGCGATCGGAGCGGTCGGGATGACCGAGAAGGAAGTGCTTGCTGCGGGGATCCGCTGCGATTGCCGCGTCTTGCCGCTGCACCACGTGCCCCGCGCGCTGGTCAACCGCGACACCCGCGGGTTCATCAAGATCGTCGTGAACGCCGACACGAACGAGATCCTCGGCCTGACCGCCGTCGCCAAGGACGCCGGAGAGCTCGCCGCCGCCGGTGTCCACGTGCTCGGCAAGACCGTCGCCGAGATCGCCGACGCCTGGGCTCCCTACCTGACGATGGCCGAGGGCATCCGGATCGCCGCGAAGGCCTTCACCACCGACCCGTCGCTGCTGTCGTGCTGCGCATGACCGGCAGCGCAGGCAATCGGGGAGATCTCATCCTGAAGAGGTGCAGACGACGAGCGCCGATCAGGACCGCGACGAACGGCGCGCCGGTCCCGTCGTCGCTGCAGGGACCGGACTGCTCTTGCTGGCATGCTGCGCGCTTCCGTTGCTGCTCTGTTGCGGCCTGCCGCTCATCGCGGCGGGCGGAGCACTCGCGGGCGTCGGTGGGCTCCTCGGTAACCCCTGGATCATCGGTGCCGGGATCGCCGTCGTGATGGCCGTCACGGCGGGGATGCTCGTCAGGTTAGGGCGGCGGCACCGAGGCCGCAGGACCGGCTGCTGCGAAAATCCTTCGACCGCTGATCGGAACCGGTAGCTCGAGCGGATCCAGCCATCATCGCCACCTCGGCCACTTCGGCACCCCGCGACCCTTCCACGTCTCCACGAGACCGGCGGCCGAGCGGACGGACGCGAAGAGCCCGTAGCCGGCCCCGGCGAGACCCACGGAGACCACGAGCCAGCGCCCGATGCCGAGCCAGATGCGCCCGTCCACGGCGAGCGCCCACTGAGCGCCCGTGATGAGACCGGCGATGCCCATCCAGAGCCCGGCGACGACCACGACCACCGGCAGCAGGGCGAGGCACATCGCAGCGGCGGCCGACCAGAGCTGACGCGCTTCGAGCTTCGCCGTCGCCGCCATCATCCGCTCGGCGCGCTCGTTCGAGGCGTCGAGGTTCGCGGTCATCGTGGCCGAGGCCTCCCCGGCGACCTGCTCGACGGCCTTCTCGACCCGCTCCTCAGTACGCTTCTCGATCCGCTGCACCGCGCCGCCGACCTGGCTCACAAGCTTCTGGTTCGTTGTGGCCTGCACCTTCAGACCCTCAATCGCCGAGGCCGTAGCCGCGCGATTCTTCTGCGCCTCCGCGACCAAGGTTCGCGACGCGGCAGAGAAGGCGTTCTTCGATCTCGCTGAGTACCTGCCGCATGAGTCGCGGGGGAAGAACGCCATCCCGGGCATCCACCAGTCGGATCGGCATTACCTCGTGGACAAGACGCAGGAGGGCATGCCTGGCAAATATCAGTACGGCCGTGGGCGGATCGTCGCGAACTTCGATTTCGGGCGGGAACTGGACGCGCACATGGCGATGCGCCGCAACGCCGCGGAGGGTGGCGGGGGTGCGAAGCTCAGCAAGCTCTTCCAGGCCGTGGGCAAGGGCTCGCTGACGTTGAAGCAGGTTCGCGATCAGGAGCCCGCGATCTACTTCGCGAAGGGAAACCTGGCGCATTTCCAGAAGTTGCGGGGCGACTTCCTCGCGTATCAGGACGCGCCTGAGTCGGTCATGAACTTCTACGTGTTCGGCGAAGGCGGCACGGGCAAGGATCTGCTTGCGAAGGCGCTCGCTCGCGCTCTGGCCCCGGACGCGGATAAGCCGTACTTCAAGGTGGGCGGCGAGAACGTCTCTTGGGAGGGGTACGACGGCGAGCCGGTCGTGATCTGGGAGGACATGCGGGTTGGCGACATGATCCGCACGGCAAAGAGCCGCGGAATGCTCTTCCGCATCCTCGGCCCGTGGCGTGAGCCGGACGAGAAGCCGATCGTGAACATCAAGGGGTCGAAGACCCAGCTGCTCAACCGGGTGAACATCGTGACGGGTCCGGAGGGCTACGAGGAGTTCCTCCGGGGCCTGGCTGGCGAGTACGAGTCGATGCAGGGAGGCGTGCGGGTCAAGCACCAGGCGGAGAACCTCGGGCAGGGGTTCCGTCGCTTCCCGGTGATCATTCCGGTCGCCGAGCGGGAGTTCTCGATCTTTGTGAATTCCGGCGTGCTCAACGGCACCCGCGAGTACCGGAGCTACGAACGGTACGAGCACATGCGCCAGGACCTCGAACTGCTGGCGCGCAGGTGCAAGGCGATCAGGGACACCGCGGAGCGGGAGCGCGTGCGCTGTGAGATCGAGGCGCGCACGGTCGCGCCGATCGTCAAGCAGCACGATCGGATCGCCCGCCCCGAGCTGGACGCGATCGACGGGCACGATCTGTTCGCGGAGTTCGCCGGGGTCGGCCAGCCGATCCAGCCGAGCGCTGAGGAAATCGCCGTGGCGGAGGAGGCGGCGAAGCGTGACCGCGAGATCGTCGAGGAACAGCAGCGCAAGCGTCTCGCCGAGCTGGAGGAGCACAACCGTGAGTTGAAGCTGTGCACCTGTTCGACGCCGCAGTCGGGCACCTATGCGCGTCATGGCGACGACTGTCCCGCGCTCTCCGAGGAGGAGCGCAAGCGTCGTGCCGACGCCAAGCGGAAGGCCCTCGAAGCGAAGGTCGAGCGCCTCCGCGCGAACGGTGGGCTGCTGGTCGCGGGAGGTGTGCGATGAGCACCAAACGCGATGCGCTCTTCCAGGGGGTCGAGGGGGCCGGAGGCCCCTCGCAAGCAGCCGGGGAGGACATGAGCGTCAGCGAAATGTCCGACGCGGCTACTGCTTGCCACTCTGGCGTACAGGTGGAGCAGCAGGCCGACTCCCAGGTGAACATCGGTCGGTTTGCTGTGGAAGCTGTGCGGCAGAGTCACGGTGGCGCGAAGCGTCGTCGTGGGGGCCGCGCGAAGCTCGATACCGACTTCGGCGAGGAGACGCTCGCGGCGTTGCGCACTCGTGCGAAGCGGCTCGGGCTGGCTCCGAGCGCGTGGGTGCGGGCCGTGGTGCGCGACGCGCTCCACGCCTCTCGGAGCGAGGAGCTGGACGCTGCCGTGGCCGCGCACCTGCTCTGGGGCGAGGCGCGCGTGCAGGCGTCGGCGGACGCTCGCGAGCTTGCCGCGCAGGTGCGCCCGCTGGCGATCAACGTGAACGATCTGGACCGCCGCGCGCGGGCCGGTGAGTCGGTGGCGCTGTCGGCGGAGGTGCCCGAGCTGATCGAGCTGCTGCGCGAGGTTCGCGCCCTGCTCGGGGATCGGACGGCCTCATGAGCACGACGCACTACAGCCCGAGCGCCAGTGCCGCCGACACGGAGCGCTATATCCGTGGCAAGGAGGACGCGCGGGGCGTAGCGATCACGTGCGATGTGCCGGGAGGCCTCGGCGCGTTCTCGGCGCGCGCTCGGGCGCTGACGCAGAACACGACGCGCGAGGTCGAGGCGCTGCATTACCGCCAGTCGTTCAGCGACGAAGAGTTCGATCCGAAGAATCCGGAGGACGTGCAGAGGGTGAACGATCTGGGCTACCAGCTCGCGAAGAAGATGCACCCGGATTCGGACTGCCTCGTCGTCAGTCATGTGGATGGGCGGGGAAAGAAGCCGCACAACCATATTTTGGTTCTCAATCACAACAACCGCACGGGAAAGGCGCTCTCGGACTATCGCACGTTCCACGACCGCAAGGCCGGGAACCAGAAGGGCGTGCAGTCGGCAAACGACGAGCTGATGCGCGATCACGGGCTCTCGGTCGTGAAGCGGCTGGAGCACGCGCCGAAGGACTGGGAGCTGCGCCGAGAGGACTTCGCCGAGGGATCGCTCGACCGCGAGATGGGTGACCGGATGAGCGCGGCGCTGGCCGACCCCCGCGCGGTGGACAAGGCCGGTCTCGAAGCGGTGATCGAGGAGCAGAACCAGCAGCTCGGCGATGACGGGGAGCGGGTGCCGCGGATGCGGCTGCACAGCCCCGTCAGCAAGAAGGGCAGGCGCGCCGGGCAGGAGACCTGGACGCTCTACATCGAGGACCGCCGCGGCGAGTCCGGGCGCGCCGAGCGCCGCAAGCGCGCGAGTGCACTCTCGGCGGACTTCACCCCGGAGGGCGCGCAGGCGTTCTTCGACTACCACCAGCAGCAGAAGGAGCAGGACTATGAGCGCAGCACTCGACAGGCTGAAGCAGCAGAACGGGCCCGTACAGTCGCAGCAGCAGCTCGGCAGTCCGGAGATGATGGAGTTGTTGACCTCGATCCTCGCCGCCGTCGAGGCGCAGAATGCGAGGATCGCCACGCTGACCGAGCAGCAGAAGAAGCTCGCGGGGTTCGTGAAGGTCATGGACGAGGAGACGACGAGGCGGCTGGAGCGGATCACGGCCCCGGCGTCGACCTCCTCGCCCTCCAGCGACGTGTCCGCGAGGATCGCGAGCATCGAGAGCAGGCAGAACGAGATCGCGAGCACGCTCGGCGAGTTCGCGCAGAGTCTCAACGGCGAGAGCTTGAACGCCGCGTCGCGGAGCTTGGTCGCGGAGGCGCAGAAGAATCGCGCGGCTACGGCCTCGGCGATTGAGGGGCTGAAGACGCAGGCCGCAGCGAACCATAAGCTCGTGAGCCAGGTCGGCGGCGCGGTCCAGCGGATCGAGAAGCGGACCGAGGAGCGGGTCGAGAAGGCCGTCGAGCAGGTCGCCGGGGAGGCCTCCGCCACGATGACCGCGAACCTCGACGCGTCGAACGAGCGTGCCGAGCGGATCCTGGCGGCGACGGCGAAGCTAGAGGCTCGTCAGCTCTGGTCGGCTGCCGCCGCGATGTGCCTCGCTTTCCTGCCAGTGGTCGTGGTCGTCGCTGGGCTCTGGATGGCGATCGCCGGGCTCATCACAGGCGCTCAGTGGGCGCTCGACGTGGACGGGAGCCTGTGGCTCGGCATCGGGCGCTGGCTCGTGGTCACCGTGGGCTTCGCCGGGGCCGGCTACGGGCTCTTCGCATCCGTCCGCTGGGTTGCCGGCCTGGAAGGGCCGCGGGTTGCCGAAGTGGCCTCGCTGGCACAGATAGCGCATCGTGTGTCTGCTTCGACTCAGTCCGAGGAGTGCGCGGCGAGCAGGCCGATGAACTCGTCAGCGGCGTCAAGCTGCTTGGCAAGCTTCGCGCGGCGTTCATCCGCGTCGGTGCGGAAATCGTTCAGCGCCCGCCGGGCGCTCTCGGCGGCAGCACCGACGCCATCCGCGCCGTCGAGCGCCCGGAGCAGGTCGCCCATCTGATCGAGCGAGTATCCCAGTGGCTTCATGCGCCGGATCAGCAGGAGTCTGCCGAGATCGCCCTCAGTGTAGAGCCGGAACCCGCCCTCGGAGCGTCCGGAGGGCGTCAAGAGTCCGATCTCGTCGTAGTGGCGGATCGTGCGCTGCGACAGAGCTGTCCGCTCAGCCAGCTCTCCGATGTGCATCATTCCCGCTTCGGGCACGGAGGCCTCCTCATCTCATCGTCTCAGTTCGACACAACTCTCACGTTACGTTAGTGTTGACTCTCGTGTCCACATGAGCTGGACATGCCTCCGCCGTGGCGATCTATCACCAGGCGAAGCCGCGCGTTGTCGCGCACCACCAGACATTCTCCGCTCTCGGCCTGAGAGCGCCGCCCTGAACAGATGGAGGTACCGCATGGCCGTGCCCACTGCGACCAAAGAAGACAAGGGTCGGTACCGGCCCGAACCGTCGGTGCTCACCGCACTGAAGACCCCGCGCATCCTCACCCGCGAAGTTCTCGCAGGCCTGGTCGTGGCGCTGGCGCTCATTCCTGAGGCGATCTCGTTCTCGATCATCGCGGGCGTCGATCCACGTGTGGGCTTGTTCTCCTCATTCGTGATGGCAGTGTCCATCGCGTTCCTCGGTGGCAGACCCGCCATGATCACCGCGGCGACGGGCGCTATCGCTCTCGTTATCGCCCCCGTCGCCCGCGACTACGGCTTGGACTACTTCATCGCGACGGTGCTTCTGGCTGGGGTCTTCCAGATCCTCCTCGCCGTCTTCGGAGTCGCCAGGCTCATGCGATTCATCCCGCGCAGCGTCATGGTCGGCTTTGTCAACGCGCTGGCGATCCTCATCTTCATGGCACAGGTGCCCGAACTCATCGGCGTGCCCTGGATGGTCTACCCCCTCGTCGCGGTCGGGCTGCTGATCATGGTCTTCATGCCGAAGATCACCAAGGTCATACCGGCCCCACTGGTCTCGATCGCTCTGGTGACCGCCGCCGTGGTCGTCTTCGCGATCAACGTACCCGCAGTCGGCGACAAGGGTGAGCTGCCGCGCAGCCTTCCCGAGCTGTTCATACCGAATGTGCCGCTGACATGGGAGACTTTCACGATCATCGCGCCGTTTGCCCTCGCGATGGCGCTGGTAGGCCTGATGGAATCGATCATGACGGCGAAGCTCGTGGACGATGTGACCGACACCCACTCAAACAAGACCCGGGAGAGCTGGGGGCAGGGCGTCGCGAACCTGCTCTCCGGCCTGTTCGGCGGCATGGGCGGCTGCGCGATGATCGGGCAGACCATGATCAACGTGAAGGTGTCCGGGGCCCGCACCCGCATCTCGACGTTCCTCGCAGGTGTGTTCCTCTTGGTCCTCATCGTCGTCCTCGGCGACATCGTTGCGATCATCCCCATGGCGGCGCTGGTCGCGGTGATGATCATGGTCTCCGTAGGTACCTTCGACTGGCACTCCATCAAGCCCTCCACCCTGCGCCGGATGCCTAAGAGCGAGACGACCGTCATGGTCATCACCGTCGCCGTCGTCGTCGCCACCCACAACCTCGCCGTCGGTGTCGTCGTCGGCGTGTTCGTCGCCTCTGTGATGTTCGTGCGCCGCGTCGCCCACCTCATCGACGTAAAGCGTGAGATCACTGAACATGATGGCGCTCGGATCGCGCATTACACAGTCGAGGGTCAGCTCCTGTTCGCCTCCAGCAACGACCTCACCACCATGTTCGAGTACGCCGACGACCCTGACCGAATCATCATCGACCTCACGAGATCCCACATCTGGGATGCCTCCACCGTCGCGGCGCTCGACGCAATCGAGACCAAATACGAACAGCACGGCAAGGCGGTCGAGTTCGTCGGGATGAACGAGTTCACGACTGCGTTCCACGCCCGACTCACGGGAGGACTCGGCAACGGTCACTGACAGGGGCTCGGGTGGGCCAGTCGGTCACGTTGGGGGCAACCGCGGCGCAGCCGCGGGCGGCAGCCGCTATCCAACGTCACAACCATGAGATGCGCTAACGCAGGTCGATGACACCGGTGCCGACTTCGATGTTGCGCGTCTTGGCCGCAATCGTCGCCAGCAGCGGCATGGGCGAACCCGACTGCGGCGCAAAGTGGTGAACACGGAAATAGGCGCCGTTGACACCAAGTTCGTCGGCACCCTGCGCGATATCAACCGCGTCAGTGAGCATCTGTTTGGCATCAAGGTCACTGCCCGGCACGTAATGCCCGAAGCTGAGGAATCCAAAAGACTTCATGCCAGCCAAACAAAGTTGAACCTTTGACTATTCCCCTTGGATTGAATCTGATCCGAAAACAGCTGCCCCTGGTTATGTCAGTGCCTCGGTGCACACTGGGGGCATGACTACAGCAGCCCTCGTCACCGCCGCCGTTGCAGCGATCGTCTTCCTCGCGCTCGGTGCTGTTATCGGCTTCCTGTTCGGTTCAGCGCGCACCCGCTCGGAAATGTCCACCAGGCTTGCTCAAGCGGAAACAGCCCAGCAGCTTCTGACTGACCGTTCCGAAGCACTGGAGGCTGATGCGCGCCTAGCCGGCGAACTCACCGGCGCTGTCGGCCCTCTTGCAGCCGGAGTGCGCCGGCTGCAGGAAGACCTCACCGAAACAGAGCGCCAGCGCATTGAGCAGATGACCAGGCTGAGCGAACAGCTCACTCACTTAAGCCAGCAGAACCGGGACCTTCGCGAATCGACCGGACGGCTTGGACAGGCGCTCAACGCGACCTCGTCCCGCGGTGCGTGGGGTGAGGTTCAACTGCGCAGGATCGTCGAATACGCGGGAATGCTTCCACACGTCGACTTCGACACTCAGGTCCGCGTGACCACAGCACACTCCGCCCTCCGCCCCGACATGGTCATCAACCTGCCCCACGGCGGAACCATCGTCGTCGATGCAAAAGCACCGCTGTCAGCACGCCTGCGGGCAGAAGAGAACGGCAAGCCCGCCGCGGACGAACACGCGCGTGCCTTCCTGCGGCACGTCGACTCGCTGGCATCAAAGGAGTACTGGAAGCAGTTCGCCGCTTCCCCTGACTTCGTCGTCTGCTTTGTGCCCAGCGATTCTCTCCTGTCAGAGGCCGCGGCTGCTTACCCACAGCTCATCGAACAGGCGATGTCGCGCAATGTCGTCATTGCCTCCCCTTCGACCCTCCTCGTGCTGCTGAAGACCGCAGCCATGGGCTGGCGGCACGAAGCCATCAGCAGCTCCGCAGAAGAAGTCCTGCAGTTGGGCCGGGAACTCTACGACCGCGTGGGAACGCTTGCCGGTCACGCAGCCCGAGTCGGTACGGCACTGCAGCGAGCGGTCGGCGACTACAACACGTTCATTGGGTCCTTTGAAAGCAGGTTCCTGGTAACTGCACGGAAGTTCACCCACACAGGCCTGAGCACCGAACAGATCGATGCCCTGCCCGGTCTCGACGCCGCTGTGCGCAAACCCAGCGCAGACGAACTCAGCCGGCCAGATCACTGATCTGGCCGGCTGAGCGGCAGGCTGTGTGACGTTTAAGAAACGTCAGCGCAGGTCGTGTTCGCGGTCCGCGCCATCCTTCTTGTTTGACGTCTTGTGTCCGGCAGCCTTGAGGTCCTTGCGCAGTTCGCGCGGCAGCGAAAACATCAGGTCCTCGGTAGCGGTCTGCACTTCTTCGACATCCGTGTAGCCGTACTCGGCCAGAAGCTTCAGCACTCCCTGCACCAGAACCTCGGGAACAGAAGCACCGCTGGTCACACCGACGGTGGCAACATCGTGGAACCACTCTTCGTCGACTTCGCGCGCAAAGTCCACCCGGTGCGCGGCCTTCGCTCCGGCTTCCAGAGCAACTTCGACAAGACGCACCGAGTTCGACGAATTCGCCGAGCCCACAACGATCACCAAATCTGCCTGCGGTGCGATCTTCTTCACCGCAACCTGACGGTTCTGGGTGGCGTAGCAGATGTCATCGCTCGGCGGATCCTGCAGCTGCGGGTAGCGCTCCCGCAGAATATTGACCGTTTCCATGGTTTCGTCCACCGACAGGGTGGTCTGCGAAATCCAAATGAGCTTTTCGGGATCACCCAGATCGACCGTGCGAGCCTCATCCGGGTTCTGCACCAGCACAATGTGGTCAGGGGCTTCGCCCATCGTGCCCTCGACTTCTTCGTGACCATCGTGGCCCACAAGGACGATCAGGTAGCCCTCTTTGGCAAAGCGGATTGCCTCACGGTGTACTTTCGTCACCAGCGGGCAGGTGGCGTCAATCGTCTCGAGATTGCGCGCAGCGGCCTTGGCGTGCACCTCCGGAGACACACCGTGGGCAGAGAACACCACGCGTTCGCCTTCGGGAACATCATTGGCGGAATCGACGAAGATCGCGCCGCGCTCGGTGAGCGTCTCAACAACATGGCGGTTGTGGACGATCTCCTTCCGAACATAAACGGGCTCACCATAGTGCTCAAGGGCACGTTCAACGGCGATGACAGCACGATCAACGCCCGCACAGTAACCGCGGGGAGCCGCCAGCAGAACCTGCTTAGCGCTCTCGGGCTGTCGGATTTCACTCGGCTCTTTGCGCACACGAGGCATGGCCGGCATGGGAACGCTCACAGTACTCACGCCACCATTGTAGGAAGCGCCTATGAGAATTCTGTGTCAGCACCTGGCGTTAGACTTCCCGACAACCCCAAGCGACGGCAGCAGAAGCGGAGGAAGCGTGGCACAGCGGATCAGCGGAACCCCGGGAACACTGGGCGCGCACACCCCACGCCCCCTGCCCGCACTGGCCGGCGACACCACTGCGGACAACCCGTGGCCCCTGGCTCTTCTGTCGCGCAAGATGAAAGAGTACATCGACCGCATGTCGGTCGTGTGGGTCGAAGGCCAGGTCATCCAGTTCAACCGGCGCGGCCGGGTCAGCTACTTCACGCTGCGGGACCTCAACGAAGAAATGTCGCTGCCCGTGCAGGTGTTCAACGACGTCCTCGAAAGGCTCGAATCCCCCATCGAAGAAGGCTCGCACATCGTCGTGCAGCTCAAAGCAGACTTCTGGGGCAAAGCCGGACGCCTGTCCATGCGCGCTCGCGACATCCGCCCGGTCGGTCTTGGCGAACTCCTCGCCCGGCTGGAACGCCTGCGCCGTCAACTGGCGGCTGAAGGCCTTTTCGACCCCGCGGCCAAAAAGCCGCTGCCGTTCCTGCCCGGCAGAATCGGGCTCATCACCGGACGGAACTCCGATGCCGAAAAGGACGTCCTGCGCAACGCGACACTGCGCTGGCCGGCCGTGCAGTTCGAAGTTCGCAACACAGCGGTGCAGGGAACAACCGCGGTCGGCCAGATCATCAGCGCACTGCGCGAACTCGACAGCGACCCCACCATTGACGTCATCGTCATCGCCCGCGGCGGTGGCAGCATGGAAGACCTCCTGCCGTTTTCCAACGAAACGCTCATCCGCGCGGTCTCTGATGCCACCACCCCCGTGGTGTCAGCCATCGGGCACGAAGCCGACAACCCCATCCTCGACGAAGTCGCGGACCTGCGCGCGTCCACGCCGACCGACGCTGCCAAGAGAATCGTGCCGGACGTCCACGAAGAGAACATGAAGATCCTCCAGGCCCGCGCCCAGCTGGACGGAGCGCTGGAAAGGTTCATCGCCCGGGAACTCACAGCACTGGAATCCGTGCGCTCAAGGCCTGTCCTTGCTGAACCGCAGCAGATGATCACCTCACGCCAACGGGATGTCGAAAACTGGCGCGAACGCGCCTGGCAGCTGGGCAATGCAGCAGTGCAGTCCGGCTTGGCGGAAGTCCAGCATCTGCGCACCCAGGTTCGCTCGCTGTCACCGCTGAACACCCTGGCCCGCGGCTACGCCGTGGTGCAGAGCGCTGACGGAACCGCCGTGCGCTCTGCGGAAACACTTACACCCGGCGATCACCTGACCATCACAGTCGAACGCGGTGTCTTCACCGCCGACGTCACTGAAATCGCCAACACCGACGGCCCCGGACGCCCCACGGAAGGAACAGATTCACATGACTGAGAACACCATGCCCGAAAGCACCGCCGCACCGTCGGATGCGCAGAACATGAGCTACGAACAGGCGCGCGACGAACTCGTCACTGTCGTGCGCACACTCGAAGGCGGCAACCTGCCGCTGGAAGAATCACTGCGCCTGTGGCAGCGCGGAGAAGAACTCGCCGACAGGTGCCAAGCATGGCTCGACGGTGCCCGCGAAACCCTCAACGAGGCTCAGGCCAAGCGCGAAAACACCACGGAGTCCGCTGAATAAAGGCTGCAGCTTCAGCGGCGGTTTCCGACCGCTCAACGGCGTTCAGCAGCCACGCTGGAGCAGAGCCAGTGAAAGAAGCACTCAGCCGTTCAGCTGCTCGACGGCCTGCTTCGCGTATTCGTGGTAGCTCTCCCACCGGGCTGAGCCCTTGAGGACGACCGTTGTTCCGGCAATCTTGCCCACCAGCGCCTGCTGGGTGAGGTCCTTCGATTCGTATTCGGTGAACTTCACACCGTCGATGTCCGACTTTCCGCGTTCGACAGCGCCGTCGAGAACGGAGGCGAGCCAATCATCGTCGCCCTCAGACTGGCGAACAGAAACCCACTGGTCCTGGGGGCCGACCATCGACACGTACCACGTATCTGCCTCAGGGTGGCCCATCTTGGTGAAGTGGGCGTCATTGGCGTTCCAGTCCTCGAGAAGCTTCGGTGTGTAGAGATCGAAGCCGGCGTGATCCTCGGCAGCCTGGCCGATCGAGGCAACATCAACGCTGCGCGTAGGATCGCCCTTCGGCTGCGGAACGAGCATAAAAACGACGAACACCACGCCGAAGCAGATGAGCAGGGCGATGATCATATTGACCCAGTTCGACGTCAGGCGGATCTGGCGCATTTCTTCCCGCGAACCGGGAACGGGCTTCTTCTCAGACACGCCCCCTATTGTCTCTGAGCGCGAACGCAAACGCACACCCACCCACCCCTTGGCCCATCTGAGTTCGCTGTGTCACAGCCGGGTGGCACAATAAGGACTATGAGCACCAGCGAAACACCGGCAGAAAACCCGACTGTCAAAGGCCACCACAACGGCGGACGGGCTTCTGCCCCGCCTCAGGCCGTCACCGATGAATGGACGCAGCGTCTGCGCACGCAGGCCGGCGAACCCGACCGCAACCTCGCACTCGAACTCGTCCGCGTCACAGAAGCCGCCGCAATCGCGGCAGCCCCGTGGGTGGGACGTGGCGACAAACTGGCCGCCGACGGCGCCGCAGTTGCCGCCATGCGCAATGTCATTTCAACCGTCACCATGAACGGCACCGTCGTAATCGGCGAAGGCGAAAAAGACGAAGCCCCCATGCTGTACAACGGCGAAGCAGTCGGCAACGGCGACGGTGCTCTGTGCGATGTCGCAGTCGACCCCATCGACGGCACCACGCTGACCGCCAAGGGCATGCCCAACGCGATTTCCGTCATGGCGGTCTCTGAAGACGGCTCCATGTACGACCCTTCGGCTGTCTTCTACATGGAAAAGCTCGTCGTCGGCCCCGACGCCGCAGACTACGTTGACCTTCGCCTGCCGGTGGACGAAAACATCCGCCGCGTTGCAAAGGCCAAGGGCAACCCCGGCAACCCTTCCTCGGTCACCGTCGTCATCCTCGACCGTCCCCGCCACAAAGACCTCATCCAGCAGGTCCGCGACGCCGGCGCACGCGTCAAGCTCATCTCCGACGGCGACGTCGCGGGCTCCATCGCAGCCTGCCGCCCCGGCACTGGAATCGACATGCTCATGGGCATCGGCGGAACCCCCGAAGGGATCATCTCGGCCTGCGCAATCAAGGCCCTCGGCGGCGTCATCCAGGGTCGCCTGTGGCCACAGGACGACGCTGAACGCCAGGGTGCAATCGACGCGGGTCTCGACGTCGACGCCGTGCTCAGCACGGACGACCTCGTCACCGGCGACAACACGTACTTCGTCGCCACGGGCATCACCGGCGGCGACCTCCTGGGCGGTCTTCGCTACGAAGGCAAGCGCGTCGTCACCGAATCACTCGTCATGCGTTCAAAGTCCGGCACGGTCCGCACCGTCATGGCGGAACACCTTCTTGAGAAGACCCACTCCTACGAAGAAGCGGCAAAGGAAGCCGCTGCGCGAGGTCTGGTCTGATGCCGGCACGCAATCTTTCTCCGCAGCAGGCACTCGACCACCTGATGGAAGGCAACAAGCGCTTTGTTGCAGACACCCCGTCGCACCCCAACCAGAACTCCAAGCACCGCAGCACGCTGACCGACCACCAGCACCCCTACGCAACACTGTTCGGCTGTGCTGATTCGCGCGTTGCCGCGGAAATGATCTTCGACGTCGGTCTTGGCGAAATGTTCGTCGTCCGCACAGCCGGCCAGGTCACGGACGCGGTCACCATCGGCAGCCTCGAATACGGGGCATCCAACCTCGGCACGCCGCTGCTGATCGTGCTGGGCCACGACAGCTGCGGGGCTGTAACCGCCGCAGTCGAATCCCTCGAAACCGGCGAAACGCCCAATGGATTCGTCTACGACGTCGTCTCACGACTCCTGCCGACCGTCATCCACGCTCGTCGCGACGGCTTCAATGACATCGGCGGCGCTGTACACCAGAACACCGTCGACACGGTGCACCTGCTGTACGAACGCTCTCAAATCCTCAAAGAGCTGGTCGACTCCGGCCAGCTCATGATCGTCGGCATGACCTACAAGCTCAAAGACGGCCGCGCCAAGATCGTCGCCCAGATCGGCGGCGAAGCGGCCACGGAAAAGGAACTCACGGAGGCAGCACAGTGACAGAATTCCGCATCGAACACGACACCATGGGCGAAGTCAAAGTCCCCAAGGACGCCCTCTACGCCGCGCAGACCCAGCGCGCCGTCGAGAACTTCCCCATTTCGGGCAAGACCCTCGAAAACGCCCATATCGCAGCTCTCGGTCAGGTGAAGAAAGCCGCGGCGCGCGCCAACCAGGAACTTGGCGTTCTCGATGCCGAGCGCGCCGAAGCCATCGCCCAGGCAGCTGACGAAGTCATCGCCGGCAAGCACAACGGCGAGTACCCCATCGACGTGTTCCAGACCGGTTCGGGCACATCCTCGAACATGAACACGAACGAAGTCCTGGCCAACCTCGCCACCCAGATCCTCAAGGACAAGGGCATCGAGGTTCACCCCAACGACCACGTGAATGCTTCCCAGTCCTCCAACGACGTCTTCCCCACCTCGGTGCACGTTGCCGTCACCGGCGCACTGGTCAACGACCTCATTCCGGCTATGCGCACGCTCGCCGAATCGCTGGAAAAGAAGGCCGAAGCCTGGAAGGACGTCGTCAAGGCCGGCCGTACGCACCTGATGGACGCCACACCTGTGACGCTCGGCCAGGAATTCTCCGGCTACGCCGCACAGGTTCGCATCGGCATCGAGCGCATCGAAGCCTCGCTCCCCCGCGTGGCTGAAGTCCCGCAGGGCGGCACCGCCACCGGCACCGGCATCAACACGCCCGACGGCTTCTCCAAGCGCGTCATCGAACTGCTGGCCGAACAGACCGGCCTGCCCATTACGGAAGCGCGCAACCACTTCGAAGCACAGGCCAACCGCGACGGCCTCGTGGAGGTCTCCGGTCAGCTGCGCACCATTGCCTACAGCTACATGAAGATCAACAACGACCTGCGCTGGATGGGTTCGGGCCCCAACACGGGTCTGGGCGAAATCCACATCCCGGACCTCCAGCCCGGTTCGTCGATCATGCCCGGCAAGGTCAACCCGGTCATCTGCGAAGCCGCAATCATGGTTTCAGCTCAGGTCATCGGCAACGACACCACCATTTCGCTGTCCTCGACCAACGGCGCCTTCGAACTCAACGTGGGCATCCCGGTCATGGCTGCGAACCTGCTGGAATCCATCCGCCTGATGGCCAACACCTCGGTCGTCATGGCTGAAAAGATGATCGACGGCCTGACCGTCAACGAAGAGCGCGCCCGCTTCCTCGCCGAAGCATCGCCGTCGATCGTGACCCCGCTGAACAAGGTCATCGGCTACGAAGCAGCTGCAGCAATCGCCAAGCACGCTGTTGCAGAGAAGATGACGGTCAAGGAAGCCACCATCGACCTGGGCTACGTCGAAAACGGCACCATCACGGAAGAAGAGCTCGACAAGGCTCTCGACGTGATGACCATGGTCGGCAACTACAACCGCTGACGCAGCGCTGGGCAAACCAGTCTCGGCAAGCCCCTGACAGCAGAACGGGCGCCCGCCGGCTCCACACGGAGTCGGCGGGCGCCCGTCTTTTAGCTGCCTTATAGCTTTAGGCGCCACGCCCCGGTGGCGCCACGCCCGGTGCGCATTCGGCCCGTCAGCGGCCGAAGCGGCGTGAACGGTTCGAGAAGTCGCGCACCGCGCGCAGAAAGTCGGTTTTGCGGAAAGCCGGCCAGTAGGCCTCACAGAAGTAGAACTCCGAATAGGCGCTCTGCCACATAAGAAAGCCTGACAGACGCTGTTCGCCCGACGACCGGATGATCAGATCGGGGTCCGGCTGTCCCTTCGTGTACAGGTGCTCTGAGAGCTTCTCTTCGGAAACATCGTCAATTGCACAGCTGAGGTCGCGTCCGGCTTCGAGTTCTGCCTTCAGGTAGGACCGAACCGCGTCGATGATTTCAGCCCGTCCTCCGTAGCCGACGGCAATGTTGACCGCGACACGCGAAGCTGTTTCAGACGCTCCGGCAGACCGTTCCTGTGCCGCCTGCAGTCGGCTGCGCAGACCACCGGGAAGAAGTTCAAGATTGCCCACAAGGTTGACGGAGTACCACTCAGTGTCGGCGATTTCGTCAACAAGGTCGCCGATGATTTCGGTCAGCGCCGCAACTTCTTCTTCGGCACGGGCCAGGTTTTCCTTCGACAAGACGTAGAGGGTAACCATTTCGACGCCGATTTCATCGCACCAGCCCAAGAACTCGATGATCTTCTGAGCTCCGGCCCTGTGGCCCTGTTCGGTGGTTGCGCCGAATTCGCGCGCCCAGCGACGATTGCCGTCGGTGATGACTCCGATGTGACGGGGAATCGCGGTGTCCGGCTGCAGGGATTTGACCATGCGCAGGTTGTACAGCCAGTGCAGCAGGCCCGTGGATGAACCAGCACGCGGTATTCTCGGTGCTTTCATCTTTCGGCCTTCCTCCCGTGCGGACAGTTGACTCATGTGAGCCTTCAGCCCATCGACTTCCGCATCCACCGTGTGCTTGTGGGTGCATTCCTAATCTAATAGATAGCAGGGGCCGCCCTGTGGAATGCCCACGCTTCTGTCAGTCCCAAAACATACACTTCACATATGGAGCACCAAACCGCCGCCTCGGCCCTTGTTCCGGACGATCGGCCACGTGAAGAAACCACTGCCCCCGGCCGCAGGGTCTCTGTGTCGCGCAGCCGCATGTCACGCCGCAGGCGAGCCTTTCTTCGCACTGAGCTGGGCCGTATGGTCGGGCAGAAGAAAACATCGTGGCGCGGGTGGATTCACGTCGGCGCATTCCCTCTGGCCGTCATCGGCGGACTCGCTGCCGTCATCCTCGGTCCGACCATCCCGGTGCGCCTGGGTGCTGCTGTTTTCGCCCTGACCGGCATGCTGCTGTTCGGCACTTCGGCTGTATATCACCGTGGACCGTGGCGCATGCGCATTCGCCTGCTGTTGCGCAGGTTCGACCACGCCAACATCTTCCTCATCATCGCCGGCACCTACACTCCCCTGGCACTGCTCCTGCTGCCGTCTGACGAGGCACTCATCCTCTTGACCGTCATGTGGGTTGGGGCGGCTGCCGGTGTTGCCTTCCGGCTCATCTGGACGTCCGCCCCGCGTGCGCTTTTCGTGCCGGTCTACATCGGCATCGGTGTGGCCGGGGTCGGCTATGTGCCGCACATGTGGGTGGCGAACCTTGCCGCGGGAATCCTCGTGGTGATCGGCGGGGCTTTCTACATTGCCGGTGCTGTCATCTACGGGCTCAAGCGCCCCAATCCGGTGCCGGGAGCCTTCGGCTTCCACGAGATCTTCCACGCCTGCACCGTGGTGGGCTACGGCTGTCATCTGGCGGCTATGCTCACCGCCTCCGCTATGGCCATATAAAAGCGGGGCGACTGCCCTGTCAGGCAGTCACCCCGATCTTTTAGCATTCCTCTTAAAGGCGCCGATCAGCTTTCAGCTGTCTGTGCGGGTGTCTTCGGGTCCGGTTTGTCCGCTGTCGCCGTCCTGCCTCTCTTCCGGCCCCTGCCAGTCGGGGCGGGCTGACTGCTGTCCTTCGAGGTCGCCGTCTTTGCGCAGCGGAATGGTGTATTCGACCCGTGCGCCGTCGCGTGCGCGAATGCGGCGAATGCGGCGTACGGCGTCGCGGATGAGGAAGATCGTTGCAACCACAACAAGCGCTGTGGCGACGAACCCGATTGTGCCGGGGGTGACCAGCACGGGGTCCGGCATTTTCGGCGGCTGTTCCTGTGCCACGGCGAAGACGATGGTGTCGAGCATCATTCTCCTTGGAGTTTCTGGGCGGGTTCGACGATCTCAATTCCGGCTGTGCGCATGGCGGCTTTCAGGTCTCCCGGCGCTACGAAGGTGCCGTCTTCGAGTGTGATTCCCTCAAACAGGTCATGTTCGGAGAACTCGCCGAAATCGCCGTCCCTGCCGGTGTTGTCGACGGCGAGTTCGAACTCTTCTGTGGGCCAGTACTGTTCAGCCATCATCTGCACTTCCGAGAAAAACCCGCTGCTGGGGTCGATCTGGGTTGCGTGAGCGCGCAGCGCTTCTGCCGCGGTTTCCAAGAAGGCCCCCGCGGGGATTGATGCGGTCAGCTTGTAGTCGCGTTTGTTCGCCGAGGTGCGGATGCGCTCCTGGCGTTCAGCGCTCAGGGGCGATTCAGCGCCCAGTTTCGCCATGATGCCGTGAATGTGCATCCACTTAGCCGGCGTGAGGTCCATGTTGTAGTAGACCTTCGGCACCTGCCAGGCCTCGCCCAGTTCGGGGTTGCAGTCAGCATCAGCTGCCATCTGGACTGCGAGCATCGTGGCTTCGTGAGCGCGGATGTGGTCCGGGTGAGGGTACCCGCCGAGTTCGTCATAGGTCGTCACCACGTGCGGGCGCAGTTGGCGGATGAGGTGGACCAGCGGCCGTGCCGCGACTTCTGTCGGAGCGGTCCAGAACGTTCCGTGATCAATATCGTCGAAGCCGCCTTCGGGCAGGCCCGAATCAACGAAGCCGATCCACTTGTGCTGGGCACCAAGACGCTGTGCGGCACGCGCCATTTCGTCCCGGCGCAGACCCGCGATGTCGCGAATGGCCGCGGGGCTTCCCTCGAGAGCAGGGTTGAGAATCGAACCCGCTTCCCCACCGGTCATCGTGGCGATCGTGACCTGCGCTCCGAGTGTCGTGTAGAGCGCCGTCGTCGCACCTCCCTTAGACGATTCGTCGTCAGGGTGAGCATGCACTGCAAGCATGCGCAGCTGCGAATACGGCGCGGTTGATTTCACGTAGACCTCCATGAGGGCGCGGGCTCGCTCCCGGCGGAAATGACTACTCTAGACTAGTACGTCGAACATGAACGCTTGGCAGAAAGGTCGGCTGTGAGCGAAAGGTACGGGGGGCGTGCACCCGGCTATCGAGGTGCACAGCTGAACAGACGCACGCTGCTCATCATTGCCGGCATCATTGCTGTCCTGATCACAGCCGGAGCTGCCTTTTTCGCCTTTCGACCGGCGGGCGCACCGACTACGGCATCCGATGTCGCCTTTGAAGCCGTCGATTCCAATCGGGCGATCGTGGAATTCAACATCCGGCCCGACCGCAGCCGCGATTCTGTGTGCTCTGTGGTTGCGAAGAACGACTTCGAGGCCGTGGTGGGATACCGCGAGGTGACGATCCCCGCAGCACCTGACACCGCCTCGTCAGACCTGTTTCATCAGGAAGTCAGTGTCAACACAACCCAGCTTGCAGTGCAGGGGCACTTAGAAACCTGCTGGTTTGTCAGCTAAAATGACGTGATAACCATCCCGGGTCCTCTGCGGACCCGGGATTTCACTTAGACATGCGCTGCACGGTGCAGCGCCTAAGGAGGAAACATCATGGCTGAAGAAAACGTCGGCGACAAGACGTGGCTGACCAAAGAGGCCTACGAGCGCCTGACAAAGGAACTCGAACACCTCCAGGGCCCCGGCCGAGCAGAAATCGCGGAGCGCATTGACGCTGCGCGCGAAGAAGGCGACCTCAAGGAAAACGGCGGCTACCACGCTGCGCGCGACGAGCAGGGTCAGATGGAGGCCCGCATCCGCCAGCTCGAAGAGCTGCTGCGCAACGCCGAAGTCGGCGAAGCGGACGCGGACGACAAAACCGCAGGACCCGGCAAGCTGATCGTCGTTGAGATGAACGGCCGAAAGATGGAGTTCCTGTTGGGTTCGCGCGAAATCATCTCGGAAGAAGACAAAGTCGAAGTGTTCTCCGAACAGTCGCCTCTGGGCCAGGCGGTCAACGGGGCGAAGGTCGGCGACGACGTCGAATACGAAGCCCCCAACGGCAGGAAGATCACTGTCACCGTGAAATCGGCGAAGGCGTACTGATCACCTGACACGCCGGAAGGCTCAACCTTTCTGAAGACGAAGACGGCGGGAGCAGACACTGTGTCTGCTCCCGCCGTCTTCGTCTTCAGCCCGACTCACCCGGAGGCTTCACTCTGTTTGAAATCGGAGATGATGACAGTGCGCCTCTGACTATCGGGGGTTCTGGCCGCAACACCCGGTGAGGTTTCGCCCGGCAGGTTCGGCCCCTCCCCGGACGCGATCACGCCTTCGCGCCGAGCATCGGCGAGCATCTGCTGGGAGGACAGTTCGGCCAGGTATCCAATAGCCGCAGACACGGAGGCGACAAGCGGCACAGCGAACAGTGCGCCGACAATGCCGAACTGATAGGAGCCGACGGTCACAGCAAGGACAACGGCAAGCGGGTGGACCGACACGGCCTTGCCCATGAGGAACGGCTGCAGCACGTTGCTCTCAACCTGCTGCACCAGCAGAACGATGCCGAGCATGACGATCGCGTGCACGAAGCCCTTGGCCACGAGAGCCAAGAGGACCGCGATGATGCCCGTGGCGACAGCACCGACAAACGGGATGAATGACGCCAGGAAGATCAGCACAGTCAGCGGGATGACAAGCGGCACACCCAGAATGAGCGCACCGATGCCGATGCCCAGAGCATCGACCGCCGCAACGATCACCTGGATCCGGGCGTACTGGCCCAGTGCCATCCAACCTCGGAAGGCGGCACCCAGTGCCGGTTCCCGTGCCGGAACCGGAAGCAGGCGGGTGATCCAGCGGGTGATCCGGCTGCCTTCGAGCAGGAAGAAGAAGGTGGCGAACAGCGAAATCAGCAAACCGGCGAAGAACGTGCCGACACTCGAAGCGGCGCCGAGAACACCCGTTGCGATCTTGCCCTTCTGAGCACTGAGAAATTCATTGACCTGCTGTGTTGCATCGGCAACAGTCTGCGCGATCACCGTCGAATCCAAGCCCAGCGGGTTCGACTGAATCCAAACGGCAATAGCGTCGACACCCTTCATGGTGGTCGACGTCAAGTCGATGATTCCGGCGACAAGCTGCTGGCCGACGAGCGCGAGCAGACCCGCTACCACCAGGATGAAGCTCAGAAGCACCGTCGCGGCGGCGGCCGTCCGGGGCCACTTGTGCCGAGCCAAGAAGTTCACCAGCGGCGTCAACAGGGCTGAAATCAGCAGAGCGACAAGCAGCGGAATGAGAACGTATGTGATCTTCGACAAAAGCCACAGCAGAACGGCCACCGCCGCCAATACAACCAGCGAGCGCCAGCTCCAGGCCGCAGCCAAGCGCAAACCGCGTGACACAAAGGGAACATAGCTTCGCGACTGCAGCCGGTACGCATCTGCCAGCGCGGGATCCGTCAGCTGCTCGGCAGCTGCCCCCGGCTGGTCTTTGGGGCTCTTCTTCGTCATGGGACCAGGCTATATCCTGTGCGCCCTTCAGCGCTCACGCCCGGCCGAACCGACGGCACTTACCGCAAACACGCTTTCGCGCGGAAACAGACCCTTCGTCGAGGGCAGATAGAGTGGGATCGTGAAGAACAGCTGGAAAGCGATACTCGCAGTCGGAACCACAGCCGGTGCCGCTGCAGGAGCCGGAACGGGAATCCTGCGGGCTCAGTCCAAACGAGTCCGCCGTGCATTCCGCGCTGATGCGCAGCGGCGCAAATATCCCCACGCTGCCGTTGTGTGCGACGACGGGACCCGAGGCCCTCTCAGCACCGAGGACAGCGAACTGCCAGCAGTTGCCGTCATTGGGGATTCGTGGCTGTCGGGAATCGGCCTGGAGACCGCTGATGACCACCCCGCAGTGCGCATTGCCCGCGGTTTTTCGGCCTTGACGCAGTCACCGGTCCGCCTGCGCAGCCTCGCTGTTCCCGCTGTCGGAGCGACCGCGATCGCCGCACAGGTCTCAGAGCTCTTGGCCGATCCGACCATGGAGCGCACACCCGGAGGCTCCCAGCTTCGCCTTGCTGTCATCTCAATGGGCACCGCCGATGTCGTCCACCCGGTCAAGGGCACCATCGGCCTGCCGATTCTCACCAACGCCATCAACCGCCTGCAGGTCGAAGGCAACTACAGGGTGCTCGTTCTGACCACACCCAATCTCGGCAGCCTGCCGGGACTGCGCAATCCTGTGCGCACGGTCCTGCGCCGCTCGTCGCGTGTTCTTGCCGGGTCCCAGACCGTTGCGGCCCTGTCGACGAACGCGGTCCCCATCAGCCTCACCCACTTGCTCTCCGGGACATCGCGTATGAGCCTCCTGGCCCCAGAGGGTCGCTATCCGTCGCGCTTCGGCAGCGCCCAGATCGCCTCGGCAATTGTCACAACAGTTGCCCGGGTCATGGATTTTCCCACTGCGATCGCACAGCAGTCCCAGCCGTCGTCCACTCCCCCGGCACCCACATCTGCCTTGCAGAGGCAGGCCGCCCGGGCGCCTAGGAGCTGTGCATCTGCAGAAGAACAGGACAGCGCCGAATGACCGCTGTGATCCTCGCGTCCGGGTCGCCTTCCCGACTGTCGATTCTGCGAGCCGCCGGCATAGAGCCGACCGTGATTGTCTCCGGTGTTGACGAAGATGCGGCGCTGAGCCTCGCTGCGCAGAAAGTGGGCCGCGAACTCACCACTGCCGAGCAGACAGCCGTTCTGGCATCTGCCAAAGGCCGTGCGGTCATCAGCGAACTCACTGCTGAAAATCTGCCGGGCAAAGCGGGAGAACCCGTTGTTCTCATCGCCTCTGATTCCATGCTTGAGCTCGACGGGCAGGCTGTCGGCAAGCCCCACACCCCGCAGCGCGCCCGCGCACTGTGGCGGACAATGGGCGGACGCACAGCTCACCTGCACAGCGGAATATTCATGGCCCGCCTGGACTGTCCGACCGGCGGAAGCGCACCGAGAGTCGAAGACTTCACGGAGGCCGTGGGATCGACGCTCATCACAACCGCTGAACTCACAGATGCCGAAATCGAGGCCTACGTGGGAACCCAAGAGCCTCTCAAAGTGGCTGGCGGGCTGACAATCGACGGCTATGGAGCCGCTTTCGTCACCCGAATCGAAGGCGATCACACCAACGTTCTGGGCATGTCCGTACCCCTGCTGCGCGATATGTGCCGACAGCTGGGCGTCGAATGGCACTCCCTGTGGAACCGGGCCTCCGGTGCGAGCGTCTGATCGCGGCTGAAGGCGGGTGTCACGGCCCGGGCAGAGTAGGCCAGCCCACAGCAGACACGCACACCCAATGCTTGCGCCAAAAGCTTTTCCATTCCTTTTGTCACCAGCACACAAACCATTAGTGCTCATCACTAGATTTGCTGTGTCTATCCCCGACCCTCTCAGGAGAGCGAATGTCGCCGACCTTTTCCGCAACGGTGAAAACCAAGCCGTTCACGCGGGTGCTCATCGCCAATCGCGGTGAAATCGCCCTGCGGGTTGTCCGGGCGTGCCACGATCTCGGTCTGACCGCGATCGCCGCCTACACAACACCCGATTCGGACGCCGACTTCGTCCGCTACGCCGACGATGCCTGGCTCATGCCCGGCAGCGGTGCGGCTGAAACCTACCTCGACATCGACTCCATCCTCACAATCGCCGAACGCTCCGGCGCTGAAGCCGTCCACCCCGGCTACGGGTACCTGGCAGAAAGCCCCGAATTCGCCCAGGCGGTCATCGACGCGGGCCTCGTGTGGGTCGGACCTCCCCCGGCAGCCATCGCAGGCCTTGCAGACAAAGCCAACGCCCGCGCTGTGGCGCGTGAAGTCGGCGCACCCACCACGCGCGGATCCAACGGACCGGTGGAGAGCGTCGACGACGCCCTCGCCGTAGCCGACGAGATCGGCTACCCCATTGTCATCAAAGCCGTGCACGGCGGCGGCGGGCGCGGCTTCCGCACGGCGGCCAGCCGGGCCGAACTGCCCCACGCATACGAATCCGCCGGCCGCGAAGCCAAAGCCGCTTTCGGCCGCGACGACGTGCTGGTCGAACAGCAGATCCTTCGTCCCCGCCACATCGAAGTCCAGGCGATCGCCGATGCCGCCGGGCGTGTCCTCATCGGGTCGACGCGCGACTGCACTCTGCAGCGCCGCAACCAGAAGATCATCGAAGAAGCCCCTGCACCGTTCCTCAGCGACGAACAGGTTGCCACTCTTGAAGAGGCAACCACGAACATTCTGCATGCCGTGGGCTATGTGGGCGCTGCCACCTGTGAGTTCCTCATGGGCGACAACGGCACGCTGTCGTTTATGGAAACCAACGCCCGTATCCAGGTCGAGCACACCATCACGGAAGAGGTCGCGGGCATTGACCTTGTCGCATGGCAGCTGAAGATCGCCCAGGGCGAATCTCTGCCCGAATCCTTCCCCGCACCCCGCGGCCACGCCATCCAGTTCCGCATCAACGCAGAAGACCCCGCCCAGAACTTCTTCCCCGCAACCGGCAAGATCACCGCTCTGCGCGAGCCTGCCGGACCCGGCGTGCGCATGGACTCCGGCGTGGAAGTCGGCCGTTTCGTCACCTCGGACTTCGACCCCATGCTCGCCAAGCTCATTGTGACCGGCGAAGACCGCCAGCATGCACTCGCCCGCGCCCGCCGCGCACTGAGCGAATACGTACTCGAAGGGGTCGCAACGCTTCTGCCGCTGCACCGGGCCTTGGTGAACGAGCCGGCTTTCGCAGACGACTTCTCTGTGTCGACCGAATGGCTGCAGACCGAGTACGTCCCGAACTTCGACATCTTCGCTTCAACGCAGGCCGACCAGGGTGCCGAAAGCAGCTCGGTCGATGTTGTCGTCGAAGTCGACGGGCACCGCCTGACCGTCAAAGTTCCCAAGGAGCTGGCGGCGGCCGGCAACACAGCCGCTGCGACCGAACGCCCCGCCCGTCGCCTGCGCCGCAAGGGCTCACGGCGGGCAAGCGAATCGGCTGAGCTGGCAGCACCCATGCAGGGCACCATCGTGTCCGTCGAGGTGGCTGCCGGCGATTCAGTGTCCGAAGGTCAGACGCTGGCTGTCATCGAGGCCATGAAGATGGAGCAGCCCCTCAAAGCCGCCCGCGAAGGCGTTGTGAGCGACGTTCTCGTGGAGGCTGGCGCTTCCGTTAAGTCTGGAACAACACTCATCACCTTCGCTTCCTAAGCTCTGCCCGCTGAGTCTGCGCCCTAGGTCGGCAAGGCACCTGATGCCGCAGGCAGCAGTTGAATCGCAGGGCCACAGACAGCAGCAGAGCCGCACTTTGTGTGCGGCTCTGCTGCTGTCTGCTGTAACCGCCGCTGCGGTACGGCTTTGCGGCTGAAACTCAGAAGTCCAAACCTGCCGAGTGGTGCAGGCGGCGGGCGGCTTCTGTAATCGACCCGGACAGCGACGGGTACACGGCAAAGGAAGCTGAGAGCTGATCGACGGTCAGGCGGTTCTCAACAGCAACCGTGATCGGCATGATCAGTTCGGATGCCTTCGGGCCGACGACAACGCCGCCGAGTACGGAACCTGATCCGCGGCGGGCGTAGATCTTCACGAAGCCGTCCTTGATGCCCTGCATTTTTGCCCGCGCGTTGGTCGGCAGCGGCTGCAGCAGCTCTTCGACATCGTGGCCGGCTTCGGCCATCTCCGCCTGAGTGAAGCCGACCGTTGCGATTTCCGGTGCCGTGAAGACGTTGGAGGCCACATTGCGCAGCTTCAGCGGCATAACGGCGTCGCCGAAAGCGTGCCACATGGCAATGCGGCCCTGCATGGCGGCAACCGAAGCAAGCGGCAGCACGGGTGTGCAGTCACCCGCAGCGTAGATGCCCGGAACTGTTGTGCGCGAAACCCGGTCAACCACAATGTGACCGGAGTCTTCGAGTGCGATTCCGACGTTGTCCAAGCCGAGGTCATCGGTGTTGGGGATGGAGCCGACCGCCATGAGGCAGTGTGAGCACTTGACCTTGCGGCCATCTGCCAGTTCCACCGTCACACTGTCGCCGTCGCGGGTGACTGACGCCGCCCGCGAACGGCTGAGCACGTTCATGCCGCGGCCGCGCAGAGCGTTTTCGAGCACTTCGGCGGCGTCCTGGTCTTTGCCCGGCAGCACCTGGTCTCGGGAGGACACGAGGGTGACTTCGCACCCGAGCGCCTGATAGGCCGAGGCGAACTCGGCACCCGTCACACCGGAGCCGACAACCACGAGGTGCTCGGGCAGTTCATCGAGATCGTACAGCTGCTTCCAGGTGAGGATCCGCTCGCCGTCCGGCTTGGCGGAATCGAGTTCGCGCGGGTGCGCGCCGACGCTGAGCAGAATAGTGTCGGCTTTGAGCTGGTATTCGGTGCCGTCGGTTTCGGTCACGTCGACAAGATCGGGCCCGGCCAGCCGTCCGCGGCCCTTGATGACTTTGACACCGGCTTCGTGCAGTCCGTGCTTGATGTCAGTCGCCTGAGCATCTGCAAGCCGTTTGATTCGCGCATTGATTCTGGCGAGGTCGGCACCCAGGACGGAGTCGTCTGAGTCTCCGGACTGAACGAGGCCTAGGTGCGAAGCCGATTCCATCTCAACCATGAGCTCGGCAGTTGCGATCAGCGATTTCGAGGGAACAACGTCGGTTAGAACTGCCGAACCGCCGGTGCGGTTGCTTTCGACCAGCATGACTTCACCGCCCATCTGAGCGGCGACGAGAGCGGCTTCGTATCCGCCGGGACCACCGCCGATGATGACTACACGGTTCTGCGAGGGATCAAGCACATTCTTCACAGGTGCATTATGGCAAACGCCCGGGGTGGCCTAACTGACCGGTCCGCGCGTTCCCGGCAGACAGCTCCGACCATCACTCTGCGGCCAACCTGAGTTGTCATGGAGTTCACACAAGAAACCCCTTGTGCACGAGTGCGCCATATGTGACCCTTGAAACAGGCTGTGAGCTACAGGCCATTCGAAGCACCCTCGCTCCCTTATTCAACACCTGGAACAGGTGCGCTTCGTCGCCCTCACCAGCCGCCTGCCTAACGGCAACCGTACGAAAGGACACCATGGACTGGCGCCATCGCGCAGCGTGCCTCAATGAGGACCCGGAACTCTTCTTCCCCATCGGAAACACAGGGCCGGCCCTGCTCCAGATCGAAGAGGCCAAAAGTGTATGCCGTCGTTGCGAAGTTGCTGAAACCTGCCTGCAGTGGGCCCTTGACTCCGGTCAGGACGCCGGTGTGTGGGGCGGTATGAGCGAAGACGAACGCCGTGCCCTCAAACGCCGTGCAGCCCGCGCACGCAGAGCACGCTGACAACAGACAAAGCCGGCGGGGACTGAGGCTTCAGTCCCCGCTTCTGCATTTGCACGCAGCTGCTCTCAGAGTTCTTCCGCCCCGCGCAGGTGTCGCTACGAACCTTCGCGCAGCGGCACGTCGATGACTGCTTCTGTTCCCCCACCGGGGCGCGGCCGCCACTCAATGGTCCCATCCAGGTTGGTTGTGATGAGCGTGCGGACAATCTGCGTTCCAAGGCCGGAGCCCGGTCCGCGCTCATCTGAGATCCCCACCCCGGTGTCAGCGACGATCACCTCGAGGCGGTCGTCGTAGCGGCGGGGTGTAACAGTCACCGACCCCTCAACCGACTCTTCTTCGTCAAAGCCTCCGAAGCCGTGTTCAACCGCGTTGGTGACCAGTTCTGTCAGCGCCAGTGCAAGCGAAGTCGAATCAGCCGAGCTGATCGGCCCAAAGCTGCCGCGTCTGCTGACGGCCACCCGGATGTTCGGCGAAGCCAGCTCGGGGGTCAGGCGCAGACCCTTGTCGACGATCTCATCGAAATTGACTTCCGTTTCTATTCCCTGCGACAGCACGTCGTGGACAACCGCGATCATCTCAACCCGGCGCATAGCCTCCGACAGCGATTCTTTGGCATGCGGAGATTCTGCCCTCCTCTGCTGCAGGCGCAGGAGAGCCGACACTGTCTGCAGGTTGTTCTTCACCCGGTGGTGCACTTCGCGAATCATGGCGTCACGACTGAGCAGATCGCGTTCGCGCCTGCGGATCTCCGAAACATCGCGCAGCAGAACCAGCGCACCCGTTCGCACACCGCCGCGAGAAAGGGGAATAGACCGAAGCGACACTGCTACCCGGCCGGCTTCGACCTCCGTTCGCCACGCGGCCCGACCGGTGAGCACCAACGGCAGCGCCTCGTCGACGGGCCGCTGCTGTTTGATCAGGCCCGATACGATCTCAGCCAGGTAGCGGCCCTCGATATCACCTTCGTGCCCCAACCGGTGCAGCACCGAAATCCCATTGGGCGAAACATACCGAACCCTGCCCTCGCGGGCGAGAACAGCCAAACCGTCGCCCACCCGAGGTTCACCTCGGCGAGCAGCCGAGGGCGCCTCGGTTCCAGGGAAAGAGCCTTCGGCAACCATCGCCATGAGAGTCGATCCGCACAGGCGATAGTTCCGCTCCAGACGGCTCACGCCCCCGCGCCGCACGCCCTGAGTGTGGCGGGTCATCAGCGCAATCGTGCGCCCGTCGCGCCTGACCGGCACAGCTTCGACCTCCGCCAGATCGCACTCGTCTTCGTGGGAGGCCACAATCCGGTTCTGCGCGTAGGCGCGGGACAGCAGATCGTGCACCCCGGGCTCAGCGCGTTCGCCCACCTGGTCGCGGTGAAACACAGTCGCCCCGGTGGTGGGCCGACAGTGCGCGATGATGCGGAAGCTCTCGTCGCCGTCGACGCTTTCGGGAACCCACAGCACGAGGTCGGCAAACGACAGGTCGGCTATGAGCTGCCAATCCCCCACCAGCAGGTGGATCCACTCAATGTCTTCCTCACCGCGAATCGACGGGGCAGCCTGCAGCTCCTTTGAGAAGGTCATCGGACTTCAGACTGGAACTCGGTGGAGCGGACGACCGAGCGCAGCATGCGCAGCAGAACCGAAATCGGCGCCTGGCCCGGGTCGTCAATCCTGCTGATCTCCTCAATGAGCCCCACCACCTGCTCCATGCTCGTGCGGTTGGTGTACTCCCACTGCTCCATGCGCTCCACTGCGCGGTCTTCCAGCGTGGGCGCGGTGGTGTGTGAGACATCGAAAACAGACACCACGATGCCGTGCAGGGCCTGGTAGAACTCATCGCGCGTTGCAGCGCGTGCCAGTGCTTTCCACCGGCTGCTGCGGTCGAGCCTGCCGATCATCTTCAGAAGCGAAGCCGCTTCGAAGCGGGCCGACATGCCGTAGTAGACGGCCGCCACATCAAGGGCCGGGCGGTCCACGCGGCTGGCGATCTGCACGATGTCCAGAAGTGAGAACTCATCGAGCAGCCCGGCAGCCCGAGCCGCGACGTCCTCCGGAACACCCTCATCGACATAGGCCTGCTTGTTCGCTTGGTAGTCGGACAGGTCCTTGCCCTGCAGCACCGACGGCATGAGCTCACGCAGCTGAGCGACGGTCGCCTGGTAGTACTCGAGGGCCCTGAGCACATCGAATTCGCCGGGAGCCTGCTGAATGAGCCAGCGCGAAGCGCGGTCCAGCAGTCTGACGGCGTTGTACTGCAGGCGCTTCTGCACATCAACGGACACCCGGTTGTCGAGTGTGCGGATGTCATCCAGGTGCGCCTCAAGGCTGAACAGCTCATTGACGACGGTGTAGACGCGCGCCGCGTGCGCGATTGTCGTTCCGGTTTCCTCCAGCAGGCGGTAGAGGTAGCTGATGCCGCCGAAGTCCACGATCCTGTTGACGAGGTTCGACACCGCGATCTCGCGGGCCAGCGGATGAGATTCGATGATGTCGGAGAAGCGCTCAGCCACTGATGGTGGGAAGTAGCTTGCGAGGTACCGGCGCATAAACGCCTCATCCGGCACAGCGGAATTGAAGATCTGGCTGCCGGCATCCATTTTGACGTAGGCCAGCAGAACGGCGGTTTCCGGCGTTGTGATGCTTCCGCCTGCGTCGTGGCGCTGGGTCAGTTCGGCGTCTGTGGGCAGCGCTTCGACTTCGCGGTCGAGCCCGGCGTGCTCTTCGAGGTAGGCCATGAGCCGTTCGTGTGTCTGCGTCATAGACCGGGCGTTCCACGCGGCATCGCCGAGCGCGGCGTTCTGCGCGTAGTTGTGTTCGAGCACCGACCGAGCGACGTCGTCCTGCAGCGAGCGCAGCAGCCCGCTGCGGTCTTCGCGGGCCAGTGAGCCTGCCGCAATGGCCTGTTCCAGCAGCAGTTTGATGTTGACCTCGTGGTCGGATGCGTCGACGCCGCCGGAATTGTCGATCGCGTCGGTGTTGATGCGCACCCCGCTGCGGGCGGCTTCGACGCGGCCGCGCTGAGTGCAGGCGAGGTTTCCGCCCTCCACCACGACGCGCGCCTGCACGTCGGAACCGTTGATGCGGATGGCGTCGTTTGCCTTGTCGCCCACGTCGAGGTCGGTTTCTTCCGACGCTTTGAGGTAGGTGCCGATGCCGCCGAAGTACACGAGGTCGACCGGAGCGCGCAGGACTGCGCGGATGAGGTCATCCGGCGAGGTGGAGCCCGGCTCAATCCCAAGGGCCTCGGCTGCCTCCGCACTGACCGTGATGGCCTTCGCACTGCGGGAGAACACGCCGCCGCCGGCGGAGATGAGCTCTTGCGAGTAGTCCTTCCACGATGAGCCGGGAAGATCGTACAGCCGCTTGCGCTCCTGGAAAGAAGCGGCAGCGTCTGGGTTCGGGTCGATGAAGATGTCGCGGTGGTCAAACGCAGCAACCAGGCGGGTGTGGGGTGTGCGCAGCATTCCGTTGCCGAAGACGTCCCCGCTCATATCGCCGACACCGACGACGGTGAAGTCATCTTCATCCGTGTTGACCCCGAGCTCACGGAAGTGGCGTTCCGTGGACTTCCAGGCACCTCGTGATGTGATGCCCATTTCTTTGTGGTCGTAGCCGTTGGACCCGCCGGAGGCGAAGGCGTCGCCCAGCCAGAAGCCGCGGGCTGTTGAGATCGCGTTGGCGACATCGGAGAAGCGGGCGGTGCCCTTGTCGGCGGCGACGACGAGGTAGGCGTCTTCGCTGTCGTATACAACAGTGCGCTCGGGGCTGACAGCCGTGCCGCTGCCGTCGAGGTTGTCGGTGATGTCCAGCAGTGCGCCTATGAACTCTTCGTAGGCGGCCTGACCGGCGGCTGCGCGGGCTTCGGGGTCGCCCACCGGCAGCCCCTTGGGGTAAAAGCCGCCCTTCGCACCGGCGGGAACGATGAGAGCGTTCTTGACCATCTGGGTTTTGGCCAGGCCGAGAGCTTCCGTGCGGAAGTCATCGCGCCGGTCCGACCAGCGCAGGCCGCCGCGAGCCACAGCGCCGAAGCGCAGGTGCACGCCTTCAACCCGCGGCGAATATACCCACGTTTCGATCTGCGGGCGCGGCAGCGGCAGGAAGCCGAGCTCTTCGGGCAGCAGTTTGAACGCGAGCGCCGTGGGCAGGGCGCCGTCGGCCGGGTGGTAGAAGTTGGTGCGCACCGCGGCCCGAATAAAGGCCAGCATGGAGCGTACGATGCGGTCCTCATCGAGGGTTGCCAGACCGCGCAGGCCTGCCTCCACCCGGTTATCGTGCTCACTGACCGCAGTTTCGCGATCACCGGAGAACTCGGGGTCGAACTTTGCGGAGAACAGGTCGACCAGGCCGCGGGCCAAGTCGGTGTTCGCTGCCAGCACGCGGGCAATGTAGCTGTCGGAATAGGCCACCGAGGCCTGCCGCAGATAGCGGACGATCGAGCGCAGAAGTTCGACTTCGCGCCAGTTCAGGCCCGCCAGCAGCAGACGGTCGAGGTTGCCGTACTCGCGCTCTTCCATCCACCCTGCCAGGTAGGCATCTTCCAGCCGGCCGAAGTCGGCCTGCGTGATGGGTGTGGGGAACTCGATGCCGAAGTCGTACAGGTAGCGCTGCGTGCCGTCGCCGAGTGACAGGCGGTACGGACGTTCGTCGATGATGTCCCCGCCCATGGACGACAGCAGCGGCAGCATGGTCGACAGCGATGCGGGCTTGCGCTTGTAGAACAGCATGCGCACCCGGGTCAGTTCGGCGTCTTCCGGCAGTGTTTCCGGGTCGATGCCGCTTTCGCGCAGATGCTCGGAGTCCGGTTCGAACCGCATGAGTGCGCTGCCGAGCCGTTCGCACTCTTCAAAGCGGGCAATGTCAGTCAGGGCATCGTGCGGCGTGTAGGACTCTTCGTAGGCTCCTGGGAAAGCATTGCCCCACAGGGCGACTCGGGCTTGGTCGCTGTGGGATACGCGCGTGCCGGAAGGGGCGAGGAATTCCTGCACGTCTTCGCTCCAGGACCGCACGGCCCCGCGGATCCGGGCGGCGACTTCTGCGGAGTCGACCGCGGGCAGCGGCTCACTGCGGGCAACCCGGGCGGTGAAGTGCAGACGAGCCAGCGCCGAAGAGCTCAGCTGGACGTCGAAGTCCACGCTCTCAGCCCGATAGCGCTGACGCAGAACTCGCTCTACACGTTTGCGGGAGGCCGTGTCGTAGAGGTCGCGCGGAACATACACGAGCACGGAGACGAAGCGTTCGTAGTCGTCACGGCGGATGAACACGCTGGCTTCGCGCTTCTCCTGCAGATTGACCACCGGCAGGACGACCTTTTCGATGTCCTCGACTGACGACTGCAGGATTTCATCACGCGGGTAGCTTTCAAGCACCGACAGCAGTTCGTCGCCCGAATGCGATTCGCGCGACATTCCGGAACGTTCGATGATCTCTCGGGCTTTGCGGCGGATGACGGGAATGTCGAGGACTGACGAGGTGTACATCGACGAGGTGTACAGGCCGACAAAGCGCTTTTCGCCCACGATCTGCCCGTTCTCGTCAAAGGTTTTCACCCCCAGGTAGTCCATGTAGTCGGGGCGGATGATGTGGGAGCGTGAGTTCGCCTTTGTCAGGACGAGAACGTGACGGTCCTCTGCATGTGCCGCAACGGCTTCTGACAGAGGTGAGGTGGTGGCGCTGCGCATAGCGGAAATGCCCAGCGCGGTGGCTTCAATGGGTTCGAGAACCGACTGGCCGTCGATGTTCTTCAGCCGGTACTCGCGGTAGCCCATGAAAGCGAACCGGCCGTCAAGCCACTCCAGGAGTGCCGCGGCTTCGCTCGCTTCGTCTTCGAGGTCGTCTGCCGGCGGATTTTCGCGCAGCCGCTGAGCGATCTCCCGAGCTCGGTCCCGCATGGCCGGATAATCGCCGGTGGCAGCGCTGAGCATGCTGACAACACTGGCGAGAGTCTCCTGCAGCTGGGCGAATTCCTCTTCAGGGATCCGGTCAATTTCAATGTGGATCCACGATTCGACGTTCGTCTGCCCGCCGTCGCCTAGTTCAGCCGAGATGATCGGCAGGGCCGATGTATCGGTTGTGGTCTGCTGCAGCTGTGCCGGGTCAATGACCTCAAGCGTGCCACCGGTGCGCACGGTCCGCAGGATGGGGTGGTGCACAGCCCGGATGGCGTAGCCGAGGCTGGAGACCTTATTGACAATCGAGGACAGGAGGAACCGCTTGTCGCCGACGACGATGTCGATGATGGTGCGATTGCCCGTGTAGTCAGGATCGTCAGCGTCAGGGTTGTGAATGTCAATCTGCGGTGCTTCGCCGTCGAAGCGCCCGGCAACACCGAAGTGGTAGTCGAGGGTGGCCGCGAGCACTTCCGGACCGTACACCTCGAAATCGCTTTCGGTGACATTCGGATAATACGCGCTGACAAGGGCTGCTGATCCGGGATTGCCGGACAGCTGCTGCCAGCTCTGTGCGATTTCGGCGGTGTAGGCCTGCGTCACGCTCATCACCTCATGAGTGGTCTAAAGCTTTCGGTACCACTCTAGGTCGTCAACGACGATCGGTATATTTGCCGAATGAAGAAAATCCGAGTGAGTGAACGACTCCGGGCCGAAACCACCTCAGTGCGCTCGATCCTGGCTTCCCCGCACAGCTGGCAGACAGCAGAGGGCTCCACCGCGACGGCCGAAGCCGGTGATGCTGGAACGGTCGTGCGGGCCCGTGCTTCACTGGCCTCTTTTGACCTTCCCGATGCGGCAGCCGCCTTTGTGAGCAAAGCCGCCAACCTGGAGCAGACGATCACAGTGCCCGACGCATTCCCGGATGAGCCGGCCGCCTACGCGGCTGAAATCCCGGGTGTGCCGCTGCGGATCACCGCCGATGTCACGGCTGAGGGACTGGGCGATGGGCATTCGCTCATCACGGTCGACGCCGAGGCGGAATCGTCAGTCCCGCTGCTGGGCGGCATGATCGAAGAAGCCGCGGCAGCCGCCGTCGAACGGGTTTTCCGCGACCGGCTGGCCTCAATCGCCAAAGCCGGCTGAGGTTCTGACCGACGGGCGGCTTCTCAACCGGCGAGCGGAAGTCTGAGGCCGACTGATTGAGACCGGCGGTCAGGCGCGGAAGTCTGCAAGCAGGTGGTCGATCTCAGACGGCGCATACCACAGCAGGTCCTGCTCGATCAGCTCATCTTCCGTGCTGCTGTGCCGTAAGTGCTCATCAACATGAAAGCTCACAACGGCGGCCGCGGGAAGACTCGCTGTGCTCACCGCGATCTGATCATCCACGTTCGAAGCTCCGCCCACCTCAACATCGGCAGCCGCCACAATCCTGGCGGTGCCGCTGGAAGCCGCAGAAGCGGCTGCCGCTGTCGCCGCGGCTGTCATCGCGCGCCACTCGGCATAGTCAAGGTCATCCCCGCGCAGGGCCGCGGCAGAATCTGTCAGGAAGAACACGGTTCGCTCCCCCAGGTTCGGCCAGGCGGCAGCGAATTCTTCGAAGTCACAGGCTGTGTACACGCGCTTCTTCATACGCCTATTGTCCAATGGCGCTGGGCTCAACAGCACCGGCCCCGGTATCGCGGAGTGATGAGCGCAGCAGATCGGCAAGCCCCCGCCGGCGGTTCCGTCCCGTTCGCCTGCGGGCAGCCGGTGCCAGTCCCAAGGTCCTGGCGAAGTCCCACAGGGCGATGCTCAGAGCACTCTTCGGCGAGGCCTCGATGATTGTGGTGCCGGAGAGGACAGCACGGTCGAGCGCATCGCGCGCATCCGGCAGAAGAACCGGAGATTCACAGCCGACAAAGCGCATCAGCGTCTGCTTGATCCGCTGCTCGGGATCGGCCCCGACAGCGCTTTCGCGCACACGATTGACCACGGTGTGCAGTTTCTTTGCCCGTCGAGCCCGCTCACTTCCGAGGACATTCATCAGTCGCACAAGCGCCGGCGGTTCCGCCGCGCCGACCACGATGAGGTCATCAGCGGAATCAAGGACCGCCCGGGTTGCCGCATGCCGGTCGTAGAAGGGATCCGCGAGAGGATCATCCGGGTCGATGCGGGCCGCAACATCGACAATGACAGCCGAATAGCGTTTGGCAAGCTCCTCCAGAACAGCTGTCAGCGCTGCGGCCCGCACCTCCGGCCACCGGTCAGCGCGACTGAGCCCGGTCACAACGTCAAAGCCCGGCCGGACACGCGCAGTGCAGCGCGAGATGACGGCCTCGTCAAGAGATTCTGCACTGCGGCACAGCGCAGCAATCTTCGACGCGTCGTCCAGCAGCCCCAACATCACCGCCTGAGAGGCGTGCACCGTGTCAGCGTCCACCAGAATCGTCGAAGCCGCCCGCGAACTGATGTCGGCAAGTGCTGCCGCAAGCGTGGACCGTCCAGGCGCACCGTCAGCGCCCCACACCGCGACGATCCGCCCCGGACTTCCGCTGTATACCGGGGCAGCCGTCGGCGGTTCGGGAATATCAGCCGGTTCGGCAAGCGCGCAGGCGCGCACCGCATCACACAGGGCTTCTGCCGGACAGCCGGCCTCCACCTCGGCAGCCACGCCCCAGTCGGACACCAGCCCCGAACCGTAGCCCAGAATCCGAACGCCCAAACGCCGAGCCCTGTCCCGAAATTCGGCGTCCACGCCCGGAAAATAGCGGCTGACCACATAGACTTCGGCCGCACCGGCCGACATCGCGGCAGCCAGTTCGACCGCATCGGCAGGACGGGAGCGGACCGCAATGTCGCCTGCGGCAGAAAGCGCCGCCGCCGCGGAGCTTTCAAACTCGACATCGACCGCGACAACAACTGAAATCATGGGCTGTCCTTCGGAATCGACACCACCGACAGGTGATCTTCTGCCGCAATCGCCTGCAGAACCTTCTGCAGGCTGTCATTGGGCACAAAGACCTCGACACTCACCCCGGAGTTGACCGCAAAGCCCCCGCCCTCACGCTGAACAGAAAGAACTGCGGCATTGCGCAGAACAGCCTGGGGCTCTCCCCTGTCCTTGCGCATGTCGACTGCCCACACATCAACCCGGGAACCGGCCTTCACATCTGCCGGCAGGGACTGCTGGAGCAGCAGGGAAACCCGACGACCGCCCAGGCTGTCACCGGAACCGACCTGAGAGGTCGGCACGAGGTCCCCGGCAGCGATAGGGCTGAGAACAGTCTGGCCGATGAGGTCGTCATCAGCAGCGCGCTTGTAGCCGCCGCTGTCTTCTGGCAGACGAACCTCAACCGGACGGATGTTCTCGCGAGTGATGACAGTTCCCGGTGCCAGCGGTTCCGCAGCCGCCCACACCGTCGTGGTTTTCGCAACGCTCGTCACGACAAACCACGTGGCGACAACAGATGCGACAAGTATGAGAACAGCTACGAGAACGCGCGGATCGCGAAGCTTGGGAGCGCGAAAGCGAGGTGCAGTGTGCATCAGATCTCCATTGATCGATTTTTCTGCCGTTACATGTATTTTGCTACCATTTGATGCAGTTTGCGGGATATTCTTCTTTGAATATACACGGACGCACCATCCGTGCCCACCCCCTGCGCTTCACCACCAGTCAAAGGAGCTCAGAATGGTCGTCGAAACCCGTTTCCTCCCACTCACCGACGTTGCAGAGATGCTCAGCATTTCGACCGCCGGAGCGCGCAACCTCGTCCGCTCCGGCGAACTGCGGGCCATCAAGGTCGGCGGCCGAGGCCAGTGGCGCGTGGAGAAGTCAGAAATCGAAAACTACATTCAGCGCATGTACGCCCAAACCCAGCAGGAGATCGAAGCCGGCACCGACATGTGATCGCCGCTAGCGCAGAACCCTGACCACAGAGATCCGGCGCAAAGGCACCAGCTCAAAGACTCCCCGCCTGCGCAGCTGCAGGTAGTCTCGGGCCACAGCGTGCAGCAACCCTTCAAGGCTCGCCCCGGCGGTTTCAACGCGCACCTGTGCCCGCTGCGCACACCACTGCCCCAGTATCGACCGCGCCGAACGCCAGCGTCCCTGCGCCGCGTGTTCGCGCGGTCTCAGAGCAGCCCCTTCAACCGCTGCAAGCATCACGAGAACTTCGCCCTCAAGACAGCAGCACCCCTCGCCGACAGACACCAGTGTGCCTGAAACAGCGCCGGAGGCAGTGCGCAGATGAACGTGCTGACCGACGGCACCGGCCAAGCGCTCAACAAAGGTGACCTCGTAGAAGCTTTCAGCAACAAGGTCACCGTATTCACCCTCGCGTTCGCGGGCTGCCTCAGCGGCAGCCTGGCCCTCGAGATCGGCAAAAAGCTCATCAAAGCGGTCCATGAATACATTGTGCCGCGAGTCACAGAATCCAGCCATTGAGCAAAAACTTTAATCGAAGTTATTCGAACATCGTTGCACTTTAGTTCCTGTGATGTATTTTAATATCAGCTGATCACAAAGGAGTGACTATGAAGCCAACCGAACTTCACCTGGGAGCGTCCGCCCTGCACCTGCTCATCTGCATCGCGCTGCTGACAGCAGGGCCCTCTCTGGCAGACCGAGCCCTGAACGCAGACATCGGCGCAGCAGCAGTCGTGACAGCCCTGTGCGCGGCCGCACTCGCCGGACTTCGCCTGCAGCTGTCCCTGGCACTCATCGCGGCCGCTCGCGCCTTTGACCTCATCGGCCTGCCGGGTGCCGCAGCGCTTGCGGCCGGAGCACGCAGAGTCGCCCCCGCCGCATTGAAAGCATCGGCAGCTTCCATGACGGCAGTCGTTCTCGCAACGAGCACAGCCCACGCCGCACCAAGCCAATCCGCACCTGCGCAGAGCTCATCAACAGCACCCCAGACTGTCGGCGCACACAGCACAACACCACCTCCCCACTGGCCGACAACACCGCCGGGAGACACCCCCTATCTCGACACTCGCACCGACGCTCCGGCAGACCCCAGCTGGCCGACACAGCCGCCTGAGTCGAGTTCGCCGGGCTCACAAGCGCCAGATTCACAAGCGCCGGAAACACCGACGCGCAGTTCACAGCCAAAGGAGAGTCCACGTGAAACTCGCGAAACGGCAGAGGCGAAGACCTCGCACAAAGCCGGCGCGCCCCATCGCGTAACAGTCGCAGAGGGCGACAGCATCTGGAAGATCGCACTCGCTCACCCAAAGCCCGGACAGTCAACAGCTGAGCGCGTCAATGCCATCAGTCGCGCCAACGCAGACGTGCTGAACGGCAACCCCGACCTCATCTATCCCAACACCGAACTGGAGCTGCCATGACCGCCGAACCGCTCACCCTGACCCGACCCGCCGGAACCCGCGTTCGCGCACCGAAGAAACCTCTTCCAACGCCGAAAGAGCAGACAGCTGCTGAAAAACAGCGCGAAGCGGAAGCCGCAGCCGCCTTTGTCCGCTCAATCGTCACCGCTTTGACCGAAGTCGAATACGGCGTGCGGACCCTGCAGTCCATTGAACGGTGGCTCGCCCCGGAAGTCCGCAGCGCCATCGTATCCTCACTGCGAGTGCGCCGGACCCTGCGCGCCGAACAGCCTGTGGACTACATCCGGGGAATCGGCCGCCCGCGCCTGAGCAGTCCCGCACCGAACGTCATAGAGGCCGCTGTCTCCATCGCACTGAGGCCCCGGACGAAAGCGTGTGCGCTGCGGTTGGAAAAGAACCGCGGGCGATGGATTGTCCGCGAATATCTGACAGGCTGACACAACAGGGAAGGCCTGCTCATAAACCGAGCCCCGCGCTGCAGCGCGGGGCTCGGTTTATGAGCAGGCAAAAGACTCAGCGGCGCCTTCTCCTTCTGCGGCGCTCAGCGCGGTTGACACCGCCGCTGTCTTCATCCGCAAGGCCTTCAGAGCGCTTCTCACCTTCGCCGGGCTCGCTGGGGCCGGCCAGCGTCAGCTTCGGCAGCGTCGTGCGCAGCGCGTCGGACTCGACTTCGACCTCGTCGCTCTGGACCGTCTTGACCTGCACCTGCAGTTTGTTGACAAGGCGCGTGGCGTCTTCTTTGATGCCGTCCTGCATCCTGGTGAACATCTCAAAGCCCTCGCGCTGATACTCCACGAGCGGATCGCGCTGGGCCATAGCCCGCAGACCGATGCCGTTCTTGAGGTAGTCCATTTCGTACAGGTGCTCGCGCCAGCGCTTGTCAATAGTGGTCAGCAGAACGCGGCGCTCCAGCTGGCGCAGCGCTTCCGAACCGAGTTCGCGTTCGCGCTTTTCGTAGGCAAGTTCGGCATCCGCCTGAATTTCTTCGAGGATCTTTTCGCGGCTGAGGCTGCCCTTGCCGCCGGCGTCCTCGTAGAGATCTTCCGGGGTGATGGAAGTTGCGTAGAGATCCTGCAGGGCAATGAACAGCTTGTCCATTTCCCAGTCTTCGGGATCACCCGCCGTTGCACCGTCAACGTAGGCGCGCAGAACATCGTCGCGGAAGTCGTGAATCTGGTCTGCGAAGTCGTCGCCTTCGAGAACGCGCTGGCGTTCGTCGTAGATCACCGTGCGCTGGCGGTTGAGAACGTCGTCGTATTTCAGGACGTTCTTGCGCTGTTCGGCATTGCGCTGCTCAATCTGGTTCTGCGCGGACAGGATAGCGCGGCTGACGAACTTCGATTCGAGCGGTTCGTCTTCGGGAGTGTTCGCAAGGGCGAGTGCCCGTTCGGCGGCACCGGCTCCGAACAGGCGCATAAGGTGATCCCGCATAGAAAGGTAGAAGCGCGATTCACCGGGGTCACCCTGACGGCCGGAGCGTCCGCGCAGCTGGTTGTCAATACGGCGCGATTCGTGGCGTTCAGTGCCCAGAACATACAGCCCGCCGAGCTTGCGGATTTCTGCTGCGGCTGCTTCCACCTGTTCTTCGGCTGCTGCGAGGACACCCGACCACTGGGCTTCGTACTCTTCGGAATGCTCAGCCGGATCGAGGCCCCGCCTTTCCATTTCCGCAACCGCAATGTGCTCGGCATTGCCGCCGAGCATGATGTCGGTACCGCGCCCGGCCATGTTGGTGGCGACCGTGACGGCCCCCTTGACACCCGCCATCGCGACAATCGATGCTTCACGCGCGTGGTTCTTGGCGTTGAGGACCTCGTGGCGAATGCCCCGCTTGGCCAGAAGCGATGACAGGTACTCCGACTTTTCTACGCTCGTCGTGCCGACGAGCACCGGCTGGCCCTCTTCGTGGCGTTCGGCGATGTCTTGGACGACAGCGTCGAACTTCACTTTTTCGTTGCGGTAGACAAGGTCGGGCTTGTCCTCCCGCAGCAGCGGCTTGTTCGTGGGAATCGGCACCACGCCGAGCTTGTAGGTCGAGTTGAATTCGGCCGCTTCGGTTTCGGCGGTGCCGGTCATGCCCGCCAGTTTGTCGTACAGGCGGAAGTAGTTCTGCAGAGTGATCGTCGCGTGCGTCTGATTCTCAGCCTGGACTTCGACGTTCTCCTTGGCCTCCAGCGCCTGGTGCAGGCCTTCGGAGTAGCGGCGGCCGGGCAGAATACGGCCGGTGTGTTCGTCGACTATCATGACTTCGCCGTCAAGCACAACATAGTCCTTGTCGCGCTTGAACAGCTCCTTGGCCTTGATCGAGTTGTTGAGGAAGCTGATGAGCGACGTGTGGTCTTCGTCGTAGAGGTTGCCGATTCCGAGATAGTTCTCCACCCGCTCGATGCCGGGCTCGAGGATGCCGACTGTGCGGTTCTTTTCGTCGACTTCGTAATCGCGGTCAAGTTTAAGGCGCTTGACGATCGTGGCGAATTCGCCGAACCAGCGGTTCGCGTCGCCTTCTGCCGCGCCCGAAATGATCAGCGGGGTGCGTGCTTCGTCAATGAGGATCGAGTCGACCTCGTCGACGATCGCGAAGTTGTGGCCGCGCTGAACCATGTCGGCGACTTCCAGCGCCATATTGTCGCGCAGATAGTCAAAGCCGAATTCGTTGTTGGTGCCGTAGGTGATGTCAGCCGCATACTGTTCGCGGCGCTGGGCAGCCGGCATATTCGACATAATGCAGCCGGTTTCCATTCCGAGGAACCGAAAAACACGCCCCATGAGGTCAGACTGGTAGCTGGCCAGGTAGTCATTGACCGTCACGACGTGCACGCCTTTGCCCGTCAGAGCGTTGAGGTACGAAGGCGCTGTCGCAACGAGAGTCTTGCCTTCACCGGTCTTCATTTCGGCGATGTTGCCCATGTGCAGAGCCGCACCGCCCATGAGCTGAACGTCGAAGTGCCGCAGGCCCACCGTGCGCGCTGAAGCTTCGCGAACTGCCGCAAAAGATTCGGGAAGCAGCTTGTCGAGGCTTTCGCCGTCGGCAACGCGAGCCTTGTAGCGGTCTGTTTCTTCGCGCAGCTGCGCGTCTGTCATAGCGCTGTACTCGTCAGACAGATTGTTGATCGCCGTGGCGTAGTTCCGGAGCCTCTTCAGGGTGCGTCCTTCGCCAATCCGAAGCAGCTTCTCAAGAATGTGGGCCACGTTTCTCCTCTGTCCGTTTCAGCGCAGCGAATCTCGACATGCGTCAGATAAGTCTAACGCGCAGACGTACGGCTGTCGCGCGGCCAACCCGCGGCAGCGCCCGTCAGAGTTTGCTCAGCGCTTCGCAACCGGCGGTCGCAGTGCAGCCGGAGCAGACAAGAAGCGCGGCGGACGCCCGGTGGCATCCGCCGCGCACAAGCTGCAGAAGTGGAGTATCAGCTGCTCTGCGAGTCTTCCAGCGCAATCACGCCGTAGCTCCATCCCCGCCTGCGGTAGACAACCGAGGGCTGGGAGGTGTCCTGGTCTATGAACAGGTAGAAGTCGTGCCCGACCATCTCCATGCGGTTCAGAGCCTCTTCGATGCCGATCGGCTCAGCCGGGAAGGTCTTCTCGCGCAGCACCACCGGAGAATCACCCTCGGCCCGGATGCGGCCGTTGGTGGGGTCTGCATCATCGACGTCTTCTGCCTCATCCACAGCCGGTTCGCTGTCTTCGGCGGGCGCGGGAGCCGCGGGCGCGTCGACAACCGGCATGTCAGCGAAGACTTCGCCGGTCGATTGGCGGCGGTGTCCGCCCTTGCGCGAGATCTTGCGCCGGTCGCGAGCACGGCGCAGACGCTCAAGGAGCTTCGCCCACGCAAGATCAAGCGCTGCGTACTTATCGGAAGCGTGCGCTTCGGCGCGCAGAACCGCTCCCCTGCTGAAGACGGTGATCTCCACGCGGACGGCTTCGTCCGGGCGGCGCACGCTTTCTTCGTGGGTGATGTTGACTTCAACGGCCTGGGCATCAGGACTGAGCTTTTCAGCCTTGGAGATCTTGTCCTCGATATGAGTGCGGAAGCTGTCCGAGATAGCAAGACCGCGTCCCTTGACGACGATGTCCATTGTGCTCTCCTTTGACGTCGGAAAACCATCAAAAACGATGGTCACCTTCATTAAAGCGCATTCGGCACCGGCTGACGAGAACTCCCCCGTGCGATTCCGATAACCGCGAGTCCATCCGGTGTGCACCCGGCGTTCATCAGCGCCCGAGTCGTCTCGGCACCCGTGGCCCCCGTGGTGGAAATATCGTCGACGACGATGACCTTTGCCCGCCGGTTCCAGTCGCCGACCAGGCTCGCGTGCTCACGTGCAACGGCGTGGGTGCCCTCGACATTCGCCTTCCGCGCCGCACTGCCAAACCCCACCTGATCACGGTGACCGCTGACGGTCAGCACTTCCGCGCACCCGACACTCACACCGTCGGATCGCAGCATCTGCGCCGCAGATTCAGCACACGCTGCGACGTGATTGCCTCCTCGTCTGCGCACCGCCGCCGGCGAAGAGGGCACCGGCACGAGGATCACAGGGCGACCATCCACCGGGCTGTCCTGAAGCGCGTCGACAACAGCACGCGCCAGCAGCAGACCCAGGACTGCCACGATGTCGCGTCTGCCGTGCTCCTTATACGCCACGAGCACGTGCCGGAGCACACCGTCGTACACGCCCGCGCCGCTGACAGGCAGTCGGCCAAAGCGCGGCTGACTGCGCAGCACAGGACCGTCAAGGGCCTCTATGCAGTCCCCGCACAGCGACACGGTCTCAATCCCACACCCGGCGCACACGCGCGGCAGGAGCAGATCGGCGATGTCGGACAGCAGCTTCACAGTCAGCCCGGGTACATGGGATTCCACGCCTTTGCCCCGACAACCCTCTGCCACGTCCCTGACGTATACGTGTACACAACACCGTTGTCAGAGCCGACCCGCATGCTGCCGAGGTCCCCGGCTGCTGAAATCGTCAGCCCGTCGGCAATTGCTCCCAAGCCCACGGAGGGCCCGCCAGTCCACAGGCGATGCGCGTTGGCCGCGGCTTCATCTTCCGACAGCACCGCCAGGAACGAGCTTCCGGCCCAGCTGAAGTCCAGCACCTGTCCGAATTTCTGGCCGACCGGCAGCGGATCACCCGCGCTCAAACGGTCGGGCTTGCCTTCGCGGGAGCGGACGATTCCCACAACGTCGATGCGAGTGCCCCCAGCACCGGAAGACAGCACAGCCAGCCGACTGCCTTCACGGGACACCGCGATTCGCTGTACCGTGCGATCTTTGGCAAACGGCATTGCCATTGACACGAGTTCTCCGGTTTTGCCGACAGCCCGGATCTCCGCCGACTTCGCTTCGACCGTGTACACCCATTCGAAGCGGTCGACGCTTGGGCTCACGAAGCCGTGTCCGGTGATGAGGGTTTCGACATCTTTTTCTGCGCTGAAGCGCTCAATCTGCTTGCGGTTTTCGCTCGTGTAGTAGTAAGACTGACCGTCATAGGACTGAGCCGGAAGAACTTTGTCCGACACTTTCGGCGAGTTTTCAACCGGGTCAAAGGAATTGCCCGCGACCCTCGCGATCCTGCCGCTGGAAACCACCACGGCGGCTGCGTCCACCGGCAGGTCAGCAGACACATCGGAACCCGAAGTGATGTTCGACTGGGGTGTTTGGACGCGAACGTCCGAAATCGAGGTGTTTGCGCGCATGGTTTGGGAAATCTGCGAATACAGGCGTTTGCTCGTCGTGTCATCGAGATCGCCGACTTCCTGGGACAGGCCGACGTCGACCGTGCCGCCCTCAGCGGTGACGACGGAGGGTTCGAGTGTGGTTCCCTCCGGCACGGCGGAGATGACTGCGCCGCGCAGATGTTCCCCGGGGCCCTTGAGCAGCTGGCGGGCCACTTCCGTCAGCGTGCCGTTGCCGCGGACAAACCACCGAACGTCCGGCACGAGATACGAATAGTCCTGCGTGAAGAAGTACAGCGGGTAGGCCTGGAAGATCCGGTTGAAGTTCGCTTCGGACAGCACGATGCCGTCGGGAGCATCCGAAATCCGCCATTCGCCGTTGACCTGGCGCAGGCTGAACTCCAGCTTCGTTTCAGTGCCGGAGGGGCTGTCGCGGTAGACGTGGGAAGAGTCGAGGGAAGCCTGCACGGGAACCGCAAACGACACATTGCGCGAATTGGTCGTCACAGAGGCCGTGAGGCTTTCAAGTGACAGGCCCGCTTCGACAATCGACACGTTTTTGAGCGGACTCCATTCACCGGCAAGGTCATCGGTCAAAAAGGAACGGGCCACCGCGAAGCTGCCGGATGAGCTCGAACCGGCAGCCAGGAAGCCGCGCACGATCGAAGCGGGGCTGGCCCCCGGTGCAGGACCGTCTGGGTCTGTGCGGGACTGGACGTCGTTCTCGGATTCCTCCACCGCGGCCGTTCCGATCTGCCCTCCGTGGGGAATGGTGGCGCATCCGGCTGCGCTGAGAGTCAGCAAGAAGGCGCTTGCAGCAGCCGCGAACCGTCGGAGGCGACTGGTCATGACTGTTCTCCGTCCTCATCTGCCGCATCGGCCGGTGATGCGGTTTCGACGACAATCGGTATCGACCCCGTCTGCACGCGCACAGAACCGTCCGAGGTTGCCGGCCCGGCAATGAGCGCGGGCCCGTGTGCGGGAGCATCCGCGGGAGGCAGCGGAAGCGGGGACGATGTGATTTCGGTTCCCTGCCTGCGCGGAAGGGTCAGGCGGAAGCAGGCGCCGTCGCCGGGACTTCCCCACGCTTGGAGCCAGCCGTCGTGCAGGTGCGCGTCTTCCAGCGCAATCGCCAGGCCCAGGCCGGTGCCGCCGAGTGTGCGCCGGCGGGACGGATCTCCGCGCCAGAACCGGTCGAACACGTGCTCGACCTGCTCGACGGTCAGCCCAACACCGTGATCGCGGACGCTGATCGCGCAGGATTCTGCGTTCGCGGCCACATACACATCGATGTTCTTCTTTTCGCCGTGTTCGATCGCGTTGACGACGAGGTTGCGCAGGATCCTGCCGATGCGGATCTGCTCGACTTCCGCTGTCACCGGCGTCGACGGCGTGTGCATGACGATCTGACTGCCCGCCTGCTCAGCCACGATGGTCAGCCCGTCGACGACGTTGGACACGATTTCGGTGATGTCCTGTTCCTTGGTCTCAAGTTTGACGAAGCCGGCGTCGTGCCGGGACACTTCGAGGAGGTCGGACAGGAGCAGTTCAAAGCGCTCCACCTGCGATTTCAGCAGCTCAACGGAGCGCTGTCCGGTTGTGTCGAGTTCGTCTTTTTCCGCGTACAGCATTTCCGTGGCCGCGCCGATCGTGGCCAGCGGTGTGCGCAGTTCGTGAGAGACATCGGATACGAACTGGCGCTGTAAGACGGTGAGCTCTTTCATGCGCACAATCTGATCCTGCAGGGTGTCCGCCATGTCGTTGAAGCTTCGGCCCAAAGCGCCGAGCTCGTCATGGCTCGTGACTGTGACGCGCTCGTCGAGGTCGCCGTCGGCCAAGCGCAGTGCGGCCCGTGCTGTTGAGCGAATCGGCGAAACGACAAGCCCGGTGACAAGCCAGGCGACGGCCACGACGAGGACGACCATGACGATCCCCGCGACTGTGAGCGCACGCTGAATGAAGTTGAGCGTATTCTGCTCCTCCTGCAGGTCGGCGACGACGTACAGGTCGAATTTGCCGCTTCCCGGCAGAGAAACAGACTGTGCTACCACAATGCCGGGCGAGCTCTTCTGCCCCGGCAGGGTGATCGACTGGTACGTCTGGGTTCCCACGGGAGTTTCCTGTGCTTTGGTGAGAAACGCCTCGTCGAGTTCTGATGGGCGCACGGGCTCCTGGCCGTACGGAAGGGCGATGATCGGCGCGACAGAACGTCCGCGATCCCGCGGTTCCAGGGCAATGCTGCGCAGCGGAGTAGACGATCTGACCATCATGGAGCGCAGCTGGGTGTTCACGGTTTCGCTCAGCTGGGCAATGCCCTCGGATGTCGCGGTGGATTCAAGCTCCGAGGCATAGCCTGCCGTTTGGGAGGTGATCGACTGGAGTTTGGCTTCAAACAGGCCGCGGGCGATTTCCCGCGACACGTACGAACCGACCAGCAGAACCGCCGCAATCGACAGGATGAGCGTCAGCGCAACAACGCGCACCTGCAGGGAGCGGCGAAACAGCCGAACGGCGAGCAGATAGGCTCGCAGCCCCAGCCGACGGGCGGTCGTCCAGAGTCTCACGCAGCGTGACCGGCCCGATAGCCCACACCGCGAACGGTGACGACGATTTCCGGGTTTTCAGGGTCGCGCTCGATTTTGGAGCGCAGACGCTGTACGTGCACGTTGACCAGGCGCGTATCCGCCGAGTGCTGATAGCCCCACACTTCTTCCAGCAGCTGTTCGCGTGAGAACACCTGCCACGGTTTGCGGGCCAAGGCGGTCAGCAGGTCGAACTCCAGGGGGGTGAGCGAAATCGGCTCGCCGCCGCGAGTCACGGTGTGGCCGGACACGTCGATCGTGACGTCGCCGACGGTCAGGTGCTCAGGCGCGGTCGGTTCGCTGATCCGCAGCCGTGCGCGCACCCGGGCGATGAGCTCCTTGGGTTTGAACGGCTTGGGCACGTAGTCATCGGCCCCTGCTTCGAGGCCGGCGACAACATCAACCGTGTCGGATTTGGCGGTGAGCATGATGATCGGAACATCGGATTCCCTGCGGATCTCGCGGCAGACCTCCATTCCGTCTTTGCCCGGCAGCATGAGGTCAAGGAGCACGAGGTCGGGTTTGGATTCGCGGAATGCGCCGAGAGCTGCATCGCCCGTCGCGCAGAAATCAGGTTCAAATCCTTCTGACTTAAGCACAATGCCGATCATCTCGGCCAGCGCTGTGTCGTCGTCTACCACAAGAATCCGTGCGTTCATAGCCTTTATTGTTCCCTACCCACCAAAGGTTTTCACTTCGGCCCGCCGATTTTCGCGCAGCCTGATCACGGGAAGCTGTGGAATGATGGGCTCGTCAAAAGCTCATCACGCAGGAGTGAAGTGTTCACACAGAACAGCCCCGACTGGGGTCTGACCGTCGACTGGTCGACGGGCCAGCGGGTTCCGGCCAAAGCCCGCCGCAGGCCCCAGTGGTCTCCCCCGCCTGTCCCGGGGATTCTGCCCAAACGTCCGCTGGGCTTCTTCGAGGTGCTCGATGGCGGCTTCCGCCTGATGCGCAGCCTCCCCGGACTGACCTACGGCAGCGCCGGCATTGCAGCCGGGCTGGCAGCGAGCGTGTTTGCACTCGCCGGGGCCATCACGTGGTACTTCGGGCACAGCTTCTTCACCAAGCTCCTCGACTCATCCGAGGAGGCTCTGAGCGGTCTGAGCTTTGTGGTGCAGATCGGCGCGGGAATCGTCGAATACCTCACCCTGGCTGCTCTCATCGTCTTCAGCGGACTGGCGAGCATCGGCGCCCGCGAAGCATTCTTCGGCCGCACAATGTCACTGCGCCAGGGGTGGCAGCACCTCCGGGGATCCCGCCGAACGCTGTTCGGCGCTGCACTGCTGATGGGCACGGCCCACCTGATTGTGCTCGCGGTGTTCCTTGCCGCAGCAGTTCTTGCCGGCGCTGTGGGCGGAACTGTCATCGGCCTGACCCTGGGAACGGCTCTCGTCCTTGTCTGGTGGGCGCTGACGGTGTTCTTCGGCATTCGCCTGAGTCTGACGGGATGCATCATCACCCAGGAGCGAGTGGGGATCTTCTCCGCAATCGCCCGGTCCTGGAAGATGACCGGCCGCGGCTTCCTGCAGGTGGCAGGCCAGACCGTGTTCGGCTTCTGGCTGGCCAATCAGGTCATCGGCATCATCGCCACACCGGCTTTCATCTACTTGGGAGGCGTCATCGGCGTGCTCTCGATTCTGATGCTCGGCGGCAGCGAGCTCGAGGGGCCGATTGTCGCCGCTGTTCTCGGCACCATCTTCACGGGGCTGTTTCTGGCAATCGGCGTTCTCCTCTACGCCTACCGGGCGGCACTTCTGTCAACCGTCTACTTCAACCTGAGGATGCGCACAGAGGGCTATGACCTCGTCCTCCTGGCAGAAGCGGAGGAAGTATGAGCGGACTGCAGCAGCCCACCCCGGAGCAGGGCCGGGAGTGGGCCGAACGCGAACTGTCTGATCCGCGCTACAGCGAGGTCGACATTTCTTTCTTCGGCAAGATCAAGCGCATGCTCGACCTGTTCTTCCAGAGGCTCGCGGACAGCGTTGAAAGTGCCCAGTCTCCGTGGTTCATCATCGGCGTCATTCTGTTCACAGCAGCCGTTGTGGGCTTCGTCATCTGGCGGATTCGCCGCGGCACCGACGACGACTTCTCGAAGCAGCTTTTCCAGATGGACGCCGAATTCAGCGGCGTCGAACCCTGCGTGTTCCGCAAACTCGCACACGAAGCGGCCGAGAACGGCGATTGGGCGGACGCCGCTGCCAACCAGATTCGCGCAGTCTTCGCAGAGCTGAACAAGAAGCGGATCATCGACGTCGAGGCCGCCTCGACCGCAGCGGAGCTTGCAGCAGCGGCTTCCGCGGCAGTGCCGGCTATGAGCGACAAGCTGAATCAGGCCGCCTCGCTGTTCGACCGGATCGTCTTCGGCAGCCACTCCGCAGACGAAGCCGACTACCGCTTTGCCGAGCAGATCGACTCCGCAGCTCAAGCGCTGCGCGCGCCCGCTCAGGAAACAGCTGACGCGGCTGAAACTGCCGACTCTCGCAATTCCCAGCAGGTGAGCGCATGAGCGCCGCACTCGACGTCGCGGTCCGCGGCACGCGTTCAGCCGGCCCCGGACGCAGCCTGAAGTCTCTCGGCCGATCAGCCGGCCTGTGGCTCGTGCTGGTGGCTGTTCTCCTCATGGCCAGTGCGGCCATCACACTGACCTCCGCGGAACGAGACGAAAGGCGTTCCGGGCACTACGACAGCTTCGCCGCAGACGGCACCCACGCCTACGCCAAACTCCTTGAGGACCACGGCGCCAAGCTTAAAAAGACCGAAAACTTCGACACGGCCGCAGAAGCCGCTGCCACGCCGGGCACGACGGTCGTCGTCATCAACCCGGACGACATATCCGTCGACAGCAGGCAGAAGATGACCGCGGCAGCTCAAAAAGGCGGCCATGTGATCCTTTCAGCCCCGTATGACATGGGCGGCTGGGGAAACACCATCCACCCGACAGAGGAATTCGCGGCCCCCGACGACGTTGCGGGTTCCCGCGAACCCGCCTGCGATTTCCCCACAGCCCAGAAGGCGGGCCCGGTCAGCGCACCCTTCAATCATTACTACTCGACCCACAAAGACTCGGTGAAGTGCTACTACCGCCCCGACATGGGCAAGCAGGCCTCCGGCTTCGTCCAGGCTCCGGTCGGCAAGGGCACTATGACGGTGCTGGGCAACAGCAGTTGGATCGGCAACGAGGAGATCGCCCTGCACGGCAACGCATCACTCGTCATGGGCCTTGTTGCGGATGCAGATTCCGTCGTCCTGTTCTGGCCGAATCCCGATGACTTCATCGACTCCGATATCCAGGAGACCCAGGATTTCGTTCCCCAGTGGGTGTACTTCGCAGTCCTGTGGATCGGCGTGCTCACACTGGTGGCTCTGCTGTGGCGCGGACGCCGCTTCGGCCCACTGGCCGCCGAGCACCTGCCGGTGACTGTGCCGGCCAAGGAAACCGTAACCGGACACGCGGGTCTTCTGCAGCGAGCCGGAGCCCGGCCAGAAGCCCTGCAGCCCATTCAGCAGGCCGCGATCATCGCACTGGCCCGCAAACTCAGCATGTCCGCTTCGGCTCCCGCGGATGACGTCTGCCGCGCGGTCGCGGCCAAACTGGGCGAAAGCCCACAGCGCATTGAACACCTTCTGCTGCACGCAGAACCGACATCAGACGCAGAACTTGTCAGCCTGGCTCAGGCCATCAGCGAACTCGAAAGGCGACTATGACAAACCAGCACGACCCCAGCGCTCCCATCCCGGACATGCCGGAAAACCAGCCCGGCACACAGCAGCCCGGCGCACAGCCGTCCGGTTCGGTACCTGCCCCCGCCGGCTCCGCCTCGGCAGCGACTGCCGCCCAGCAGAACCCCCAGGCGAGCGCTCAGCAGACCCGTGTCCAGCCCGCCTCGTCGCTTGTTGACCGCCTGGCCCAGGACCACCAGCTGACGGACGTCGACCACGAACTGCGTGCCCGCTTCGGCGCTGTCAGCAGCGCCACGGCCAACGCGGTCGTCGGTCAGGGCCACGCCACGCACGCTCTGCTCATTGCGCTGCTCACGGGCGGTCACGTGCTGCTGGAAGGTGTTCCCGGTGTTGCCAAAACGCTGCTGGTGCGCGCCCTGTCGCACGCTGTTGAGCTCGATCACGCGCGCATCCAGTTCACCCCGGACCTCATGCCCAGCGATGTGACAGGTTCGACCATCTACGACGCCAAGACCGGCGACTTCGAGTTCCGTCCCGGCCCGGTGTTCACCAACATCCTCATCGCCGACGAAATCAACCGCACCCCGCCGAAAACCCAGTCAGCGCTGCTTGAGGCAATGGAAGAGAAGCAGGTGTCGGTCGACGGCAACACGTACTCCCTGCCGAAGCCGTTCCTGGTTGCCGCAACTCAGAACCCCATTGAGTACGACGGCACGTATCCGCTGCCGGAAGCTCAGCTGGACCGCTTCCTGTTCAAGGTCCAGATGAACCTGCCGCAGCGCGATGCTGAGCTTGACATCCTGCAGCGTCACGCCGGCGGCTTTGCCGCAGACAAACTGGCCGATGCCGGTGTGACCCCGCAGATCGACGCCGAGGGCATCCTCGCCGCCCGTGAGCGCGTGGCAGATGTCTACTGCGCCCCGGAAGTGCTCGGCTACATCGTCGACCTGGTGCAGGCCACGCGCCAGGCCCCTTCGCTGGAACTGGGTGTGTCTCCCCGAGGTGCTACGCGTCTTCTGTCTGCCGCGCGGGCTCACGCGTGGCTGTACGGGCGAGCGTTCATCACCCCGGACGACGTCAAGTTCCTCGTGCCGATCTCCTTCCGCCACCGTGTGCGCCTCAACCCTGAAGCGCACATGGACGGTCTCGACGTCGACGATGTTCTCGAATCGATCGTGTCGACGGTTGCGGTTCCGCGCTGATGGTTCTCACGTGGCGCACCATGGTCTTCGCCGGGATCGTCGGCGTAGGCGTTGTTGCCCTGCAGACGACCACGGCCGCGCTCATCGGCATCACGGTGCTGCTGGTAGGCATTGTCGTCGACCTGATCATCACGCCGTCCCCGCGCAGGATTGAGGCGGCGCGCACTCCCGGCGGCAAGGTTCGTCTGGGTCAGGAAACGTGGGCGGATCTCACCCTGCACAATCCGACCAGGCGCACGTACAGGCTGCACCTGCGCGATGCGTGGTCGCCCAGTGCCGGTGCAGAGAACAACCGGGACCGCTGCCGTCTTGCCGCGGGGGAGTCGCACGTGCGCCGGCAGACGCTTAAGCCCACGCGCCGCGGCTGGCTGTCAGCTGACAAGGTCACACTGCGCAGCTTTTCGGTCTTGGGGATTGCCGGCCGTCAGGTGTCATTCGATGTTCCGGCCCAGGTTGCGATCACTCCCCCGTTCCTGTCGCGGCGCCACTTGCCGTCGCGACTGCACCGCCTGCGCGAAATGGAAGGCCGCACGGCACTCATGGTGCGCGGCATGGGAACCGAGTTCGATTCGCTGCGCGAATACGTGCCGGGTGATGACGTGCGCTCGATTGACTGGCGGGCCACGGCGCGCGCCCAAGAGGTCATGGTCAAAACGTGGCGGCCCGAACGCGACCGCCGCGTGGTGATCGTCATCGACTCCGGCCGCCTGGCGGCGAAGCGCTCGGCTGAGGGCACCCAGTTCGACACGTTCGTCGAAGCCGCCATGCTGCTGACGGCTTTGGCCGGATCAGCCGGCGACCGAGTTGACGTGATCGTCGCCGATGCGCGCATCCGCACCGCTTTCGGCCCCCTGGCCAGGGAAAAGGCCATTCCGCGCTTCGACGAAGAGATCGCGGACGTCTTCCCCAGCCTGTACGAGTCCGACTGGCAGGTCATGGCCTCGGAAGTCCTCAAGCGCTGTTCCACGCAGGCGCTCGTCGTGTTCCTCACGCCCCTGGATGCCATCACCATTCAGGAGGATGTTCTGCCCTCGCTGCCGCTGCTCAAGCGCGGCCATCAGATTGCCTTCGCCTCGGTTTCTGATCCGCAGCTGCAGGACATGGCCGACGAGGTCTATTCACCAGCTCAGGTGTACCGGGCCGGTGCGGCACAGCGGGAAATGCTCAATCAGCGTGCGCTCAGCCGCGCAATGTCAGCAAGCGGCGTGTACTCGCTGACGGAACCCGAAGAGAAGCTCCCGCCGGCGCTTGCGGACCTCTACATCCGGCTCAAGGCGCAGGGGAAGCTCTGATGAGCGGCACCTCGTGAATTGACGTACGAGGTGCCTGCCGCCGTGGTCAGCAGACCACGGCTTTGACTGTGGTCAGGCTTACTGGACGGTGACGGTGCGGTAGCCGGCGCGCTCCTCTTCGAGGTCCCCGTCGAGACCCGCGAGGTAGGCGGGACGGCCCAGCGCAATCGTGTAGGCGACGATGCCGATGGTGAGTACGGCTCCGAAGATCATCTTGATTCCGAAAGGCATGTAGGACGGGGTGATGAAGCCCTCGATGAGGCCGGACAGGAACAGGAAGATTACGAGCCCCATGGCAACTGTGATGAGCGAACGGCCCTCTTTGGCCACAGCCTGACGCCGCGTCATGTTCCGCGGAATGATCCAGGACGTGAAGATCTTCAGCCCTGCGGCAGCGGCAATGAGGATGCAGGTGATCTCCGGGACACCGTGGGGCAGGATGAACTTCCAAAAGTCCTCCGCATAGCCGGCGTCATACATGATGGCCGCCGTCACACCGGTGTTTGCGGCGTTGCTGATGATGCCGGCGATGACATAGAACCCCGTGATCCCGAGCACCACCCACTGCACGGCAATCCAGGCGTTGTTGACCCACACGCCCACGGCGAAGACCGAATTGGGGTTTTCACGGTAGTAGGCGACGAAGCCGCGTTCGGCAATCTCGCGCCGCGCTGCTGGCGGCAGCATGTAGTCAAGCAGACCGGGGGTCGTGGCCGCCCAAATGTGCGCGCCCACGGCAACACCGGTGAACAGCACGAAGACGCCCACAAAGTACCAGCGCAGCGAATACAGTGCCGCCGGCAGCGACTGCCCGAAGAAGCGCATGGCCGTCGACTTCGCAGAACCGGGAACAGAGCCGAAGTGAACCCTCGCCTGCAGAACAACCCTGCTCAGGTAGACCGCGACGTCTGATTCCGGAGCGACCGTCTGCAGGTGCGACAGGTCTTTGTTGGCCCTGCGGTACAGGCGGTTGAACTCTGCCACCTCGGGGCCGGACAGGCGAGACTTCTTCGAAAGGCGCTGCAGCTCTTTCCAGTCCGGCGAGTTCAGTGCGGCCAGCAGAATGGGATCCATGAAGACCAGATTAAGGCATCTTGACCCGGCGGCGAATATGCGAGGATATAAGGGTGAGCAGACTCGTCACCGGTGAGGCCATCAGCCTGAGCATCCGCCCCGCTTCCCTCATGGCGCGGGCTGGCTCGTGCGCCATCGATTTCCTGATCTACATGATCGTCAACATCGCCTATCTCATCGGGCTGGCCTACTTCCTCGGCAGAATCGGCACCTACCAAAGCGAAATGCTTGCCGGGACAATTGCGTTTCTTGCCACAATCTTCACGATCGTGGGCGTGCCCTGCATTGTCGAGTACCTGACACGAGGCCGTTCGGTCGGCAAGCTCGCCCTCGGCCTGCGGATTGTCCGCGACGACGGAGGCGCTCTGGCTTTTCGCCACAGCCTCATCCGCGCGCTCCTGTGGCCGTTTGAGATCCTGGGCTCCGGCGGCGGCGTTGCGGCTCTCGTGGGCCTGTTCTCTGCAGACACCAAGCGCCTGGGCGACCACCTGGCGGGCACCATCGCCATCAGCGAACGGGCGAAGCTGCCCGCGGCGCGCACCAATCACGTCAAACCCGAACTGGCGGCTTGGGCGCGCAGCGCCGATATTTCGCCCATCCCTGCACCCCTGCAGCACCGCGCCGCGCAGTTCCTCACCACGGCGCACATGCACACAGAAGAATCCAGGTGGGCCCGCTCGGTCGAAATCGCCGATGAGCTCAACAACTACGCTGCCCCGGCACCCCCGATGGGCACCCTGCCCGAAGAGTTCATTGCCACGATCGTGGAGTTCCAGCGCTGGGAGGGCTACCGGCGCGCACAGAAGGCGCAGAAAGCCAAAGAGGTCTTCGCCAGCCGCATGGACAGGCTGCCGCACGGCTTGCGTCTGCAGTAGGAACTGCTCCGCGCCGTCGCTGCGCGCCCCGGGTGCGGCTTAGCGGCGGATAATGGCCAGAGCGGCAGCGACGAGTTCGTCTGTGTGCTGCTGGCTTGAGGCTTCCACGTTCAGCCGCACCAGCGGCTCCGTGTTGGAGGTGCGCACGTTGATCCAGAAGTCCTCACCGTCGAGTGTGATCCCATCGAGCCGATCAATCGTCACCGGGCCGAACTCACCGCGTTGGCCGGCCTCGGCCACGGCGTCCAGCACGGCCTGCTGATCTTCCACCCGCGAATTGATTTCACCGCTCATGGGTCCCGGCGCATAATCGGCGGCGAGCTCGCTCAGCGGCTTCCCGGAATCGTGAACGGCTGCAAGAACGTGGCCTGCGGCGAGCAGACCGGAATCCGCCCCGAAGAAGTCGCGGAAGTAGTAATGGGCGGAGTGTTCGAAGGCGAAAACCGCGTTGTTGGCTCGCATGGCCTGTTTGATGCCCGAATGCCCCACGGGCGTGCGCACCGGTTTTCCGCCTGCTTGTTCAACCCATCGCACTGATGAACGCGAAGTGAGCAGATTGTGCAGCACAACCGGCTGCTCGTCAGACCGAACCCGGCGGATTTCATTGACCGCGGTCATCGCCCCTATCGCTGAGGCCGAAACCGTGTCGCCGTTTTCGTCTACGAAGAAGCAGCGGTCGGCGTCACCGTCAAAGGCCAGACCGATAACCGGCTGGTTCGATTCCCTGCTGGCTGCGACAACGGCTTTCTGCAGGTCGACCAGGTTGGCCGGGTCAAGCGGATTGGCGGGGTGGTGTGGGAATGTGCCATCGGGCTCCATGTACATGCCGCGCACGGTGATGTTCAGTGCATCGAGGCCTGCCGCACTGCCGAGCACCTGCGGAACAGTCAGCCCGGCCATACCGCTGCCGGCATCGACGACGACCGTGATGTCCCCCACCCGTCCCAGGCCCGTGAGGGTGCGGATGCGCTGGGCAAAGCCCTGTACAACCCGATGCGCAAGCTCTTCGTCGACACCGAACGCACTGTCGACAGCCGTCGTAGAGGCTGTGCTGTTCGGCCGCTGCGGTGCGGAGTCCAACAGCTCCAGCGCCGCGCCCAGGAGGTCGGCTCGCGACACTCCCGATGCGCCGGGGCCGCACACTTTGATGCCGTTGTATTCGGCCGGGTTGTGGCTGGCAGTCACCATGAATCCGGGAAGACCGAATTCGCCGGAGGCGAAGTAGAGCTGATCGGTCGATGCCATGCCGATGTTGCGCGGCTGTAGTCCTGCCTGCTGGCTGCCGGCTGCCAGCAGGTAAGCAAAGCGCGGTGAGGTTTCCCGCATGTCGTGGGCGATGAGGATCTGCGAGCTTCCCCATTCCTCCCCTGCGGCGCGGGCGACGGCCCAGCCGAACGCGAAGATGAAGTCGTCGGTGAGTTCTTCTCCGACAAGCCCGCGGACGTCGTAGGCGCCGACGGTGCGGCGTTCACGTGCAAATCGGTTCATGTGTCCTCGATGATCGTCAGGTGCCCGCGTTTGCGCCCGTCGGGCGCTTCGGGTTCGGCTTCGCGAACGGCGTCTGCGATTGCCAGGAGGTCATCGCGGGTCCGCTCAATGGGCGGTCCCTCGGTTTCCAGGCGAATGATCTGCCACTCACGTGGCGGGGTGATCCTGTCGGAGTGAACTTCGCACAGGTCGTGAGCTCCCGGTTCGGGCTGCTGGGAAAGAGGACCGATGACGATGCACGCCTCGGAATGAACATAGGTCAGCGTGCGGTTGGCGGGCAAGGGACAGCCGAGCTTGGAACAGGTGCGAAACACACAGGCAGTGTAGTACAGCCGCAGCTGCTCTTGATCGTCTACGCTGGGCCGGAAGGGAGGGCCCGTGTCCAGGCATCGTGATTTCCGCGGTTCGACTCTGCCGCCGCACGCTCCAGCGTCTGCACCCCGTTGGGAGCAGCTGGAGCGGGCTGGGGCGGAGCTCCTGGCTGAACTGCTTACTGCCCGAGGCGTCGGCGCCGCAGACTATGAGCTGCGGTTGCGCTGGGTTCCGCCAGCGGGCCAACAGGGGCTGACAACATCGATGGGGCTTGCCGCTCTTGCCTACGAGAGAACACAGGAAAGCCCCGGAATCATCGAGGTGAACTATCTTCCGCTGCGCGCACTGGCACCCACGGGTGAACAGCGGGGCCAGATTCTCGATGCGGAGCTGACCGAACTGGTAGAGCTCATGTTCGGCTGATGCCTGTTGTTGAGCACAGGCCGCGCCCGCCGGGGCTGGTCAGGTTTGACAAAAGGGGCGACGGCCTGCGCCTCGCCCCTTTTGCCAAATCCGTGGAGTTCACACGACCTGCTTCTTCACACGTCGCCGTTCCCGTTCTGACAGCCCGCCCCAGATTCCGAAGCGCTCGTCGTTCGACAGCGCGTATTCGAGACATTCTGCGCGGACCTCGCAGGAAGCACACACCCTTTTGGCTTCGCGGGTGGATCCGCCCTTTTCAGGGAAAAAAGCCTCTGGGTCCGTTTGGGCGCACAGGGCCTGGTCCTGCCAGTCAAGACCTCCGTCGCCTTCGCCCAGCAGAAGAGCCAGCGGACTGATGCTCGAAATGCCTGCATCGGGTCCACCGGAAATCGGCTTGAGCTCGGTAGGATCGACAGACAGCGGGTCCGGAACGAAGGACGGGGATGAGTGCGCGGGATCAACGAACCAGTCCTCAGCCGCGCGCTCGGTGACGCTGGGAGCCGGACGTTGCGGAGAACTCTTGTATTTGCGCGCTTCTGACACGTGCTTCCCCTTTCTACGACCGTCCTTGCGGGACGTGCCGTAGTTAAATTACACGTGTGTCATTCCGCTTTAGTCAAGCGCACTCGTGTTATTTCGCCCACTCGACCCCCAATAATAGAACGGATGTTCCCACCTGGCGAGCAGTTGAAACACAATATATGGACGCCCTTCCGTTCCCGTACCACAATCTGTAGGGTGGGTGAAGTTTTTTCATGAATTTTCATTTTTTCTTCGTCTCGAAGCCCGAAAAGACGCCAGATCGGCGGAAAACAGCGCCGCTGCGACACGCCCAAAAGAACATCCAGTGCCGATTCGGCGCGCGCTGACGCCGGATGACATGATGACCTCATGAAGATCACCGTCCTGCCCGTCACCGACGGACTCACCCATGTGATCGCCGATGTTCGCCAGGCGGGAATGCAGCACACCGCAGCTGAGCTCACGGTGGTTGCATCTACGCTCACCGATGTCACCGTCCACGGACTGCGATTCTGCCCCGACATCGACGCCTGCCTTATACCCCCGACCTCCCCCGTGCCCGGCGGGGCAGCCGCTGAACTGGCCGCATTCCGGGTAGATGCGGAGTGGTTCTCCATGAACGACCGTCAGCTGGCAGCAGCCGTTCTGCGCAGCCGACTCATGGGCTTAGGCTACGGGCTGAGCGCAGTCACGCAGGCTATGACCAAGCGCTACGCCCCGGACTTCACGGTCCTGCCCCTGACCGACACCGCGGTCGAAACCATGGCCGTCGTTTCCGGCCCGCAGTCTGACGAAGCCTGGCCGGCCCGCCGCTACATTGCACAGCGCCGCACCGACGCCAAGCGCATTGTCCGCTCCGGATTCGACGACGCCAAGGCGGCGCCGGGTGTTCTCAAGTCGATTCGCGAAGCCGATGTCGTCATCTTCGCCGTCGACGAACGGCCTGAATTCACGGCGGCACCGGCGCTCAGCCTGCCGGGGATGGTGGACGCGCTCTCAGGCACCCGCGCCCGGGTTCTGACAATCGGCGCTGATCGGCTGGACGAAGAAACACGCGCCCTGCTCGGCGGTGAAGAAGCCGATGCGAAACTTGAGGAGCTCCTTGCCGAGGCCGCATCAGCGCGCCCCGAGGACGGACTTTCCACGGTGTGGGGCTGATGGCACGCACATCGCTTGCCACGGCATTCGGAATCGCCGCGAGCTTTCCGCCCAACCCTTTGGACACGGACCGTGCTGCAGCCCTGATCGCTGCCGACATCGACAGGGCTCGCGTGGAGATCCGCGACGATGACATCATCGCCGTGCGCGCAGACTTCGTCTCGACATGCCAGGGCCGGGTGCTGCAGGCAGGCAGCCCGGAGGTCGAGGCGAGCACCGCGGCAAGCACGCGCACGCTCGTGGCATCGCGGTCGTTCAACGGCGCACCCGTGCGCCTGACGCTCACAGTCAACGGCACCGTGGAATTCAACGGCGGTCACCGCACATCGGGCGAGGCGGTGATCGCCCCGGTGCACAAGCCGCACCGGTGGGCCGCCGATGCCTGTGCCTGGCTGCGCTCCTATTTCTTGGCCGATATCGGGGTCGTCATCTTCCAGGACCTCCCCCACCCCTTCCGTCACGGACAGCGGGCGGCGAGCCTCGCCTCGTACGGGGTCGTCGGTCAAAGGATCGCCGACCACGCGGCCGGGACCGCAGCGCTGACAGCCGAGGATTCAACACTCGCGATCATTCGCGCACACAGCAGCCGCCCCGTCGTGTCGGACGCGGCCGCCGAACGTCCCGCTGAGAGCTTTGACGAAGTCGGCGGCCTGGCCCCGTGGTTCCGCCTGGGCTGGGTTGAGGCGTGCCAGAGTGCTCTGGGCGCCCACCCGGAGGGCCTGAGGCCGCTGTCCGGCACACACCACGAGGACATCCTCGCCCACGTCAGCCGCGCCATTGCGACCGTCCGGTCCGGACCGGCTCGCGTACCCGGGGAAGAATGTTGGCGCTTTCTGCCCATGGGCTCCGGCGCCCGCGTGCTTATCGAACCGGCCACCAGTGCCGCGGTGACAGACCCTCGCGCCGCATTGGGTCTTGGAGCCCTTGTCGAGCGCTTCAATTCAGCCCTATGGGTTGAGGGTCTGGGCGCCGACACCGAGGTGCGCACCGACGGCGGCGGTGCCGATGTGCGCATAGTCGTGCCCTGATCAACCTGTTTACCAAACACCCCAGGAGGACCGTGTTCGCTTCGTTCATCGCTCAGCTCGCCGCCCGCTCTGAACCGGCCGTCCGCTGGTCTGGACCGACAGGGCACCTGGAGCTGACCGGCGCCGTCTTCGCCAACTGGATCTATAAGTCCACCGCTCTGTGGGAGGACTTCGGCGTGGCCGGACTTGTGGTCGTCACAGACGGCCATCTGCACTGGAGGGCTGCGGCCGGCCTGCTCGCAGCATCAGGCTTGGGTCTGCCGGTGTCCGTACTCGACCCGGACACGCCGGGTCCCGATCACCCTCACGCCGCTCTTGTGCCCGCAGGTCTGGAGAATGCGGAGGCCGCTTTCGCCGCCGACGAGGTATTCGTCTACGCCACAGAACCCCTGGCACTGAGCACCGATGTGCCCGCAGACTTCCTCGACTTCATCACGGAGGTCCGCTCCAGGCCAGACGTGGTGCCGCTGGCTGAAACACGGCAGCTGCGTTTGGACTTTCCGGGTCGGCAGCTGCGTGTTCCGGTCCCGACCGAGCCGGGACCTGACGCTGTTCTTACGGCCGCGCCGACTGACGATGAGGAGCTCACGGCCGCGCTGCGAGCTCTGCTGGGCGCAGTCCTCACCCTGGGCTGAACGCTTTCGGAAGGCCTCGGCGGCACGTGGTAGGTTTTCAGCATGGACAAAGAAGTTTCATCACCCGCTGAGGCGGTTGCAGACATTTTTGACGGCGCCAGCATTGCCGTAGGCGGCTTCGGAGTCGTCGGAATTCCCGAATATCTCATTCGCGCACTGCGTGATCAGGGCGCAAAGAACCTCACGTGCGTATCCAATAACGCGGGCACCGACGGCCGGGGCCTTGGCATTCTGCTTGAGAGCAAGCAGATCAGCAGAATGATCTCCTCATACGTCGGCGAAAACAAGGAGTTCGCCCGCCAGTACCTGTCCGGAGAGCTCACCGTCGAACTCACCCCGCAGGGCACCCTGGCAGAGAAGCTGCGGGCCGCCGGTGCAGGAATTCCCGCTTTCTACACCATCACGGGCGCAGGAACCCAGGTGGCCGAAGGCGGAATGCCGTGGCGCTACGACTCTGACGGCAATGTCGTCGAATCCTCCCCCGCAAAAGAAGAGCGCACGTTTGAGACCTTCGGCGAAGAGCAGACCTATGTTCTCGAAGAATCTCTGCCGTGCGATTTTGCTCTGGTCCACGCGGCCAAGGGCGACCGTCACGGCAACCTCGTGTTCAACAAGTCTGCGCAGAACTTCAACCCGCCTGCCGCCCAGGCCGGGCGCATCACAATCGCCCAGGTCGAAGAACTCGTAGAGCCGGGCGAGATCGACCCCGCGGATGTTCACCTGCCGGGAGTCTACGTCCACCGGGTGGTCAAGCTCAGCCCGGAAGAAGCCGCTGACAAGCCCATCGAAAAGCTCACGGTGCAGGAGGACTGACATGGCACTGACACGCAACCAAATGGCTGCCCGCGCCGCTCAGGAACTCGAAGACGGCAGCTACGTCAACCTCGGCATCGGGATGCCCACCCTGGTCCCGAACTATGTTTCCGACGATGTCCAGCTGGTCCTCCAGTCCGAAAACGGCCTGCTGGGCGTGGGCCCCTACCCCACACGCGAAACCGTCGACCCGGACCTCATCAACGCCGGCAAGGAGACTGTCACCATGCGCCCGGGCGCGGCCTATTTCGATTCGGCGCAGAGCTTCGGGATGATCCGCGGCCGCAAAATCGATGCGGCGATTCTCGGAGCCATGCAGGTCGATGAGAAAGGCGACATCGCCAACTGGATGATCCCCGGCAAGATGGTCAAGGGCATGGGCGGGGCAATGGACCTGGTGCACGGCGCCAAATCCGTTTTCGTCATCATGGACCACGTGGCTCGCGACAGTTCGCCCAAGCTGCTGACCAAGTGCGAACTTCCGCTGACCGGCAAGGGAGTTGTTGAGCGCATCATCACGGACCTCGCCGTCATCGACGTCACGCCTGATGGCTTCAAGCTCGTTGAGCGCGCCCCCGGTGTCACGGTCGAGGAAATCACCGAAAAGACGCAGGCGAAGCTGATTGTCGAAGGTGACATTCCCGAAATGCAGGTTGCCGAGGTCTGAGCCTGAACAAAAGCTCCCAGCAGCAACAGAAACACCCGATAGCCGTCACTGCTATCGGGTGTTTCTGTTGCTGCTGGGTGTCGGGGTGTCTCCGAACGAGGTGAGGGGCGGTCATCACGACCGCCCCTCACCTGTGTTTATGCGCTGGGGTTCGTCAGCGGCCCAGACCGCCGACGAACAGGGCTCCCTGACCGGTGAACGCGGCGGGCGCTTCGTCAGCTCCGATGAAATAGGCGTCCCCTGGCTGCAGCTGCTGAGTGCCGTGGCCGGTGCTCACCTGGAACGAACCCGAGGTGCACAGGACGATTGTGGGGCCCTCTTCGCCGAGCTGCAGGTTGTCTGCGCAGCTGATGACCTGCAGTCCGAAGTCACGGCAGCCGGTGTCCAGCCTGCCGCTGTTGTCAGCGTGCTGAATGTGCGGTTTCTGGACTTCAAAGCGCACCAGGCGCTGCAGTTCCGGAATGTCGATGTGCTTGCTGGTGAGGCCACCGCGAACGACGTTGTCTGACGACGCCATGATCTCGACACCCAGACCGCGCAGATAGGCGTGCGGGATTCCGGCTGACATGGCCAGTGCCTGGCCGGGAAGCATGCGCACCATGTTGAGCATGAGCGCAACCAGCGCCCCGGCATCCGAAGGGAAGTCGCCGTTGGTCATCCGCAGGATCTCGACGGGGTCGATATCGCAGCCGATGCGCGAAGCGCACTCAGGTGAGGCCTCGGCAATGTCAGCGGCGGCCAGACGGTCAGCGACGGCGCCGAAACCGGGTGTGCCCAGCAGAAGGTTCATGGAGTCCCGCAGCGGGTTCTCACCGGCCAGGACTTCGCGCCACGTGAGCAGTGCCGCGTGGGTTCCCGGCACCTCGGCATCCAGCAGGCGATCAACAGTGGCGGCAATCGCGCGGGGTTCGCGGAAACCCGTGAGCGCATCAAACGGAGACAGCGCGTAGATGAGTTCGGGCTTGTGCCACGCGTCGCGATAGTTTCGGTGCGGCGAATCCAGCGGAATGCCGGCGGCGTTCTCACGCGCAAAGCCCTCCTGGGCCTGTTCGAGGTCAGGGTGCACCTGGATGGACAGGGCTTTGTCCGCTGCGAGCAGCTTCATCAGGAACGGAAGGCGGGGACCGAACGTCTTCACGGATTCTTCACCTAGAACAGCCGCGGGGCTTTCTGCGATGATGTCAGAGAGAGTGCGCGGAAGAACCGCGACCCCGTAGGCCTGTTCGGATGCTGGCGAGGACCACACGACCTGCGACGGACGGGCTTCGTGGGCACCGAACCACATTTCGGCGATGGGTTCGTCAGTGGGAGCCTGTTCGAGAAGGGCGGGAATGGCGGTGGTCGAACCCCAGGCGTAGTTGGCCAGTGAGCCTTGTAGCTTCAACATCTTCTCCTTGCAACCTTAGCGTCCGGCCACAGTAGAAGTCCACAGTGAACGCCGTGGCCGCGCAAAGCGACATCAGAGTGAAGCGAAGGTTACATTCGGATGATTCACTTGGGCACCGAGCAGATGGAGCTCGGCTTCGGCTTCTTTTCGGAAGCGTGCGCCGGTGCTGGTCCGAAAAGGCCGGGGGCAGCCTGTTCGTCCTCTTTCTTGGACTTCTCAATTCCGTCTTTGACCAGCTGTTTGGTCACCGTGAAGTCGGGGTGTGAGGGTGTGACATGAGGCGGTGTGAGCTCAACCGAGAGCATCTTCTGCGACTTCGCCTTCATGCCGAGGTTGATGAAGTCATCGGCCTGACGCTGCGGGACGTCAGTGGAAACGACATCCGGTGCTGCAGCGGCGAGTTTTGTAAAGCGCGTCATGAGGGTTGCCGGATCCATCTGCCGCAGCATGGCTTCCTGCACGCAGCGCTGGCGCACCATGCGCTCATAGTCAGTGGCGAACTCGCGCGAACGGCCATACCACAGGGCCGTGCGACCGTCCATCTTGATGTTCTTCCCCGGCTCAATCCACTCTTTGGGCGGGTAGTGCTTGCCCGTGGCCGGATTGATCGGCCTGGAGATCGGCACCCGCACTTCCGAATTCAGGCGGATTCCGCCCATGGCGTCGATGAGCTTCTGGAAGCCCTTGAGGTCGATCATCGCGTAGAACTGGATTTCCAGACCCGTCACGCCCTCGAGAGCTTCGACGGTTCCCTGCACACCTGCGGGAACATCGCCCTTGTATTCGTCAGCGTGCTTTTCGGCTTCCTGGTAGACCGCGTTGATGAGGCACGCGTCACCGCAGTTGTAGCCCTGTGGGAAGTGCTTCTTCAGCGGCGAAGAATTGGGAAACGGCACGTTCTGAGTATTGCGGGGAATGCCGACGACCACTGACTTGCCCGTCTTGGCGTCCATGGACACAACCGTGAGGCTGTCGGGGCGGATGCCTTCGCGGCCCTTGCCCGCGTCGGAGCCGAGCAGAGCCACGTTGTAGCGGCCGTCCACCGGCTTCTTCATCTTTCCGGAGGCAAACAGCTGAGACATCAGCGACCGCTGCGCGTTGACCGTCACACCGCCCCACGCGGTGCCCAGCCCCACGAGCAGAACTGCAGCCAGACCGACAGCCAAGAACTTCGGCCGGGTCTTCTTGCTCAAGCTGACAACCCGCACCCTCCGCATGGTGTCCAACAGGCACACAATCCAGTTGATGCCCGCCGCCAGCACCACCACAAGCGCCAGGACCAACAGGATGGGGTCGGTGCCGATCGTCAAGAAGAAGCTGCGCTTGAACAGCCCGACGATGATGGCCGCCAGCAGCAGAACCCACGTGCCGAGTGTGATGCAAAGCGCTGTTCGGGTGAACTTCCGCGAAGCGCCGAGCACACTCTGTACGGAACCCGGCATGAGCGCAGAGCACAGCAGCAGCCACCACCCGCGGCGGTCCCGGACATACTCCGGGCTTCGCTTGGGATTGCGGATGGGGTCTGCGTACTGAAGCTGTCTGCGCTGGCTCATGCGGGAATCGTCTCTCAGCCCAGGAGCTTGCGTCCCATGACAAGACGCTGAATCTGGTTGGTGCCTTCGTAGATCTGCGTGATCTTCGCATCCCGCATCATGCGCTCAACGGGGTGATCGACAACGTAGCCGGCGCCGCCGAGCAGCTGAACCGCGTCAGTGGTGATCTCCATGGCGACATCCGAGGCGAATGCTTTCGCCGCGGCGCCGAAGAAGCCCAGATCGTCATCATCGCGCTCTGACTTCGCAGCCGCGGCGTAGGTCAGCTGGCGGGCGGCTTCGAGCTTCATGCCCATGTCAGCGACCATGAACTGCACCGCCTGGAAGTCGGACACGGACTTGCCGAACTGCTTGCGGTCCTTGACGTAGGCGATCGCATAGTCGAGTGCGCCCTGGGCAACGCCGAGAGCCTGCGCGGCAATCGTCACGCGGGTGTGGTCGAGGGTGCGCAGGGCGATCTTGAGGCCTTCGCCTTCGGCACCGATGATGCGGTCGCCCGGGATGCGGCAGTCTTCGAAGAACAGTTCGCGCGTGGGGCTGCCCTTGATGCCGAGCTTGCGCTCCTTTTCGCCGAAGGTGAAGCCCTCATCGTCCTTCTCCACAACGAACGCGGAGATATTGCGGCCCCGCGGACCGTCAGGATCAGTGACGGCCATGACGGTGTAGAAGTCGGAAACGCCCGCGTTGGTGATCCACGTCTTGACGCCGTTGAGCACCCAGTCGTCGCCGTCGCGCTTAGCGCGGGTCTTCATGCTCGCGGTGTCCGAACCCGCTTCGCGTTCGGACAGACCGTAGGAGAAGCCGTGGCCCTGGGCCAGCTGCGACAAGTACTTCTTCTTGATCTCTTCACCGCCGCCGAGGATCACCGGCATGGAGCCGAGCTTGTTGACCGCCGGGATGAGAGACGACGACATGCAGCCGCGGGCCACTTCTTCGATCACGATGCAGGTTGCAAGGGCATCTGCGCCCACGCCGCCGTATTCTTCGGCCACGTGCGGGGCGAAGAAGTCGGTGGCCAGCAGGGCATCGTGTGCTTCCTGCGGGTAGCGTGCCTCAGCGTCGACTTCGGCTGCGGCGGGGGTGATTTTGTCTTCGACAATAGAGCGCACCGCGGCGCGGATCTCTTCGTGCTCGTCGGTGAGCCTGTAAACATCGAACATTGGATTCCCTTTCAGCTGTGCTCTTCGAGCCGGCGCTTGAGCGCGCGGCCCTTCTCTTCAGCGGCACGCCCCAGTTCGAGGCGATAGTCGTCAAGGCGTCGGCGCAGAGCCGCAGATTCATCGTCGCGCCCGGCGCTGATGATCCTAGCGGCAAGCAGACCTGCGTTCTTCGCCCCGCCGATCGACACGGTTGCCACCGGAACGCCGGCGGGCATCTGAACGATCGACAGAAGCGAGTCCATGCCGTCAAGGTGCTTCAGCGGCACCGGGACGCCGATCACCGGCAGGGACGTGACAGAGGCGAGCATGCCCGGAAGGTGGGCGGCGCCTCCGGCCCCGGCGATGATGACGGAATATCCCGCCTCGTCGGCCCGAGTGCCCCAGTCGATCATGTCGTGGGGCATACGGTGGGCGGAAACGACTTCCGCCGTGAACTCGATGCCGAGCTCTTCCAGGATGTCGGCGGCGGCACTCATGGTGGGCCAGTCAGAATCGGACCCCATGACAATGCCGACTTTCGGCGTGGTGCTCATGTCTGCTCCTCCGTCAGGGCAGGTCGGGATGAGGGTTGGTGTCAGTCCCGGCAATGAAGTGCGCCGCGTGGCGAGCGCGCGCCAGAACCGCTTCGACGTTCTCACCGCTGAGGTTGACGTGTCCGAGTTTACGGCCGGGACGCACGTCCTTGCCGTACATGTGGACCTTGATCTGAGGGTCGTGGGCCAGAACGTGCAGATAAGCCCGGTAGAGGTCTTCGCGGTCACCGCCGAGGACATTGGCCATAACTGTCACCGGCGCCTTCGGCGCCGGATCGCCCAGCGGAAGGTCGAGAACGGCCCGCAGGTGCTGTTCGAACTGGCTGGTGATCGAACCGTCCTGGGTCCAGTGGCCGGTGTTGTGCGGGCGCATGGCCAGTTCATTGACCATGTAGCCGTCAGCAGTTTCGAACATCTCCATGGCCATAACGCCCGTCACTTCGAGCGATTCGGCAACAGTGAGCACGTCAGCTGTGATCGCCGCTGCCTTGTCCGAGTCGAGCCCGGGTGCGGGTGCGACCGCTTCTGTGCAGATGCCGCCTTCCTGCAGGGTTGCCACAACCGGCCACACGGCAGTCTGGCCCATGGGCGAACGGCCGACCATAACGGACAGCTCGCGTGTGAAGTCAACGGCCTCTTCTGCCAGCAGCGGCCCAGTGCCGAACCAGTCGGCAGCCTCATCGGCACTGCTGATGAGCTTGACCCCGTGGCCGTCATAGCCGCCGCGGGGAGTTTTCACGATGATCGGCCAGCCGATGTCATCGCCGAAAGTCTGCAGGGACTCGGTGTCGGCGACTTCGCGCCACCTGGGGTTGGGCAGGCCCAGTTCGTCCATTTTGGCGCGCATCTTGAGTTTGTCCTGGGCGTAGACCAGTGCGTGGGGCCCGGGATGGACGCTGTGTCCGGCTGCCACAAGGGCTTCGAGGTGTTCTGTCGGCACGTGTTCGTGATCGAAGGTGATGACGTCGACCGTTTCGGCGAATGCGCGAAGCGTGTCGAGGTCCTTGTAGTCCCCGACGGTCACCCGGCTTGAAACCTGCGCGGCAGAAGACCCTTCGGCTTCTGACAGAACATGAAACGCAACGCCCAGAGCTTCGGCCGCGGGCGCCATCATGCGCGCCAGCTGACCGCCGCCGATTACACCAATACGTGGAAAAGACACGCTTTCACTCTAGCGGGCGCCACCTGGCGGAACTCTGAGTGACCCGCACCCAATGTCGCCCAATGCCATCGGGCTGGATGCCGGTTCTCGCGGCCTATAGTTGGCCCGTGGGCAAGAAAAGACGCGAACTGGTCAAAATCAGCCGCTTCACGGCTGTCGGGACCGTCGCCTTCCTCGTCGACGTCGGCATTTTCAATCTGCTCATGCTGACGGCCCTTCAGGGCCGCCCCGTGTTGGCGAAGACCCTCGCGGTGCTGTGCGCAACAGCGGTTTCCTGGATCGGTTCGCGACGATGGACCTTTGCCGACCAGCAGCCGCGCTACCGGCCCGCGTTCGAAGGCGTCCTGTTCTTTGCCGTCAATGCCGCCGGAATGGGCATTGCGCTGCTGACCCTGTGGATCTCCCACGATCTTCTGGGCTTCACATCGCTGCTTGCCGACAACATCGCCGGCAACGGCATCGGGCTGCTGCTGGGCAACATTATGCGCTATTTCGCCTACCGGTCCTGGCTGTTCCGCGGCAAGGCGAGCACGCGCGAGGTGCTGACAGACACCTCGTCAGTGCGGGAAGGCGCGAACTCAGCCTTCGAGCACAAGCAGCGGGATGGAAAGTTCGGCTGAGCTCACTCCCCCGTGGTGTCCCAGCAGGCTCAGAGCCGACGGCGAATCAGTGCGCGAATCAACGACGGCGGCTGTTTCGTCGCACACCACCACGAGGTCGCCGATGCGAGCGCGGAAGGCTTGTGCGACTTCCCCGAACCAGCCTTCGCGGATCGCTTCGTCACGAGTCATGACGCGGCCTCTGCCTGCCAGGTGGGCGCGGAATGCCTCCGCCGTGTCATCGCTGGCACCGGCCCGGGTGTACAGGTGTGCCGCGCGCGGCTCTCCCCCGACTGCAGCCAGCCCCGCGGTGAGGTCGGGGTGTTCGGCCAGGTCGATGCGGTTGCGGTGGGCGACGTCGACCATGCCGTGATCGGCGGTGATGATCATCGTCATGTCCGGTCCGAGTGCTGCGGCCAGGCTGCTGAGCATCTGGTCGACCTGTTCGAGCTGTTCGATCCACTGGTCGGAATTCCAGCCGGCCTGGTGTCCGGTTTTGTCGAGTTTGCCCCAGTAGAAGTAGACGAGCCGACGTCCAGGGGCGCGCATTTCTTCGTGTGCGTGGCGGACCCGCTGCTCCCAGGAGTCCGAACCGCGGAAGCGTCCCCCGCGCAGGGTTGCGGCGTTGAGTCCCCCGCGGGAGAATTTCGGCTCTCCCAGCTGCACAACGTCCAGCCCGGTCGCGGCAAGCCTTTCGAACAGTGTGGTGTCGGGGGTCCACCGGCTCGGGTCGACTTCGCTGGAGCCGGTCAGCTGATTGAACACCTCGCCGCTTTCGGGGTCGAGGAGCCTGTAGCCCATGATGCCGTGCCCGCCGGGCAGCATTCCCGTGCCGAGCGAAGACAGCGAGTTCGCGGTGGTCGACGGGAAACCAGCGCTGCCGGGCCGCAGGTGCTGTCCCACCGAACGCAGAAACGGCGTGTAGGCCCGGCGGGCGCGCAGCAGCTCCAAGCCCATTCCGTCGATGAGCACGACGATCACCACGCGCGCCTGGGCTGCACTGCCGCTGAGGATGGTCTCGGTGCGCAGGCGCTGATCGGCCGACAGCACGCTCTGGGCATCCAGTGCGGCTGCCGCGGCGGGAACGATGTCCGACAGCAGCGGGCTGTTCGCGTAATCCGGCGGGTGGAGCTGTTGTGTCACGCTGGGCTTTCTCAGTTGTGTGCGGCTGTGTTGTCTGACGAGGCGGAGCTTCGGTTCCGCACTGCCGTGCGGTTGGAGGAGTTCTTGCGCTTACTGCCGCTGGGTGCGGGCGGCGTGGATGACGCGGCGCAGCGTGTGGGCGAAGCTGACGGTCGCGTCGACGGCCTGCTGGCCTTCTGCCTGAGCGGATACGCGCAGCGCCACGTCTTCGCTGAAGCTGCCGCCGCTGAAGCCGTGGTCAACATCGCATTCGGGGTTGCCGCAGGTTTCGGGGAACACCTCCAGGCGACTGCGTGCGCCCCAGGACATGATGAGCTGCACTTCCACCGGGCTGTCGCCGGGACGGTAGTGGGCGGGATCGGCGTAGGTTGCGAAGATCGCCGGGGCGGCGAGCCGATCAAGTGCGACTTCTTCTGTGCTGCACAGGGCGCGCGGTTCGCTCCAGCCGGGCTCAGGGTGCGGTTCGTCGTCAACCCGGGCCAACACCAGCCGGGTGGGGGTGAGCACGAAAACGCTCACCAGCCGGTGGATGGTGTCGAGGTCCATGTGGGTGTCGGTGTAGACCAGGTGGTCGAGCACGGGTTCGTCCAGCAGGGCTTCTGCTATTGCAGTCGCTGCGATCTGCGGATAGTAGCCGGCGTCTTGGATGTCGGCGATGAGTCGCTGTGGAAGGTCCATCCGACCATTGTCTACTGCCACCCGCGCGTAGGGCTAGGCGGGAGCGTCTGCGGGGCCTAAGCTGGGTGTTATGAGCGCCTATCCACAGTCCTGGGAAGCCGACGTTGTCCTCCGCGATGGTGCGACGGCGCGTCTGCGCCCGATTCTGCAAAGCGATGCCGACGGTGTGCAGGCCATGCACTCCCGCCAGTCGGCCGAATCCATCTACATGCGGTTCTTCGCCCCGATCAAGCAGATCCCGGAGAAGGACCTCGAACGGTTTGTCACTGTCGACTACCGCGACCGCGTGGCCTTTGTCATGACGATCCGCGACGAGATCATCGGCATCGGCCGCTATGACCGCCTGGATGAGAATTCCGCCGAGGTCGCATTCAACATTGCGGATGCCCACCAGGGCCGCGGCATCGGCTCGATTCTGCTGGAGCACCTGGCCGCCGCGGCCCGCGAAATGGGCATTGACCGCTTTGTTGCCGAGGTTCTGCCGCAGAACCGGCCCATGCTGCAGGTGTTTGCCGCAGCCGGCTATGAAATCACCCGCGAATTCGATGATGGGGTTGTGGCTGTCGCCTTTGACATCGACCCCACTGAAAAGTCCCGGCAGGTGCTCGCTTCGCGTGAGCACCGCGCTGAGGCGCTGTCGGTGCGCGGCATTCTGCACCCGAAGTCGATTGTGGTCTTCGGCGCTTCTCGCAGCCGCGCCTCGATCGGCAATCTGCTCCTGCGCAATCTGACCGCCGGCGGTTTCCGCGGTCGGCTCAACATCGTCCATCCGAAGGCCTCCGAGGTTGCGGGGCTGCCCACCGTGTCGAGTCTCGATGACATTGAGGGCGACATCGACGTCGCCGTGATCGCGGTGCCGGCGGCAGCTGTCCCCCAGGTTGTCCGCGACTGCGCAGAACGGGGTGTGAAGGGCGTTGTTGTGATCTCCTCCGGTTTTGCCGAGACTTCCGAAGACGGCGCACGCCTGCAGGAGCAGGTGCTCACAACCGCGCGTACGTGGGGCATGCGCCTGATCGGTCCGAATTCTTTCGGCGTGCTCAACTCCGACCCGGATATCGAACTCAACGCCTCGCTGTCGCCGTTCCTGCCCGATCCGGGACACGTGGGCGTGTTCAGCCAATCGGGCGCTTTGGGCACCGCAATGCTCGCGGCAGCCCGCGAGCGCGGCATCGGCATTTCGACCTTCGTATCCGCCGGCAACCGCGCAGACCTGTCCGGCAACGACATGATGCAGTACTGGCAGGAAGATCCCGCCACGAACGTCGTGTGCCTGTACCTCGAATCGATCGGCAATCCGCGCAAGTTCTCGCGCATTGCCCGCCGGGTCACCCGCAATAAGCCCGTCATCGTCATCAAGTCCGATCTCACCGGCGGTGAGCTTCCGCCGGGGCACGCGGTGCGCGTATCGTCCCTGTCGGCCAGCGCCATGGATCAGGTTCTTGCGCAGGCCGGTGTTATTCGCGCCCGTTCGGTCAGCCAGATGTACGACATCGCACAGGTGTTCGACACGCAGCCGCTGCCGGCCGGCAAGCGCGTCGGCATTGTGGGCAATTCCGCGGCCCTGTCCACACTCGTTGAGCAGTGCGTCCGCGCGGAGGGGCTGAAGCTCGGCACCGCCCCTGTCTCCCTGCACCCGGAGGCCACGGTCGACGACTTCGAAGCTGAGCTGCGGCAGGTGTATGCCAACCCGCACGTGCACTCGGTCGTCGTCATCATCACCCCCTCTCCCAGTGTTTCGTCATCGCAGATGGCGCAGGCCATTGCCGATGCCGCCGCACAGTCGGGCAAGACGACCGTCGCCTGCTTCCTCGGCGTGCACGGCAAGGACGAAATGCTCACGTCCTACACCCGGTCCGAAACCGGCGAGCGCACGAAGCACGTCGTGCCTTCCTATGGCGGCCCCGAAGCAGCCGTGTGGGCGCTTGCCCGGGCCACCGAGTACGCGGTGTACAAGAAGTCCGATCACGGCCACTATCCGATCTTCACGGATCTGAAGAGCCGCAGGGCCCGGCAGATCATCGAAAGCAGCCTGGCGGAAGCCGATTCGCCGCGGGTGACCATGACTGATGAGGCCGCGCACGCTCTTCTGGACGCCTACGGCATCGAGGTGCTGCCGTATATCTCGACGGCTACGGTCGAAGAGGCCAAGGAAGCGGCGGCAAAGATCGGCTACCCGGTAGCGCTTAAGGCTGTGCACAAGAAGCTGCGCCACCGCTTTGAGTTCGGCGGAGTGCGCCTTGCCATTCAGTCCGAGGCGGAGCTCGTGGGCGACTGGAACGGCATCGCGGACGTCATTGCGCAGTCTCTTGATGACGATGATGACCGTCGGATCGACGTGCAGGCTATGGCTCCGGCGGGCGTGGGGTGTGTCATTCGGGCCGGTGAGGACCCGCTGCTGGGTCCCATGGTGTCGTTCTCAATCGCCGGTGACTCCACTGAGCTGCTGGACGACGTTGCCCACAGAGTCGCTCCCCTGACCGATCTCGACGCCCGCAACATGGTGCGCACTCCCGGAGCCTCCCCGCGCCTGTTCGGCTACAAGGGGCTGCCGGTGGCCAATGTCGAACCGGCCGAGGAGATCCTGCTGCGGCTGGCCGCGCTGGTTGATGACTTCCCCGTCATCCGCAGTGTCGAAGTCCGTCCCATCATGATCACCACCGACAAGAGCTACCTCTTGTCGGCCCGCATTCAGCTTGCGGCTGATGCCGACCGGATGGACACCCTGCGCCGTAGGATGTGAGCCGGCCAAGGCAGCCGGGAGCCGAAGCGTGAGCGCGCCAGACGGCGCGGCGACCGTGAAATAAGCGGCTTTCGCCCAGCTGAGCGCTACACTGACCTCCGGATGGCACAGCAGCTGCACAAGGAGGAAGCCGAGTGACCGACGGTCAGATCGTCGATATTGACGTCACCCAGGAAATGGAGACGTCGTTCCTCGAATACGCGTACTCGGTCATCTACTCTCGTGCTCTGCCGGATGCCCGCGACGGTCTCAAACCCGTTCAGCGCCGCATCCTCTATCAGATGTCGGAAATGGGGCTGCGCCCCGAGCGCCCGTACGTGAAGTCTTCGCGCATCGTCGGCGATGTCATGGGCAAGCTCCACCCCCACTCCGACACCGCGATCTATGACGCTCTTGTGCGCATGGCCCAGTCTTTCGTCATGCGCGTCCCACTGGTCGACGGCCACGGAAACTTCGGTTCGCTCGACGACGGCCCCGCGGCCCCCCGGTACACGGAGGCCCGGCTGGACCAGGCGGCCATGCACATGCTTCGCAACCTGGACGAAGACACCGTCAACACGGTTCCCAACTACGACGGTTCGCTCACCCAGCCCGAAGCCCTGCCCAGCGCACTGCCGAACCTGCTGGTCAACGGTGCGTCCGGCATCGCGGTCGGCATGGCCACCAACATGGCCCCGCACAACCCCGGCGAAGTCATAGCCGCCGCCCGGCACCTCATCTTCCACCCCGAAGCGACCCTTGATGAGCTCATGCGGTTCGTCCCGGGCCCGGACCTGCCGACCGGCGGTCGGATCATCGGCCTGTCCGGTGTGCGCGATGCCTATGAGACCGGCCGCGGCACCTTCCGCACCCGCGCGACCGTGAAGTTCGAGAACATCACCCCGCGCCGCCGCGGCATCACCGTCACCGAACTTCCCTACCTCGTCGGCCCCGAAAAGGTCATCGAGAAGATCAAAGACAACGTCCAGGCCAAAAAGCTGCAGGGCATCAGCTCGGTTGACGACTACTCTGACCGCAAGCACGGCCTGCGCTTGGTCATCGGCATCAAGTCCGGATTCAATCCCGAAGCCGTACTCGAAGAGCTCTACCGGCTGACCCCGATGGAAGACTCCTTCGGCATCAACAACGTCTGCCTGGTTGACGGCCGCCCGCGCACCCTGGGGCTGAAGGCCCTTCTGGAAGTCTTCATCGCCCACCGAATCGAGGTCATCCGCCGCCGCAGCGAATTCCGCCTGCAGAAGGCGCTCGACCGTCTGCACCTGGTTGAGGGCCTGCTCATTGCAATCCTCGACATCGACGAAGTCGTCCAGCTGATCCGCTCTTCCGATGACGCCGCACAGGCGCGCACACGACTCATGGAGGTCTTCGAGCTCTCGGAGATCCAGGCGACCTACATCCTCGACCTGCAGCTGCGCCGCCTGACGAAGTTCTCACGCATCGAACTCGAAGCTGAACGCGATGAGCTGCAGGCCACCATCGAAGACCTCCGCGACATCCTCGGTGATAAGAACCGGCTGAAGACGCTCGTGTCCGATGAGCTCGAAGAGACCGCGAACGCTTTGGACACCGGCCGTCGCACGGTGCTCGTCGAAGGCAGCCTCAAAGAGATCAAGGCCGCAGGGCGCAAAAAGGGCCAGAACCTGCAGGTGGCCGACGAACCCTGCTGGGTGCTCATGTCGACCACCGGCAAGATCGCCCGCACCGCAGCGGCAGGGGAACTGTCCGCCACCGGCCGCAGAGCCGCCAACGACGCTCTCATTGCGCAGATCCCCTCGAGCACCCGCGGGTCCCTGGGCGCTTTGACGAACAGGGGGCGGGTCCACAAGGTCGACATCATCAACCTGCCCGCTCTGCCGGACCAGGCCACCCGCCCCGTGCTGTCCGGCGGTGTGAAGATCACCGACTTCATCGAACTCGACAAGGGCGAGCACGTCATCGCGCTCATCGACCCCACTGCCGAGGTGGTGCTCGGCACCCGCTTGGGCGTGGTCAAACGCGTTGCCGCCGGTGAGATTCCGAACAACCGCGACGTGTGGGACATCATTGCCCTCAAGGGCAAGGACACGGTGGTCGGCGCAGGCCAGCTTCCCAACCTCGATGACGGTTCCGCCGTGTTCATCACCCAGGCGGGCAATCTGCTCAACTTCACTCTCGACGGTGTGCGCGCACAGGGGCCGGGTGCCGGCGGTGTTGCAGGCATCCGCCTGCCGAAGGACGTTGAGGTCATCAGCTTCAGCGTTGTCGACCCCGCCGAAGACAACCGGGTTGTCACAATTGCCAAGGGTGTGAACTTCAACGGCGAGGAAAGCGAGTCCGTCAAGGTTTCCCTGCTGGCTGACTTCCCCTCGCGGGGACGCGCCACAGCGGGAATGCGCAGCCACCGTTTCCTCAAGGATGAAACTGCGCTCGTCACCGCTTTTGTCGGTCCCCATCCGCAGGCGGCGGCCAAAACCGGCGGCGCACGGGCTCTGCCGGACGAGCTCTCGCGCCGCGACGGCTCAGGGGCTCCCCTAGAAGGCCGAATCGATGCGATCGGCTCTCTCCCGCGCACCGGAATTGCCGCAGATCCAGCCGCAGCCCAGGGCGCCTCGGCGGCGGATGCGACCGAATCTGAGGCCGCCGGTGACGCACCGGCGGTCAAGAGCACCCCGAAGAGCAGCGCCGGCGCACCTGATTTCAGTGACGACGACCGCTACAGCCAGATCGGCAGAGAAAAGGACGACGACAGCGGCGTCATCGTTTCCGACGACAAGGACCAGCTGTTCTGACTCTCCGGCCGCTGTGAAGCTCAGCGCCCGTCTACTGCGGCGGGAGCCTGCGTCAGGGTTCGACGTCGACGATCATGCACGGCGCTTGGCCGCGGTGCATGTCGACGACCGTGACATCGCCCAGCCCCTGCAGGCTGACGGTGCGGCGATTGGAGAAGTCATAGGCTTCCGTCTGCGAAATGACAGACGAGGTTTCCCAGTCGGTTGTGATGGTTCCGGGTTCGCCGATCGAGGTCAGGCGGGCGGCCAGGTTGACGGTCGAACCGAAGATATCGCCCAGACGAGACAGCACTTTGCCCCACGAAAAGCCCACTCGCGCTTTCGGAAGCTCGGGGTCCTCCGTGATGCGCTCCATGAGCCGCACCGAGATCTCCGCTCCCGAACGCGGGGTTTCGGCGGCAAAGAAGACTTCGTCGCCGACGGTTTTGATGACACGACCGCCACCTGCGGTCACGATGTTGTAGCACAGGGTTTGGAAGCGCTTGACGAGGCTGGCCAGCTGCCGTGGCTCCATCTGCTGGGACAGTCGGGTGAAGGACACGAGGTCGACAAAGCCGATGCCGCGGGCCAGCGGCATGGCTGAATCGTAGAATCCGGGCCGGCCTGCGTTCTTCCCGCCGGGACCTGCGTCATCACCGAGATTGACATTGAGACGGCCGAAGACATTCGCCATGTTGTGCTTCCACGCGTACAGCATGACTTTCTCCAAAGACGGCAGGATCTGCTCAAACAGGCTCAGCGCGACGGCGCGGGCCTGGCGCTCGTCCAACCTGCGCGATTCGGCGAGATATTCAACAACCGTCTCCATCTGCCACACCACCAGACGGTCAGTGGTCTGACCGATGGCGCGGGCAAGCGCGACCGCGGTTTCTTCGTCCACCATGTTGCGAGCCACGAGGTCGGCCATTTCCGCCAGCGCGTTGACGTCGCGAATGGTGAACGCGGGCGTGCCCTCTTCTGCGATCGGCAGGCCGAGTGCGCGCCAGAACTTCTTGGCGGACACGCTGGACACCCCCGCAAGCTGGGCAACTTCGCGCCGCGTCAGAACTCGCTTCCCGCCCAGCAGCTGCTCTTCGAGCAGCGATGCTGCCGTGCGCAGACGCTGCATTCGCTGCTCGATGAGCTCCGGATTGTTCAGCAGGTCTGGCAGCGGTTCTGTCTGCGGGGTGGGGTCATCCGCGAGTCCCTGCGAAAAGTCCAGCCGATCGCGCAGCTCGGAAACGGCGCTGTCATCAGAAGAGCGCGCATTTGCGCGCGCACGCTCTTCTTGGAAGCTGGAGCTGAACTCGTCGGATGATTCTGCTATTCGCTTGATTTCCTCTGCTGTCGTGGCGTCGCGATTCCAGGGTGCGTCAGGCGGAGAGAAAACAGTGTGCTCGCTGATCTGCGGCAGAGCTTGAGTGCGCGGATCAGGTTCGGTCATACCAGCCTCGCGTGGACGACGTCCCCGGCGGTGACCGTCTGCAGGCCCTCGGAGGTTTCAATCACAAGGCCGCCGTGCGCATCGAGCCCCACCGCCCGCGCTGTGAGGGGTTCCTGGCCGGGCAGTTCGACCCGAACGTCGCGCCCAATGGTTGCCATGGAATCGGACATGTCCGCGCAGAATTCTGCTGTGCCGACGGCCGGACGGCTGAACGCCGAGTCCAGGGCCTCGCGCAGGCGTCTGACAACAGCGGCCAGGAGCACTTCGCGGCTGAAGTCGAAGCCCTCAACGAGCAGCGACGTGGCGGTCTCAACCGGAAGGTCCTCCTGTGCGAGGTGCACATTGATGCCGGTGCCGATGACGACTGTCTTTGCACCGTCAGCTCCGATGACGATCCGAGTGAGGATGCCGACGAGCTTGCGGTCGCGGATGAGAACGTCGTTGGGCCATTTGAGTTCGGCCGGAACTCCCTCTGCGCGCAGAGCGTCGACAACAGCGCGGCCCGTGATGAGCGGAATCCATCCGAGGTCGTCCGCTGCGGCTGTCGGCGGCACTGGAACGGCAATGGAGAAGGTCAGACAAGTGCGCGGCGGCGTCGTCCAAGTCCGCGCCAAGCGGCCACGGCCGGCCTGCTGGTGGTCCGTGCCGAGAATGCTGAAGGGCGCTGCGCTTCCGCTTTCTGCCGCTGCGGCGAGATCGTCGTTGGTCGAGCCGGTGTTCTCCGTCCAGGTGATGTCCGGCTGCGGCAGCTGGCTTTCACGGGTCCAAGCGTCGCTGAAGAGGTTGAGGTCAAAGGGAGAAACGCTATCATGCACTACATCACTGTAGGCCGTTTTATCCACCGGATACAACACCGACCCACCGTGTGAGAATCCCCGATAGTCTAGTGCCATGAGTCCTTCTACCGCACCGCAGACGACAGCGCAACGGCTGGCCGCTTTCATTGAGCGCCGCCGCACTGCGCACACACCCAATCCCCAGGCCGCTGAGCGCCAGCACAATCGCGGCAAGCAGACGGCCCGCGAACGCATCGCCGAGCTGCTCGACCCCGGTTCTTTCCAGGAGATCGACGAATTCGTCCGTCACCACAGCCACCAGTTCGGCATGGAGAACAAGCGCCCCGACGGCGACGGCGTGGTCTGCGGTCTGGGCACAATCGACGGCCGCACCGTTGCGGTATTCGCTCACGACTTCACGGTGCTCGGCGGTTCGCTGGCCGAAGCCAACGGGCGCAAGATCGTCAAGGTGCAGAAACTCGCACTCAAGATCGGCTGCCCCATCATCGGCATCAACGACTCCGGCGGGGCCCGCATTCAGGAGGGCGTGGGATCGATTGCCCTGTTCGCCGAGATCTTCCACTGGAACGTCCAGTCCTCCGGTGTCATCCCCCAGATCAGCCTCATTATGGGCCCTTCGGCCGGCGGTGCCGTGTACTCCCCCGCCCTGACCGACTTCACGATCATGGTCGACGGCACCTCGCACATGTACATCACCGGTCCCGACGTCATCAAGACCGTGACCGGTGAGAACGTCGGCCACGAAGAACTCGGCGGAGGCTACACCCACAACTCGGTTTCGGGCAACGCGCAGTACCTGGCGCAGGATGAAGAGGACGCCCTGAACTATGTGCGCGACCTCCTGTCGTTCCTGCCGTCGAACAACATGGATCCCGTGCCGAACGTCCCGGCTCCGGCGAATCTCGAACTGACGGAAGCCGACAACGCACTCAACACGCTCGTGCCGGATTCCGCTTCGCAGCCCTATGACATCCTCGACGTCGTCACGACCGTCTTGGACGACGGCGAATTCCTGGAGACCAGCGAGCTTTTCGCCCCAAACGTCGTCACGGGCTTCGGCCGCGTAGAGGGCGAAACGGTCGGCATCATCGCCAATCAGCCCATGCAGATGGCCGGCACGCTCGACATTGACGCTTCGGAGAAAGCCGCCCGCTTTGTGCGCTTCCTCGACGCGTTCAACATCCCAATCCTCACCTTCGTCGACGTTCCCGGCTTCCTGCCCGGCACCGATCAGGAGTACAGCGGAATCATCCGGCGCGGCGCAAAGCTCATCTACGCCTACGGCGAAGCAACCGTGCCGTGTCTGACGCTCATCACCCGCAAGGCCTACGGCGGCGCGTACTGCGTGATGGGGTCCAAACAGCTCGGCGCTGACCTCAACTTGGCGTGGCCGTCGGCGCAGATCGCCGTCATGGGCGCACAGGGCGCGGCGAATATCGTCTACCGCCGCACTCTGAAAGAGGCCGAGGCTGCCGGAGAAGACGTCGAAGCCAAGCGGGCCGAGCTCGTCCAGGAATACGAAGACGCTCTGCTCAACCCCTATCTGGCGGCCGAAGAGGGCTACATCGACGCCGTCATTGCGCCGTCTGAAACCCGCGAACGGATTGTCCGAGGCCTGCGCGCTCTGCGCAACAAGCACGTGCAGGCACCCGCCCGCAAACACGGAAACATCCCGCTGTGAGAGAAAAGCCGAAGACCGGAACACCGAAAGAGCAGCGGTTGGCTCGCTCAGCCGCTTTCGCCGCCGTCATGGCGCTGCGCCATTCCGCAGGCTCCGGCGACAGCCTGCGTTTGCCGGACGCGGGCTACAGCAGTCCAGTGCGCCGCATTCGCGCATCCCGCACCGGGACCTGGGCACGGCGCCAGCGCTCCTGACCCTCTGGACGCGTGCTCTGACAGCACTTCTGAGAACACCCCCGATGAGACTCGCCTTCATAGACCCGAGCTCACCTGGGGGTGTTCTCAGCTTTTCCGGCCGCGCCTGCTGGCCCAGTAGACCACCAGCCCGGCCAACACGATGAACGCGGAAACTCCGAACATTCCCCGCTGGCCCAACACAGGCTCCAATGCGCCCAAAACCACTGACCCGAGTGCCGTTCCGGAATCCAGCATGATGAAGAACGTCGACATGACAACTCCGTAGCGGGCAGGCAGCGCATCAGCAGCACACGCTGCCTGCACTGCAGGAAGGAGCGACCCGAAGCCGGCTCCCACGAGCGCACCAGCAACGATGATCGCCGGTGCGCCGTGCGCAAACGTGAGCACAGCGAGCGATGCCGCATAGATGAGGATGGCAGGGTAGATCACCCAGCCGTGGCCGTACTTGTCCTGCAGACGCCCCACAAAGGAACGGCAGATGAGCATAGCGGCAGCGAGTGCAACAAAGAACCAGCCTGCCGCCTCGGGCGCCCCGACAGCTTCTGCATAGGATCCCAGGAAGGCCATGATGACCGAGTACACGAGACCGGCGGCGAACATCACGGAAGCGGTTTTCAGCGTGTTCAGCTCGAGGAGCGAACTGGGTGTCAGCCGCCACTTATCAGCCCTCTGTTCCCGGCTCGGCGGGCTCTCCGGCAGAGTCAGCAGCAGTGACAGCAGTGAGGCGACAACGGCGATTGCTGCGCAGATGTAGAACAGCGGCTGATACCCGTGCTTCGCCGAGATCGTCACTGCCAAGAACGGGCCGCTGGCCATCGCCAAGGACGTCGCCATACCGAAATAGCCCGTGCCCTCGGCCCTGCGGTGCGGCGGGATGACGGTCTGCACTGCCGCGGAGGTTGCCGTGTGGTTGAACCCGAACGCAAAGCCGTGCAGGAAGCGCACCACAATGAACAGGTCAAGCGAGGCGGTCGGAATGTACAGCAGAGACAGCGCTATTTGGGCAATCGAGGACAGCAGAATGGTTCGGCGCCTGCCCACGAAGTCCAGGTACTTGCCGGCGGGAACACGGGACACCACGGCACCCAGAACGAAGGAGCTCGAAGCGAAGCCGGCCGCCGCATGTCCTGCACCAAACGAAATCACCGCATATGCCGCCATGGAGGTCAGCAGCAGATAGAACACCAGTGATCCCATGAGACTGATGCTGAAAGCGAGGACGAAGTCTTTGTTCCACAGTCTGCTCGGGGTCACTGCCGCATGCGCCTCCTATACGCCATTGAGAAAGTCGGCGCACAATCACAGTCCGCCGACTGTGCAATGGTAGGCCACGGCATTTCCGCCGTTTACAGTGGGATTATGACTCATCACCCGCGAACCCCTTCGGCAGTCGACGCTGTCGCCGAAGAGCACGCCCGATCCCTTGTCGAACTGTGCCCCTCGCTGTCCGTCACCGCCGGCCTTGACGGAGACCGCACGCGCTTGGATCCCCAGAGCAAAGAGGCTGCTGACCAGCTCGATGCGCTCAACTCCCGCACGCTGCGCGAACTCGACAGAGCAGAACAGGAGTCGCAGAACCTCGATCGGGTGGACGTCGTCACACTCGATGCCATGCGAGAGCGCTTGGGCTGTGAGCGCGACCTGCACGCCGCCGGTCTGAGCTTCGGACAGCTCAACGTCATCGCATCGCCTCCGCAGAGCGTGCAGATGCTCTTCGACCTTGTGCCCACCAGCACTGAAGACGATTGGAAGGACAACGCCGTCCGGCTGTCGCAGGTGCCCAGAGCGCTGACCGAATACCGGCACGCGCTGAGCCAGGCCGCTCACGACGGTCGCCCACCGGCGCTGCGCCAGGTCAGGCGAGTCATCGACCAGTGCCGTGATCACGCAAAGCCCGGCGGCAGCTTTGACCGCTTTGCGAAGCAGGCGGCAAGCTCTGCCTCGAGAACACTGTCGGCAGAGGTCAGCACGGCCGCAGACGGTGCGCGGGAGGCATATGATTCCCTTGCCGATTTCCTCGGCGACATCATCGCTCCCCTGGCCTCAGAGACGGACGCCTGCGGACGCGAAGACTACGCTCTGTTCTCCCGGGAGTTCCTCGGCGCGGAAATCGATCTCGACGAAACCTACGCATGGGGTCTAGAACAGCTGGCGGCCATCGACGCGAAGCAGCGGCACGTGGCAGACGAGCTCTACCCCGGCTCCACGGTTGCGGAGTGCTTGAACAGACTCAACGCCGATCCGCAGCGCCAAGTGCACGGCCTGGATGCCCTGCGCACCTGGATGCAGGACAAGGCCGACCAGGCGATTGACGCACTTGCCGGGGTGCACTTCGACATTCCCGAACCCGTCAGGAAAATCGAATGCATGGTCTTGCCCGACGGTACGGGCGGCATCTACTACACCGGACCGACCGACGACTTTTCGCGTCCCGGACGCATGTGGTGGTCAGTCCCAGCCGGTGTCGAAACATTCAACACGTGGCAGGAGCTCACAACCGTCTATCACGAGGGAGTACCCGGTCACCACCTGCAGATCGGCGGAGCCGCGCACATGGCTGACAGCCTCAACACGTGGCGTCGCCACCTGTGCTGGGTTTCCGGCCACGGTGAGGGCTGGGCTCTGTACTCCGAAGCGCTCATGGCCGAACTGGGCTTCCTGGATGACCTGGGCGACTACATGGGCATGCTCGACTCACAGCGTCTGCGCGCAGCCCGCGTGTGCCTCGACATCGGCGTGCACTTGGGCCTGCCAGCGCCCGAATCGATTGGCGGCGGGACGTGGAATGCCGGTAAAGCGTGGACGTTCCTCACCGACAACGTGGCGATGGAGCGCAGCTTCCTCGCCTTTGAACTCGACCGCTACCTCGGCTGGCCGGGGCAGGCACCGTCCTACAAGGTAGGCCAGCGCCTCTGGGAGCAGACACGCGACGCCGCAAAGGACAGCGACCCGAACTTCACGCTCAAGGATTTCCACACCAAGGCCCTGGCAATCGGCTCAGTCGGGCTCGACACCCTCAAGCGCGCTCTCACCTGAACCGTAAAATCACCGGGACCGCACAGCTCACGTGCCGTTGCAACACGGCCGAGGTGCCGCTGAGGTGCAGTTCACAGACTGCGCCTGAGCTGTTCGGCAAGGGCCAGTGCTGCTGCCGTGTGGTCCTCGATCGCTCCCCTGCGCGGCTGTGCCGCTTCCAACAGAGCGAACAGGCGAAACGGAAGCTGCGCCTCGTCAGCCTCCCAGATTTCGGGGGCACCCGGAGGAGGGCCCGTCAGAGTGCACAGCTGACGCACAGCGGCTTGCACCAGCCGGCGACGATCCAGCTTTTCCCCATCGGGCACCTGAGACCATGCGTCGACCGTAAGCGATGCCAGCCGGACACGAAGACGGCGGACCTCGGTTTCGAGGTCCGCCGCTTTCTGTCGGTGCTGTTCGCTCACCGGGCAGGCTGCGAACACATCAGTCATGTCAGTCCTGACGGAAGTAGGACAGCAGACGCAGGATTTCGACGTACAGCCAGATGAGAGACACCATGAGCGAAAACGACATGGTCCACGAGTAGCGTTCGGGAATGCGGTTCTGCACACCGGCTTCAATTGCCTGGAAATCGGTGATGAGCGTCAGCGAAGCCAGCACTACGGCAACAACGCCGATGATGATGCCCAGCGGGAACGACATGCCGAACAGTTCGATCTGCACATTGCGCGCTCCACCGCTGCCGGTGAACAGAACGAAGAAGAAGTTCACCAGCGAGAACACCGCGTAGCCGCCGACAGCCAACATGAGGAACTTCATGCCCTTCGCACCGAAGCGGATGACCTTGAACTTGAACAGCGCAAACATCACGGCGAAGACACTGAGCGTTGCAAGCACCGCCTGGATGACAATGCCGTCGTAGGCGGTTTCGAAGATCTTCGAAATGCCGCCGAGGAAAACACCCTCAACAGCGGCGTAGGCCAGGATGAGGAACGGGACGGGCTCGCGCTTGAACGCATTGATCAGGCCCAGAACCAGGCCGATGAGCACGGCGGGCAGCGCCAGGGCGGGCACAACCCATCCGACGATCGCGCCTACCAGCAGAATGCCGAAGCAGGCCAGAGACTTCATGAAGACGTCGTTGTACTGCATGGGGCGTTCGGCTGCCGGGGCCTGTGGCTGAGCGGGCTGGCCGGGGCCGGCATTGCGGTTATCTGCCGACGGGGCCATGTACATGGAGTTGAGCTGGTCGGACGAAGGGGTCTGGCGGTCTTTAACACCCTCGTTGAGGGCCCTGTTCATCAGCGGGTTTGCCATGAGACTCTTTCTAATCGCTTCCGTTGCACGGGAGTTTACAGTCTGTGATGTTTCAACAGCAAAGTGCCGCCGCAGAATTCCCCTGTTCGAGGATTCTGCGGCGGCACTCAGAAAAGCATCACTTGAGGGTGCGCTTGACGATCTGTGCGATCTGCTCACCGGCACGCGGCCCGTGGGCAATTCCCCACATGCCGTGGCCTGCAGCGACGAAGCTGCGCGGCGACAGGGCCTCGATCTTGGGCGGACCGGTGGGGCTGACCGGGCGGGGACCAACCCAGTGGTCGGTGGTGTTCTCCAGGTCGATGCCCTTCATGTACTTGCTGGCCACGCGCTTCATCGATTCGATGCGCTCCGGGCGCAGCGGGGCATCCGGGTCGAGGAACTCCATGGTTCCGCCCACGCGCACACCGCCGCGGTAGGGGGTGAAGACCACGCGCGTGGTAGGCAGGTAGACCGGGGTGGTGGGAAGGTACTCGGGGTCGACCTGAGCGGTGAACGAATAGCCGCGGCCTGCGGCCATTCCGATAGTGGCCTGCTTGCCGTGCAGTTTGTGCAGCAGTTCATCCGACCACACGCCGGCAGCGATGACGACGCCGTCGAAGCTGTAGCTGCGTCCCTGAGCGTCGACCAGTCCGACACCGTCGGCACCGACGTGGCCGGTGACGATCTCCGCATCGGTCACGATCTTCACACCCAGCTTCTCAGCGGCATCGGCAATCGACTGCACAAAGGCCGGCGGATCAATGTACGCCTGGTCCTTGACGATTGCTCCGTGGGTGACGAGATCGGTGAAGTACGGCTTTTCACGCGGGTCGAAGGTCTCAACGACAGAGGGGACACCGGCGTCGCGGTTGATTCCGGTTTCTTCGATGAAGTGGTTCAGTTCAGCTTCCGAGCCCAAGCCGACGGTGAAGTCGGAGTGGTTGAACTTGCCTTCGACGCCGAAGTCCTTGAGACGTTCGAAAGATGCGATGGAGTCTTTGAGGTCCGGTGCGAGCTCGTCGACTGCGCGCTTGAACTTCGTTTCGGTCATCTGCAGCGCAAACGTCGTGAGGAACTTCCACAGCTTCGGGTTGAAGGGCTGCGGCAGGGCCAGCGGGGCATCTTTATTGGTGACGGCGTCAATGCCGTTCTTCCATTCGCCCGGTGCCGACAGCGGGAAGGTCATCGACGGGCAGATGAAGCCGGCGTTGCCCCAGCTGGCGCCGGCGGCAACACCCCTGCGGTCGAGTACGGTCACATCGTATCCGGCGTCAGCCAGGTTCAGTGCACTTGCCAGGCCGACCATTCCGGCTCCGACTACTGCAACATGCGTCATAGTCTCCTCCTTGACTATAGGAACGCGAGGGGACGCTCTCCCCTGAGAATTCTAGTGTGTCAGCGGCCCAGCCGGTCCGTGATGAGCTTGGCGATGATCTCACCAGCCCGCGGGCCGAGCGTGATCCCCCACATGCCGTGGCCGGACGCCACAAAGGTGCGCCGCGATACGGTTTCGACGCGTTCGCTGCCATCCGGGCTGACCGGGCGGGGACCCATCCAGTGGTCGGTGGTGTTCTCCAGGTCGATGCCGCGGACCAGCGGGCGCAGCGCCTTTTTGATGGAGTCGATGCGCGCAGGGTTCATCGGGGCGTCCGCCGGCAGGAACTCCATGGTTCCGCCCACGCGCACGCGGCCGCGATAGGGGGTGACGACAACGCTCACGGAAGGGAAGCGAACCGGTTCGGTCGGCAGGAACTCGGGGTCGACCGAGGCGGTGAACGAGTAGCCGCGGCCTGCAGCCATGCCGATCCGCGCCTTCTTGCCGTGGAGAGTTTCCAGCAGGTCATCCGACCACACGCCGGCGGCTACGACAACGGCATCGCCGCTATAGGAACGGCCCTTGCGATCAACGAGCCCAACGCCAGTGTCGCCTTCATATCCGGAGACGACGTCGGCGTCTTCGATGATGTTCACACCGGCCGTACGGCAGGCTTCAGCGAGCGCCTCCATATAGGCGGGCGGATCGATGTATGCCTGGTCGCGCACCTGGGCGGCATGGGAGATCTTGTCGGAGAAGAACGGCAGGACGTCCGGGGATACAACGTCGACTTCGCCTTCGAGGCCGACTGCGTTGCTTTCTGCCATGCCCGCTTTGAGCCCTTCGAGGCCGTCAGCAGATTCAAAGCCCATCGTGAACGTGGCACGCGTCAGCGAAGCCTTCACGCCGAGCTCTTCCATTCGGCCAAAGGCCGCGAAGGCGTCTTTGAGGGCGGGGGCTTCGGCGCGCACCGAAGCGGCGTAGCGCTTCTTCGTCATCTGGGATGCGAACTTCGCCAAGAACAGCGCCAGGCGCGGCGAGAACGGCTGAGGCATGGACAGCGGTGCGTCCTTGTTCAGCATCATGTCGAAGCCGTTGACCCACGCGCCGGGAGCCGCGAGCGGCTTCGTCATCGGCGGAACAACGAAGCCGGCGTTGCCCCAGCTGGATCCGGCGGCTACGCCGCTGCGCTCCAGAACGGTCACATCACAGCCCTGATCGGCCAGGTGAAGTGCGCTGGAGAGCCCGACGAATCCGGCTCCGACTACGATGACGTGCATTGACTACCTCTCCTCGGAGTGTTCTGTGTGTGCTTTGCTGATCAGCTGTCGGCTTCGCCGGCAATGAAGGCTTCAACGGCCGCGTGTGCGGCTTGGTCGTTCTGCTGGTGCGGCGGGGACTTCATGAAGTACGACGACGCCGAAATGAGCGCACCGCCGATCCCCCTGTCCAGACCGATCTTGGCAGCGCGCACGGCGTCGATGATGACGCCTGCGGAGTTCGGCGAGTCCCACACTTCTAGCTTGTATTCCAAAGACACCGGGGCGTCTCCGAAGTTCCGGCCCTCCAGGCGGACGAATGCCCATTTGCGGTCGTCCAGCCAGCCCACGTAGTCCGAAGGTCCGATGTGCACGTCGCGCTCAGCAAGTTCAGCCGAGGTGTTCGAGGTGACCGCCTGGGTCTTTGAGATCTTCTTGGACTCCAGGCGCTCGCGTTCGAGCATGTTCTTGAAGTCCATGTTGCCGCCGACGTTGAGCTGGTAGGTACGGTCGAGGATGACGCCGCGCTCTTCGAACAGGCGGGCCATGACGCGGTGGGTGATGGTCGCACCGATCTGGCTCTTGATGTCATCGCCGACGATCGGCACGCCCGCCTCTTTGAACTTGTCGTCCCATTCTTTGGTTCCGGCAATGAACACCGGCAGGGCGTTGACGAAGGCGACCTTCGCGTCGATTGCCGCCTGCGCGTAGTGTTCGACGGCCTTCTGCGAGCCGACGGGCAGATAGCACACGAGAACGTCGATCTTGGCATCACGCAGAGCCTGCGCAACGTCGACGGGTTCGGCGTCGGATTCGGTGATGGTTTCGCGGTAGTACTTGCCAAGCCCGTCGAGGGTCGGGCCGCGCTGCACTTCCACCCCGGTGTGAGGGATGTCGGTGATCTTGATGGTGTGGTTCTGGCTGGAGTAAGCAGCTTCGGAGATGTCCTTGCCGACCTTGTCAGCGTCGACGTCGAAAGCCGCGGCGAATTCGATATCGCTGATGTGGTAGTCGCCGAACTGCACGTGCATGAGGCCCGGAACCTTCGATTCGGGATCTGCGTCCTTGTAGTATTCAACGCCCTCAATGAGTGACGTTGCGCAGTTTCCCAGGCCCGCGACTGCTACGCGGATCGACGTGTTTCCCACTTGTGCTAGCTCCTTATTGCAGAAATGACTGCGGGCAGAGTCCTAAGCGCAGCCACGCGATCAGGACTTAACACTGCCCGACGACCTATTCTAAACCCCCGCCGCGATGCGCTCGCAGACGGTCAGGTGACAACGAGGGGCTCAAGGGTGATGCCGGGGTTTTCCCTTTCCACTCCGCCCAGGCGCCACCGGTCGGAGAACAGTGCCAGCAGCGTGCCGTCGGAGCGTTCGAGCACTTCGACGCTGCGCTCTTTGGCCAGTTTCGGGATGTCGTCTTTCACTGTGCGGCGGGCCAGCGTGTACGGCAGGGACTCCAGCCTGCACGGTGAATTGAATTCGCTGACCATGCGGTCTTCGACGACTTCGAACTGGATGGGGCCCACGGCTCCGAGCACCGGCGCTTGGTCTCCGCGCAGGTCGGAGCGCAGCACCTGGATGACGCCTTCGTGGTCGAGCTGATCGATGCCGCGGCGGAACTGCTTGTACTTCGAGGGGTCTTTCGCGCGGATGACCATGAAGTGCTCCGGACTGAAGGACGGGATCGGCGGGAACTGCACGGCTTCGTCGACATAGAGGCTGTCGCCGACGCGCAGGGCCGATGCGTTGACCAGGCCCACAACATCGCCGGGATAGGCGGTTTCCACGGAGTCGCGGTCGCGGCCGAATACGTGCTGGGCGTGTTTGGTTGCAAACGGCTTCTTGGTTTCAGCGTGGGTGACGACCATGCCGCGTTCGAAAACACCGGAGCAGACGCGAATATAGGCCAGCAGGTCGCGGTGGTTGCGGTCCATTCCAGCCTGCACTTTGAACACGAAGCCGGAGAACGGCGCTTCGACGGGGCGCGGTTGGCCGTTGCGGTCCAGGCGGGGCTCAGCCGAGGGTGCCCGGTCGATCAGCGTGTCGAGGATTTTGGCCACACCGAAGTTGAGAACGGCCGATGCAAACATCACCGGGGTGTGCTTGCCCGCCCGGAACTCGTCGTAGTCGAAGTTCTGCTCTTCCAGTTCCAGCAGCTCAGATTCTTCGACCGCTGTTGTCCACACATCGCCTTCAACTTCTTCGGCTCGCCCAGGGGCCATGGTTTCAGACCCCGCGATCGTCGCCCCGCCGTCGGTGCGAGTGAACTTGGTGTACTCCCCCGTTTCGCGGTCAAGCACGCCGCGGAAGTCCCCGGAATCGCCGACGGGCCACGTGAGCGGGGTGGGCAGCATACCGGTCTTCTGCTGGATCTCGTCCATGAGCTCCAGCGACTCCAAGCCGGGGCGATCCCACTTGTTGATGACCGTCATGATGGGGATGCTGCGGTGAGAGCAGACTTCGAAGAGCTTCATGGTCTGCTCTTCCATTCCCTTTGCGGCGTCTACCAGCATGATCGCGCAGTCGACGGATGACAGCACCCGGTAGGTGTCTTCTGAGAAGTCGGCGTGTCCGGGGGTGTCGATGAGGTTGACCACGCAGTCGCGGTATTCAAACTGCAGCGCGGCGGATGAAATCGAAATTCCGCGGTCCTGTTCCATCTGCATCCAGTCGGACACGGTGGCGCGGCGGCCGGCTTTGCCGTGGGTGGCGCCGGCCTGGCCGATGGCGCGGGCGTGCAGTGCGAGCGCTTCGGTCAGCGTTGATTTGCCGGCGTCCGGGTGGGCAATGACGGCGAATGTGCGCCGTCGGGCGGCTTCTTCGCGGATGGTCTGCGGGGTCGGAGTCACTCGGCCAGTCTAGGACAGCCCGCTGGGGGCTGCCGCGGAAGGTCGGCTGCGCCTCGTACCGTTTTCCGTAGGATGGTGCCGTGGCCAAGAGGAACAGAACCAGCAGACAGCGCACCGACAGTGCCGAGTATTCGGTGGCGGCACGTCCCGTCAAGCACGGTCGGCAGACGCTGTGGGTATTCATCGCCTCGGCGGTCGTATCTGCGGCACTGTGTGTGCTGAGCATCAGCATGTCGCTGATGGCCGCGCACTTCATGCAGCCGATGCAGCAGCTGGGCGTGCCCAACAGCCAGCTGCTGGGCATGTGGTTTTTGGCTTCCGCCGGTTGGCTGATGACGGCGGCCACGATCATCGTCTATTGGATAGCACTGACTCGCAAAGGCGACAAAAAGCGCATCCGCTGGGCGATTGCGGCGGTCTGCACCGCCGCGGTCTTCCCGGCTTCCTGGATCCTGTTCTACATCTGACTCACGAGGCGCAGCCGACCATCGGCCTCCCCTGCGGAGCCGCTGGGCTTGCCCGGGTCCGCCTACAGTTTTGCCAGCGCTTTGGCGATCCGCTGTTCGGATACTGTGTGCGCGGTTCCAATGTGGGGTGCCCACAGTGATACCCGCAGCTCTTCGACGTCCCACAGAATCTGCTGCCATTCGGCGGGCAGAACAGCGCTGAAGCGCGCAGCGTCTTCCCTTGCCGCGCTGCCGAGCGCGCGGTCGATTTTTTCATCAATCTGGGCGCACACCCGTTCGATTCGGTCCATGAACTGGCGGTCGCGGCTGGTCTGTGTTCCGAGTTTGTCCATGCGATTCTGGGCGGCTTCGAGGTAGGCGGGCATACGCATAACCCAGTCCGGTGCGACCGTAGTCAAAAAGCCCGGGCGCAGGAGTCTCGCCAGGTGGGTCTGTTCGTCTGCGACGGAGGCGAGCACGCTCAGCGAGCGGGTGTTTTTGATTGTCCGCTCAATATCGGCTGCGAGCGTGTAGGTTCGGGTCAGAGCCTGGTAGACCCTGTCAAGTTCGCCGGTGATTCGACCGGCCGTTTCGCGCTGAAGGGCTTTGTACTCTTCTTCTGTTCGGGGGTGGTCACCGCTGCCGGGTGAGGCCGGTGCGTCGGCGCGGTTCAGGCACTGCGCGGTGCGCACCACCCGGCCGACGGCGGTGAAAACCGCGTCTTCCAGCGGGTCGGAGTCCTTGGTGCGGCGGGCGCCCAGCACAAGCTTTGCGGTGTTGTCGAGGCCGTCTTGGCAGTATCGGGCGGCTTCTTTCTGGTTGAGGCTCAACAGCCGGGTGACTCCGAGAATCGTCGTCTGGTGCGCCCACGTCTGGTCTGCTGAATAGCGCAGCGTCACCGAGGTTCCCTCGTCGACCAGTGCGGGGAAGTATCGGCGGCCGTCAGCTTCGACCGGCTGCGGGAAGGCACCGAAGTCCCAACCTCGGATCCCCTGCCGAGGCGCCGGCACCGCGGTCTTCGTCTTCGCCTTGGTCGTGTGGGCGGGGGCGGCAGGGGCGGGGGTGGTCTGCCTGTCGGCTTCCGCATCTGCGTTTTTTGCCTGCTGCTGAAGTTCCGCGAGGCTTTCTCCGCTTGCGAGGGTTTTTCTGCCGCGGCGGATGACGAAGCTCATCCGCAGGTGGGACGGCAGCCGGGCAAGGTCGAAGTCATCCGGTGTGACGGTGATCGGCACGCGGTCCATGAGTCCGCCTCCGCCGGCGCGGGCAGTGAGTTCGGCGGCCAGCGCTTCGAGGGCGCGGCCTGCTGGGCGTGCCAGCAGGCGCGTGTCGTCTTCCGGCCCTTGAACGGCTGCGAGGATGTCAGCGGCAACATCGGGTGCCGGGACGAAGTAGGTTCTTTTGGCCTTCGGCAGGGAGCGGATGAGTGCCGTGATGTACTCCAGGCGCAGTCCCGGCACCTGCCATGAAAAATCGTCGGCATCGACGCTGCGCAGCTGTGCGGGGCTGAGGAACACGGTCACTCCGTCGCGGCGGGATCCGGGTTCGTAGGCGTAGCTGAGGCGCACGCTGCTGCCGTCGGCCAGGTGCACCTGCAGCGGGTAGTCGTCGGCAGCGCTTGCAAGGTCGGTCCCGTCAGCGGCCAGCAGCGAATTCGGGTCGATGTTGAGGAAGTCGGGCTCTTCGGCCCGTTTGTGCTTCCACCAGCTGTTGAAGTGCCCGGCGGACACAATATTGCCCGGCAGACGTTCGTCATAGAACTCAAACAGGACGTCGTCTTCAGCGAGCAGTCGGCGGTCGCGCAGGCGGCTGGCGAGCGCTTCGGCCTTTTCCAGGGCCTGGGCGTTGTGAGCGGCAAAGGCGTGTTTTTCGTTCCAGTCGCCTTCTATGAGCGCGTGGCGGATGAACAGATCGCGTGCGGCTTCCCTGTCGATTCTGCCGTAGTTGATGCGCGCGTCTGAGATCAGCGGCACCCCGTAGAGGCTCATCCTGTCGTACGCCAGGGCTGCTGCTGAGCGGGATGACCAGTGGGGCTCTGAGTAGCTGTGGGTGATGAGGTCACCGGCTGCGCGGACAATCCACTCGGGTTCTACTGCGGCGACGGTGCGGGCCCACAGTCTGGAGGTCTCAACGAGCTCAGCGGCCATGACGAAGTCCGGATTGGCGCCGAATACGCCGGATCCGGGAAAGATCCTGAACTTGGTGCCGCGGGTGCCGATGTAGTCCTTGCCCTCAACGGTACGCGCACCGATCGTGTCGAGCATGCCGGTGAGCAGGCTTTCGTGCACGGCCTGTTCCGTTGCCGTGTAGGGCCCGCGCCTGTTCGCCAAGCGCTTCTTGCGGCGGCCGCGGTGGGCATCTGGCTGCCCGGTCTCACTGGGCCTGGTGCCGAGTTCACTTCCGGGCTTGTCGATGTGTTTGCCGATGTTGCCCAGCATCTGGCGGATCTGGTGGACGAGGTCCTGCCATTCGCGCACCCGCACAAAGTGGATGAACTCGGACTTGCACAGCTTTTTGAACTTCGAGGTTGAAAGCTCATCAGATCTGCGCTGCACGTAGTTCCACAGGCGCAGCACTGACAGGAAATCGGAGGTCGGATGGTGGAAGCGCTTGTGCTTTTCGTCTGCTTCCTGCCGCTGTTCCGTGGGGCGTTCGCGCGGGTCCTGACTCGACAGGAAGGCCACGATGACTGCGGTTTCCGGGCCAACCCCCGCCTCGATCCCGGCGAGCACCATACGCGCCAGCCGGGGGTCCAGCGGCAGTGCGGCTAGTGTGCGGCCGAGTTTTGTCAGGGTGAGGGTGCCGCCGGCTTCGCGCAGCGCGCCGAGCTCGACGAGTGCGTTCTTGCCGTTTTTGACTGCCCGCGTTTCCGGTGGGGTGAGGAACGGAAAATCGAGGATGTCCTTTTCGGTGCGCACAAAACCCAGCTGCGTCATCATGAGCAGCACACTGGCGAGGTTGGTGCGCAGGATCTCCGGATCCGTGTATTCGGGCCGGGCGTCGAATTCGCCCTCCGAGTACAGCCGGATGGCAATGCCGCTGCTGGTGCGGCCGGAGCGGCCCGATCGCTGCCGGGCGGAGGCCTGCGAGATCGGTTCGATCGGCAGCCGCTGCACCTTGGTGCGAGTGGAGTAGCGGGAGATGCGCGCCGTACCGCCGTCGATGACGTATTTGATGCCGGGGACCGTCAACGATGTTTCGGCGACATTGGTTGCCAGAACAATCCGGGGTGTCGAGTGGGGTGCGAAGACTCTCTGCTGCTCCCCTGCTGACAGTCGGCCGTACAGCGGAACGATTTCCCAGCTGCGCCGCTTGGTGCGCATGTGGCCTTCGAGCTCTGCCTGCGCGTCGCGGATTTCTGCTTCCCCAGACAGGAATACGAGGATGTCGCCGGGTGCTTCCCCGGCAAGTTCGTCGACGGCTCGCAGCAGACCGCCCATGAGCGCATCAGCCTCTGGCACGTGCGGCACCGTGGCGCGCGGCTCCTGCTGTTCTTTGTCGAGCAGATCGCCGTCAGCTTCGCGGTCGTCTGCGAAGTCTTCGTCAACCGGCCGGTAGCGGATCTCCACCGGGTAGGTGCGGCCGGACACCGACACGATCGGCGCGTCTCCGAAGTGCTCGGCAAAGGACTCCGGGTCGATGGTCGCCGACGTGATGATCACCTTGAGGTCGGGCCGTTTCGGCAGGAGCCTGGCCAGGCAGCCCAGCAGGAAGTCGATGTTGAGGCTGCGTTCGTGGGCTTCGTCGATGATGATCGCGTCATAGGCCCCCAGACGCTTGTCGTGCTGGAGTTCGGCCAGGAGAATACCGTCGGTCATGACCTTCACGCGGGTGGCATCAACAACGTCCGAGGTGAAGCGCACCTGATAGCCGACTCCCTCACCGAGTTCGGTGAGGGTCTCTTCTGCCAGTCGAGCTGCAACGGAGCGGGCGGCAATGCGCCGCGGCTGCGTGTGTCCTATCAGCCCGTTGATGCCGTAGCCGAGCTCCAGCAGGATCTTCGGCAGCTGAGTGGTTTTCCCCGAACCGGTTTCACCGGCCACAACGACAACCTGGCTGTCTTTGATGGCCCGCGCGATGTCGTCGCGGCGGCTGCTGACGGGAAGTTCTTCCGGATACTCAATGTGCAGTTCGGTCCGCGAGCGCGCCTGGCGCAGCCGCGGTGTGCTTTCGGCACGTTCAGCAGCACTGCCGCGATCAGAGCGACGCTTCCCGCGGCGGCGCGAAGCGCGGCGGGAACCCGGGTGTGAAGACGAAGCGTCAGACATATCTCCACAACAGTAGCCGGATCTCACCTCGTGGTGAGCGTGCGGGCTGACCGGCACATGACGCGGCGGCCTCCCGGCACCTCGCAGGTCCGTCCGATGTTCGGGACATCTGCGCGCACAGGTTGAGACAGGCGTAGAGTGACGACTGATCGAAGAAAGGACATTCTGTGCTCGGCGCTCTCGAAGGCTTCGCCGTCATCGGCTTCATCATCTTCGTGGGCTTCCTCTTGGGTCGCAGCGGAGTTCTCGGCTCACAGGGGCAGAGGGTTCTGGCCTCCACCGTCTTCTACGTGTCCACTCCGGCGCTGCTGTACGACTTGATTGCCGAAGCTCCGCTTCAGCGGATCTTCTCCCCCGCCATCTTCGCCACGGCGGGTTCGGCAGCGCTCGTCGGCACGGCAATGTTCACATTCTCGTACTTCAAGAACCGGTCTCTGGGCCGGGCGGTGATGACCGGCTGGGCGGTGTCGTATGTCAACATCGGCAACCTGGGAATTCCGATCGCGATCTACGTTCTGAAGTCCAGTTCGTACGTTCCGCCGATTATGCTGTTCCAACTGGTGATCCTCGCACCGTTGGGCATGGTGATTCTCGACATTCACCAGGCAAAGCGCGCCGGGACTCTCACCCGCTGGTGGACTCCCCTTCTGCAGGTGATCCGCAACCCGATTCTCATCGGCGCGGCCGTCGGCCTGTTCTTCGCTCTCACCGGTCTGCGTCTGCCCCAGGTCATCCACGATCCCGTGTCGATGATCGGCGCGACCTCCGTTCCGCTGACCCTGCTGGCGTTCGGCATTTCCCTCAAGGACGGTTGGGCGCTGCCGGCCCGCGGAACACGTACGGATCTGACCCTCATCACGGTGGTCAAACTTGCCGTTCAGCCGCTCATCGCATGGCTGATCGGCGGCCCGCTGCTCGGCTTCACCGGCGTTGACCTCTTGGCCATCGTCGTCACATCCGCCCTGCCGACAGCTCAGAACGTCTATGTTTACTCCATGCGCTATCGCATGGCAGAAACGCTCGTGCGCGATGCCGTGTTCGTCACAACGATCCTCGCGTTTCCCACGATTGTGCTGTTGTCCGCAGTGCTGTCTTAAGCCCCCGCACGCCCGCTGTAGGTGCTGATTGCGCGTGTCATCCAAGCGCTGGCGGCCCACAGTTGGCACCATGGTTCTGTGGCTGAAAAATCGAACACTCCAGAAAGCTCCGACGACCTCGTGTCCAAGCGGATGAAGACCGCTGAGAACACGCAGGCCGACGCTGCCGAGCGCAGCGAAGATTCGCGCAGTGCCAAATCGGTCGACCGGCCCGAAGAACTCGGCGACACCGCGCAGTACGAGGCGTATCCGCCGGTGCGCCGACAGGAGCCGCGAGTCCGCAGGCCCACCGCGCTGTCGGAAGAAGAGTGGCGCTACCTTGGCGATCGGGGGGCCGGTCGCACAGCCAAAGCCGAACAGACGCCGGTCGAACTGCTCAGCCAAACGCGCCTGTACCGCAAGTTCACGTTCTTCGATGTTGTGGCAACCGCGTGGGTCATCCTCGCCGTTCCCTTCATCACGCTCGCGGTGGCAGTCCGCACGGTGGCCTCCGGACTGTTCCTGAAGTTCGAGTACTTCCACCGGCCCGGCTTCCCCGCTGACGAATTCGGCTTCAGCGACTCCGACCGCCTGCACTTCGGGTCCTACACCGTCGACTACCTGTACAACGCCGACTCCAAGCGGTATCTGGCCGATGTCGTCGCCGGCAACGGCGTGCCCGTGTTCAACGAGGCCGAAGTCGCACACATGGCGGATGTCAAGGGTCTTGTCCAGATCCTCACGCTGGTGGCGATCATCGGACTCATCGGCGCTGTGCTCGCCGGTCTGTATCTCAGCCGCCCCCACGGACCGGGCCTGCGCATCGGCGTCCGCTTCGGCGCTGTCCTCACCCTCGTGTCGATTCTGGTCCTGGGAGTCCTCGCCCTCGTCAGCTGGGACGGCTTCTTCCGCGGCTTCCACAGTCTGTTCTTCTCAGCGGGCACGTGGGAGTTCTACATCGACGACTCGCTCATCCGCCTGTTCCCGCAGACGTTCTGGATGGACGCCGGCATTGCCTCCGGTGCCATCATCCTGCTGGCATCGGGCCTGCTCATTGGTCTGTCGTTCATCGGCCACGGTCGCCGCAAGAAGGCTCGCGCAGCCGTGAAATCGCTGCGCGAGCGCCAGAACAACTACAACCGCCAAAGCGAAGCTAAGAACAAGAAGCAGCGCAAAGCGAAGAAGAAGACACAGGGCAAGGCACAGCCGGCGAAGAAGACGGAAACTGTCGCACCGGCCCCGAGCTCCGCGGCCACTGCACGTGATGACAAGCGTCAGAGTGAAGACCAGCCGACCGAGGAATACACTCCCGAAGACATCACCTCGACTGGAAAAGACGCCCACAGCGCACAGAAGAAGAAAGAGAAGAAAAGCGGCCTGCGCAAAAAGGACGCCGACTACTCCCTGAGCAAAAAGCCCGCCGAACCGTCTGAGGTACAGCAGAAGGACTGACCTTCGGGCAATCACACGCATGAGGCGGGGTTGGAGATTTCTCCGGCCCCGCCTCGTGCATCTGCGGCAGCTGCGTTCAGATCAGTCGCCGACAGCTTCGATGCCGCGCATGACGATGTTGGAGTCGGGCGCGTAGACGACGCTGGTGTCCTTGTCGTCGTAGTCGACGGTATTGAGGAAGTAGCGCATGGCGTTGAGACGGGCGCGCTTCTTGTCGTTGGATTTCACCGAAATCCACGGTGCGTGGTCCGTGTCGGTGCGCAGGAAGGTCTGCTCTTTGGCCACCGTGTAGTCATCCCAGCGGCCGAGTGATTCCAGGTCCATCGGCGAGAGCTTCCACTGGCGCACAGGGTCAATCTGTCGGATGGCAAAGCGGGTGCGCTGTTCAGCTTCCGTCACCGAGAACCAGAACTTGGTCAGGTGGATGCCCGATTCGACGAGCATGCGCTCAAATTCCGGCGCCTGGCGCATGAAGACTTCGTATTCGTCGTCGGTGCAGAAGCCCATAACGCGCTCGACATTGGCCCGGTTGTACCAGGAGCGGTCGAACATGACGATCTCCCCGCGCGTGGGCAGGTGTCGAATATAGCGCTGGAAATACCACTGACCCGCTTCTTCTTCTGTGGGTTTTGCCAGTGCCACCGTGCGGGCTGAGCGCGGATTGAGGTGCTCGGTGAAGCGCTTGATGGTTCCGCCCTTGCCGGCGGCGTCCCTGCCTTCGAACACGATGACATTGCGCAGACCGTTGTCTTCGGCAAAGTACTGGTACTTCAGCAGTTCGATCTGCAGCTTGTACTTTTCGATCTCGTAGGCTTCCCGGTCCATCAGGGTGTCGTACGGGTAGCCTTCGCGCCAGGTTTCGACGGCTTTGCCCTCGGGGCTGATCAGGTGGGGGTCAGGAGTGTGCCCATCCACTACCGTGTAGCCTTCCGTGCGCAGCTTGTCAATGTACTCGCGCAGGTTCTCTTTCGGATGGGGGTGCATTCTGGCTCCTTCGCTCGGTTCTCGTGTCCACTCTACGCACCCAGATTGACGACAGATGAACGGCCGGACCGGGCGGCGCTCGGAGCTGTCCTGCTAAGCTCGATGAAGCCGTGCGGGCCCGTACCCGGGCCACATTCGCACAACTCCCCCTATAGCCCAATCGGCAGAGGCAGTCGACTTAAAATCGATTCAGTGTGGGTTCGAGTCCCACTGGGGGGACTTTCTGTATCCGCACAGCGCATGCGATCCCACACCCGACAGCCGGATTCTGCGCCTTAGCAACAGCTTCTACGGCGACACTTTCCGGCTAAGGGGAGTTTTCCTGCGGCTAAGGGGTGGATTCCGGCTAAAGGGTGTTTTTGTTGCTAACCGGTGTGCCGCTGCCGAACCACACCAGCGCTGCCAAAGTTTGTGCAAAATGTGGGCACGAAGCACTCAGTTGCGGACATTGAGGCCAAGAAAGGGAGGTCAGCAATGAGCAGGTCAGACAGCAAGGCTCGACTGATTCAGGCGATCTCGGCGTCACTACACGATGACTTCTCTGATGCACTCAAGATTGCGGACGACATGTCGATTTCTCTGGTCATAGAAGTTCTGGAGGAGGAAATCGCTCCTGCCGATTCCACGCTCTGCCACCGCTTCATTGAGCAATGGCTTGAGTGCTTCGACCCTGTGCAGAGGCTTGCGGCCTCAATGGAGGTGTCTCACCTGTACGTCTTGGATCTGGTGGATATTCCGCACGCTGAAGACATCATTCTGTCGCGCACATTAAACAACGGCGCAGGCGCGATTGAGGCTTTGAGGTCGGAAGTTCTCTCTAACCGAGATTTGGGCCGAAATCCAGACTCGAGTTTTGGACTGAAGTTTGTGAAGGCTCTCGAGGCCGAGGTAAGTGCGCCCTTGGAGACAGCCATCGACAGATTGCACTCACATTCTGAGCAACTCGGTGTGCTGATGCAGCGCGCGGACGAAGAAACCGAAGACCAGGGTTGACGCATCTCCTTTCAGATGGCGAGTTGGCGTAGAAGGACACGGAAGCAAAGCGCCTCGTCCGAAGGTGTCAGACATGCGTCCTCCATTCATGCCGCACGAACGCGCGCAGTCTGTTCCCGCCATGTGCCCCTGACGGTTTAGGGGAAACTCAACTTTTGGGTATAAGAAAACCCACCCAGATAACTCGGGTGGGTTCACTATCTTTATCTGCTGTATGTGGTTAAGAGACAGGCTCTGAGGCAGTCGCGTTCTTCTTCGCTCGGATTTCGTCCTGCCACTTCATGAACTCATCAAACTCTCGCCCAAGATCAAACCGCTCCGGAAGTTCACGGAACTGCTTAACCAGGTGATCCGGCCAAATAATCCCTTCGTGGCAAGTCTCTGTCCGCAGCATTTCGAAGGCCGCATGCGTTTCGTTGTCTCGGATCAGAGAATCCGGGATCGACAAATCATCGTCGGTGAGCCCGAGTTCCTGCACGACAAGCGCCCGCACTTCGCTCGTAATCTCGTCCAAAGCATCCGGCCGGCGCATTATGTCTCACTCCCCTACCAGCTTGTAAATACTTGATACACGAACGCGCCCAGCTGTATATAAGCCAACGGCCACACACGCTGTAGCCATCGACAACACCAGACTAGCGTGTTGCCAAAAGACACAGATGTTGAGCTTCAAAGACGACCGCAGAACGGCCTCAGCAATTTCAACGTGTCTTGTTTCATCCAACCAGCAGGGACCGGTGCGTCGCCGCTCGGCCCACCGGCTCAGGTCCTGATGTCTCGGGGACGATGGGTTCAAGCAGGGTTTCTTCATCCTTAACGACCCAGCTTGCCGGGACCGCTTCTCCCGACCACGCGCTGAAATCAATAACCGCCACGTAGACTGTTTTGTTACCGGTGACTCCCCCCCAGCGCGGTACGAATTATGCGCGCCCTTCAGCTGTACGTGCTCGGCAGGTTTCCCATCCGTTAGTTGCCGCCAAACAGGCACACAAAACTCCAACACGTTGCCCTTCAATGTGGACACAACACCGCTTCCTCATGCTCCACCACATCACAAGGCAAATACTCACCAGCAAGCGGAACACCGTAATTACAATCATGGAATACGCGGAGAAGACGGTTAGGCTGTGTGTTGCGAATTCCCCCCCTAGACAGATGGACATTACAGACGTGAGCAACGACATTCCTAAGCCACTCCAGGCAGCCATGCGGCGGGCAGGTTTCCTCGACCCGAGGACAAACGAACCATCCATGCGCCAATGGAGCGTTGCGTCTGGCGTGCACACGACGACTATCAGTCGGACTGTCCGAGGCGCGGCTCCTCGGCCGAAGACAATGACCGCGCTGGCTGACAGTCTCGGCGTGTCCGTCGGTATGCTACAGGGAATGCTTGGGAATCCCGCGGAGGAGCCGTGGGTGCCGCCGTCGGGGACTGAGCGTCTGACCTTGCGTCAGCGTGACGCCTTGGACGCGCTGATCTTGTCGCTCGTGGAAGAACCGTCGACGACAGGAGACTGCAATGACACTTCATCATCTGATTCGCAAGCCGTAGGAACACCGAGCGAAGCCGACGAAGCCGAGAAGATCCCAGCCCCACCGCGTAACCGGCTGCACTCCTACCTAGCAACGCACAGGGGCGAACGGGCCCTCAACGCTGAGGGCGAAGCCGCCAGCAGGCGGGACGAAGAGCCCCACCAGTGATTGGGAAGCCCATGACAATGGCCGACAGCTTCTCTGCCTACAGCAGACGCCCCAACCCACCAGCACTAGCCTTAAAAACACCTGCAGGCCCACCAGACATGTGGGTATTCATCGACGATTCTGGTGACCCCGGGATGCAACTCAACAAGGGTTCGAGCCGCTATATCGTGATGTCCGCATGTATTTTCCGCGATCCCAAACAGATCGAGAACCTCAAGTCCATCTCAGAACAATGCGCAGCTAAACGCAGCCACCGAGTGGAGTTCAAATACAACAACACCAAGGACAAGACAAAACGTCTCTACTTCGACCTCATCAAATCACTCGACTTCGCTGTGCGTGCGATCTACGCGGACAAGGAACTCATACACAGCCCTAAACTTCGCAACAACGGCAACGCACTGAAGTCTTACCTGATCAAGATGCTACTCGAGCGCAACTGGGGACAGATCACGAATGCCAAGATCATCATCGACGGAAACGATCTAGCTGCTTTCGACATCCCAGATAATCAGTACCTGATGGGGTTAGTGAACCGCGACGTTCCGGGAACCGTGCACTCCGTCAAGTTTGACGACTCGAAAGTAAATCGCGGCATCCAACTAGCCGATATGACGGCGGGGGCAATTGGTAGGCATCTTATGAACGCGAAGGCGAACCCGTCCAGGGATTTCGATACCTTTAGGTCACGAACGTGGCGCCCGGAAGGGACCTACTGGAACTTCACTAGGAATGATAACGGCCCGGCGCCCTACTCTCAGTGATTACTGAGCTACGCCAACCATACGGTAACTATTCGGAACGCCGGACCTCGGTACTCCCAGTATGACCGCTCAGAACCACTAAGTCCATACGATCGCGCCACGTCCTGACAAAAATGACTTCCCAAGCTATCGCAAGGAAGAGCCCAGAGGCTCTTATCGCCGGGGCGAAACCTTTAACCCACTTATCCATCAAGCACTACAGGCAGTGCAATTTCCCTGGCTCTCATGACAGTGGGTGGGGTTAGCTTCCCAAGCATGCAACACCCTCGGCGGTTTCTTCGACAACGAGACGACATCACCTCCACTAGGCAGAAGTCCCGCGCCCTTTCACGCTGTCGCGAACGGAACAACACTGCGAATGCACAGCCGGCTACTACAAACAGAGCGGCGCTGAGCAATATCCCACGAACTCGCCCAGATTGAAAGAAGCATCCAATGTGTTGATGATCCAGAAGAACGACGCGTCCGCAGAATCACTGCCCGCAGATTGATCGACACGGCCGACCTCATTAAAGCTTGCAATTTGTCGGACAATGTCTCGAAGAAGCTGCCGACTAACTGTGGGTCCCACCCCACCAACAACATAAGGCGGGGCCACCGGATGTCGGTGGCCCCGCCTCGTGAGTGATCAGGCAGGCTGGCAATCAGCCTTTCAGATCAGCGCGTCACTTCTTGGGTGCGGGCTTTGAGTTAGCGGCTTCGACAAAGTTCTTCCGCGGCACGTCGAGGTCCTTGACCGGGGTGAGGTCGCGGCCGAGAATCAGGTTGAGTCCCCAGTTGACGAACACGCGAACCTTGCGGTCAAAGGATGGAATGGCGTAGCCGTGGTAGGCGCGGTGCATAGCCCAGGCAACGGGGCCGCGCAGTTCGGTCTTGCCCATCTGCGAAACACCCTTCCACAGACCCATGCCGGCGACAACGCCGAGTGACTTGTGGTAGTACTGCTTGAACTCGGTTTCGCCGCGCAGCGAAGCCAGCAGGTTTGCAGCCAGGACCGGGGCCTGCCGGACGGCGTGCTGAGCGTTCGGCACGCAGAAACCGCCGGGGCCGTCACCGGTGAGGTCTGGAACAGCAGCGTTGTCACCGGCAGCCCAAGCGCCTTCGACAACGCCGTTTTCATCTTCGACCCGCAGGTCTGCGCGCACCGTGACGCGACCGCGATCATCCAGCGGAAGGTCAGAGTCGACCAGCAGCGGATTGGCCTTGACACCGGCGTTCCACACAATGGTGTCGGCGGTGAACTGTTCGCCGTTGGAGAGCTTGCAGACCTTGTCGGTGCAGTCTTCCAGGAAGGTTTCGAGGTACACGTCGATGCCGCGAGAGCGCAGGTGCTCGACAACCCAGCGGGCCTGGGCTTCGCCGACTTCCGGCATAACGCGCGGCATGGCTTCGACCAGGACGAAGCGCACGTCGGCATCGGTGAGGGTTTCGCGTTCGCGAACACCGGCGCGGACCATGTCTTCGAGTTCTGCAAGGGCTTCGATGCCGGCGAATCCACCGCCGACGAACACGAACGTCAGAGCCTTGCGGCGCTCTTCGTCGTCTTCCATGAGGGCAGCTTCGTCAAGGCGGTTGAGCACGTGGTCGCGCAGGGCGACGGCTTCTTCGATCCGCTTGAGTCCGATGGCTTCGTCAGCCAGACCCGGAATTGGCAGTGCGCGTGCCACAGCACCGGCGGCCAGAACAATGTAGTCGTAGTCGAGTTCAAACGCTTCGTCGCCTTCGGGTTCGATGGTGACGAACTTTTCAGCGTGGTTGATGTTGCGGACGGAGCCGATGACGACCTCTGCGCCCTTGAGGTTGCGGCGCAGAGGGACGATGGCGTGGCGCGCTTCAATCGAACCGCCGGCAACTTCCGGCAGGAACGGCGCGTACGTCATGTACGGGTTCGGGTCGACAACGGTGACGGTTGCTTCTCCGCGACCGAGGTTCTTCAGGAGGTTCTGGGCTGTGACGAGACCCAGGTAACCGCCGCCGACGATGAGGACACGAGGACGTAGTTTGCTGTTGCGAATCAAAGCCATGCCCCCAGTCTAGACCCAAACGGCTCAGTGCTTGCGACCGCGGTTGCGAAGGCCCGCGGCCACGCCGATTCCGGCTGATGTCGCGCCTGCGGCAAGCAGGATAGCCAGCACCGCGGGACCGCTGCGGGCATCGCGGGGCTGCACTTCTGTCAGTGTTCCGCTGGCATGGGTTGCCGGGGCCGAGGTGGAGTCTGGTTCGTCTTTTTTCTTCGATTCTGCTTCTGCTCGCCTGTGCATGTGAATCCACTCACTGAGCGCTTTTTCTGCTGACGGCGCTTTGTCGATGTCCGCTTTGAGCGCTTCGACGGGGCGTATGCGCCCATAGCCGACCGTGGTGTCGAAGTCATCCCCGGATGTCACTCCGTCGTGGTCTTTTACGGCCGCGGCGGTTGAGCGCAGTGCTTCGGCGGTCTGATCAGCCGTGTACTCGGGGTGGGCGGATCGGATGAGGGCCGCTGTTGCGGCGACGATCGGCGCAGCGAAGGAGCACCCTTCGGCCGTTCCGTAGTTTCCTCCGGTCAGCGGGACGGGAATGCCCTGGGACGGGGCCATGAGGTCGACGTCGACGCCGGGGGCTGACGACTGTTTGTCGACCTTTCCATTGCGGCCGATGCCGCCGACCCCGATGACACCGGGCACGGTTGCAGGCGACCACACGCGTTTGGCCCCCTGCGAGGCGTTGCCGACACAGGCGATGACGAGCGCGTCCTTTTTGTAGGCGTGCATGAATGCCTTGTCCCACGATTCGGGCCAGGCCGGGTCGTCCCACCCCAGTGACATATTGATGACTTTGGCACCGTTGTCGGCAGCCCATTTGACCGCATCGGCGGCTTGGTCGCGGCTGTCGGATTCGTCGGGTGTGTCTGAGCCCAGCCAGATGGAGGCCGACATGATGCGAGCGTCCGGGGCGATGCCCACCGGCCCAACGCCCTTGCCTGTGCCTGCAATGACACCGGCGACTGCCGTGCCGTGGTGGATTGTCTCTTGGGGGCCGACCGGTGTTGTGCCGTCCTTCTTCGCCCCGGAGAAGTCTTTTGCAGCGACCACGCGGTCTTTGAGGTTTTCGTGGCCGTCATCGGTTCCCGAATCGATGACGGCAACTTTGACGCCTTTGCCGGTTGAGGTCTTCCATGCCTCTTCCAGGCCGAGGTCTTCGGCAAACCACTGACCGGCGCTGGGTTCGACAGCTGCGGCCGGCTGGACTGTTCCGGCGCTGAGGACCACAGCGGTGACGGCCGCCGTGGCCGCGGCTCGCTTGATAACCGACACTGCCAGCATGGTCAGGCCGACCGCCGGGCCAGGTCGATGGCGATGCCGTCGAGAATGTCTGCCTCCGATGTGATCAGCGGAATGCTGTGACCTGCAGCCTGTTCGATCCTGTGGACCAGGCGGCGGTACACAATCGCCCCGCCGACGATCACGTCGACGCGGCCGGGGTGCATGTACGGCAGCTGTGCACGGTCTGCCGAGGTGGCCGCAAGTAGGCCCTCGACTGCCCGGTCTGCTTGTTCGCGGCGCAGCTGCGCACCGTGGATGACGTCCGGCTGATAGGCGTCAAGGCCGAGTGCGGCGGCAGTGATCGTGGTGATGGTTCCTGCCACTCCCACGAGTGCTTCTGCGGATGCGATGTTGACGTGCTTGGCTGCTTCATCGAACGCGGCGTCGACATCAGCTTCAACAGCTGCGATGTCGTCTGCGCTCACGGGGTCGGACGTGATGTGGCGTTCGGTCATGCGCACGCAGCCGATGTTCATCGAATACCCCGCTTCTACGGCCCCCGTGCCGACGACGAGTTCGGTGGAGCCTCCGCCTAGGTCCATGACGAGAACCGGCTGGGGCAGTCCCGCGTCAATGCGCGAACCGACACCCGCGGTCGCACCGAGGAAGCTCAGCGCCGCCTCGTCATCTCCGCTGATGACCTCCGGGGTGATGCCCAGACGCTGCTGCACGCCGGCAAAGAACTCGTCGCGGTTGTCGACATCGCGGCTGGCCGAAGTGGCAGCGAATCGAACCGGCATGGGGCCGTGTTCGCGAATGAGCGCGGCAAATTCCTCGCAGGCGGCAAAAACCCTTTCGAGTGCCTCGTCAGCGAATCGGCCGGTGGCATCAACGCCCTGGCCCAGGCGAACAATCCGCATGCAGCGGACCACGTCGACAACGCTGTTGCCTTCGACATCGGCAATGAGCAGGCGAATGGAGTTGGTTCCGCAGTCAACGGCGGCCGCGCGGGTCATCGGGCGACCTCGGGAACGCCGTCCATGAGCGACAGTGCGCGGTCACCGATCGGATTGATGCCGGGCCCGGCGGCCAGCGAGTGGGCGACGAGTGCGTGCAGGCACTTGATGCGGGTGGGCATGCCCCCGGCGGAGAAGTCTTTGATCTCCTCGACTTCGGCAATTCCGGCTTCCAGACCGATCTGCCTGCGGTCTTCCAGGTAGAACCGGTGCGCGGCACGGTAAGCCTCAGCGAGTTCGGGCAGTTCTGACAGCTGCGCGGTCCATTCGGTCATGATGCCGCTGGATTCCAGTCGGGAACATTCCCGCACGTAGTCCGGGTGCGTCAGGTAGTACACCGTGGGAAACGGCGTGCCGTCTTCCAACCGCGGGGCGGTTGCCACAACCAGCGGCTCACCGGCCACTGAGCGGGCAGCCACGCCCAGCATGCCGCGGGGAAAGCGGCCCAGCTGCTCTTCTACGACAGCGCGGTCCTGCTCCGAGCTTGAAACCTTCACTGATCCTCCGTTGCCATTCCCACTGTCGACATGTACTCGGCAAGTTCTTGATACCAGGGCCGGTCAACCTGCCCCTTATTGGCCTGACCTGTCGCAGTGTCTTCGCGGTCTTCGCCGACAACGATATACAGCGTTTCGCCTTCTTCTGCGTACAGGTGCTTTTCACGCGCGAGCTTCTTGATGTGCTCGGGGTCGTCGAAGTCTTTGCGACGCTTTTCGAGCTGGTCGATTTCCGTTTGCGTCTGGCTGTTCTGCTTTTCCAGCGCTCGGATCTGCTGCGTCTGACGAACACCCGCGCTGACCGAGGGCAGGAAGCCGACGGCCAAAAGCACGAGGATGATCGAAAAGACGGCAATACGAGCCGCAGACCAACGAGAACCGCCGTTTCTGCGCCGTTTGTCTGCGCCGCTCATATGCACCTCATTCGTGCGTAGGGGAAGGGAAGAAGCACGAATATGACAAGTCTGCCGTGTCAGTGCCAGATGTTAGGAGAAGCGTTCCTGGCGTGTCGGCATGATTCGGTTCACAGTCAGTGCTATCACAGGCGGCACTCAGGAACGGAAGCAGAGACCTCACAGCCAAGCCGTCGTGGGCGGGTCAGCGCGGACGGGCCAGCACAGAAGAAGAGCGGGGTGTGTTTCCACACCCCGCTCACACAGCGGCAGGCTCAGCGCAGCCGAGCGGCAGAAGACAGCCGAAAGGTCATCCCTGGAAGCGCGGGAAAGCGCCGCGGCCCGCATAGCGAGCAGCGTCACCCAGGATCTCCTCGATGACCAGCAGACGGTTGTACTTGGCCACGCGTTCCGAGCGCGCGGGGGCACCCGTCTTGATCTGCCCGGCGTTGACGGCAACCGCGAGATCCGCGATCGTCGTGTCTTCGGTTTCACCGGAGCGGTGGGAGATCATCGTGGTGTAGTTGTTCGACTGCGCCATCTGCACGGCGTCGAACGTTTCGGTGAGCGTGCCGATCTGGTTGACCTTGACCAGCAGTGAGTTTCCAGCACCTTCGTCGATGCCGCGAGCCAGGCGCTCGGGGTTGGTCACGAAGAGGTCGTCGCCGACCAGCTGCACGCGGCCGCCGAGCTTTTCGGTGATGGCAATCCAGCCGTCCCAGTCGTTTTCATCCAGCGGGTCTTCAATCGACACCAGGGGGTACTTGTCGACGAGATCAGCATAGTAGTCGGCCATCTGCTCGGCGGTGCGCTTTTCGCCTTCGAAGCTGTACACGCCATCGGAGAAGAACTCCGAGGAGGCCACGTCGAGGGCGAGCGCAACGTCCGAGCCCGGCTGGTAGCCGGCGTTCTTAATCGCTTCGAGGATGAGGTCGAGCGCCTCTGCGTTCGAACCGAGGTTCGGTGCGAATCCGCCTTCGTCACCCAGGCCTGTGGACAGGCCGCGGTCCTTGAGCACGCTCTTGAGCGCGTGGTAGACCTCGGTGCCCCAGCGGAGTGCTTCGCGGAAGCTCGCCGCTCCGATGGGGGCGATCATGAACTCCTGGATGTCGACGTTGGAGTCCGCGTGGGATCCGCCGTTGAGGATGTTCATCAGCGGCACCGGCATGATGTGTGCGTTCGGTCCGCCCAGGTAGCGAAACAGCGGCAGGTCAGAAGAGTCTGCCTGTGCGCGGGCTACTGCCAGCGAGGTTCCGAGCATGGCGTTTGCGCCCAGACGCGATTTGTTGTCGGTGCCGTCAAGGTCGATGAGGATCTGGTCGACGATCCGCTGTTCGTCGGCTTCTTCGCCTTCGATGGCGTCGTTGATCTCGCCCAGCACCGCTTCGACCGCTGCGAGGACGCCTTTGCCGTCGTAGCGTTCGGGGTCGCCGTCGCGCAGTTCGACAGCTTCGAACTCGCCGGTCGAGGCTCCCGAGGGAACACCTGCTGTGCCGACGGAGTCGTCTTCCAGCAGAATCTCAACTTCGATCGTCGGGTTGCCCCGCGAGTCGAGGATCTCTCGGGCGTTCGCGGCATCAATTCTTGCCATCTGGGTACTCCTTGTTGTTGTCGTCCCGGCGCACTCCAAAGGTGCGCTTTAAGTCTATCCGCGCTCGTGGGCGCTGCGGCCCAGTGTGGCCTTTTCTGCGGCTTCCGTAGCAGCACGCAGGGCCTTTTCGGGGTCCACTCCCCTGCTGTGCGCCTCCTGCACCAGGGCCAGGAGTTCATGTCCGATCCGCTGTTCTTCTGCCGAGGCGCCGGGCGGGTTCTGCAGTTGCCTCCCCATTCGCTGGGCTCGGTCGATGACCGCGGCCGCGCGTGCCAGCGCGGGCATGGTCCGCGGCAGCGAATCGAAAGAGCTTTTCACCGCCTGGCGACCTTCGGCTTTGCGTTCGCGGGCTTTTGTCCGCTCGTACATGTCTTCGACTTCCTCCAGCGTCCACGGTGCGGTGGAGTCGAAGACGTGCCGGTGGCGGCGGACGATTTTGTCTTTCAGCAGCTGTTCGACTTCGGCGAAAGAAGTCGGCGGCGCAGCCTGCCCCGTCGGCTGAGTGTGCGGTTGGGGTGCATCGATGACGGCAGCGTGAAACAGCACCTGGTAGAGGACATCGCCGAGTTCTTTTTTCAGCTCTGCCAGGCTCTGCGCATCAGGTGCTTCGCTGTGCTGCTGGATGGCTTCGAGCAGTTCATAGGTCTCCTCCAGCAGGAAAGGTGCCAGGCTTTCGTGCGTGTGGGCAGCCGCCCAGGGACAGCGTGCTCGCAGCAGGCTGAGCACTTCGGCCAAGGTGAGTCCAGCGGGATCCACGGGATCCCAGGAAACCGGTTCCGGCGCCTCGTCAGTCATGCGGCCTCATCCAGCGGAAATACCTGATCCAGCAGCGTGCGGCACCACTCCAGCAGATCCGAACCGGTGAGTTCGCGCTTGTCGAAGCCTTTGCCGGGGCGGACCGGTTTGGGCACGAGGATCGAGCGCAGCGCCGGTTTGATGAGCGCTTTCGGATACAGGCGCTTAAGCCGCACCACCTGCCATTCGGCCAGTTCCGCCGGGCCGAAGCGGATCATATTGCCCTGCGTGACGATGTCGCTGATGCCGGATTGGCGAGCGCGAATCCGCAGGCGCGCCACGTCCGCGAGCACCGCAACTTCGTCCGGGTAGGGGCCGTAGCGGTCGGTGAGCTCTTCGAGGACTTCTTGCAGCGCCTCTTCTGTTTCGGCGGCAGCGAGTTTGCGGTAGGCCTCCAGGCGCAGTCGTTCGTGTTCGACGTAGTCGGTCGGCAGGTGGGCGTCGATGGGCAGTTCGACCTTCATGGGCGGCAGCTCTTCTTCGCCGTCGCCCTTGAAGTCGGCAACCGCCTCACCGACCATCCGAATGTAGAGGTCGAAGCCGACACCCTCAATGTGGCCGGACTGCTGACCGCCCAGCAGATTGCCGGCACCGCGGATTTCGAGGTCCTTCATGGCCACCTGCATGCCCGCGCCGAGTTCTGTGTGGGCGGCAACCGTCTGCAGGCGGTCGTGAGCGGTTTCGGTCAGCGTGATGTCACTGGGATACAGGAAGTAGGCGTATGCGCGCTCACGTCCACGGCCCACTCGGCCGCGCAGCTGGTGCAGCTGGGACAGGCCCATGCGCTCTGCGCGGTCGACGATGAGCGTGTTGGCGTTGGAAATGTCGATGCCGGTCTCCACGATCGTGGTGCACACCAGAACGTCGTAGCGCTTTTCCCAGAAGTCGACAATCACCTGTTCGAGCTGGGTTTCGTTCATTTTGCCGTGGGCTACGGCAATGCGGGCCTCGGGTACGAGCTCCGCCAGATGGCCGGCGATCTTCTCGATGTCCTGGACGCGATTGTGGATGTAGAAGACCTGACCTTCGCGCAGCAGTTCGCGGCGAATCGCGGCGGCAACCTGTCGGTCTTCGTACTTGCCGACGTAGGTGAGCACGGGATGGCGCTCTTCCGGAGGGGTTGCAAGAGTCGACATTTCACGGATTCCCGTGACCGCCATTTCCAGGGTGCGGGGAATCGGAGTTGCGGACATGGCCAGTACATCGACGTTTGTGCGCAGCGCTTTGAGGGTCTCCTTGTGTTCAACCCCGAAGCGCTGCTCTTCGTCGATGATGACAAGGCCCAGGTCTTTGAAGCGCACTTCGCCCGAGAGCAGCCGGTGGGTTCCGATGACCAAGTCGAGTTTGCCCTCTTTGAGGTCGTCTTTGATCTTCTGCACTTCCGCCGGGGTTTGGAAGCGCGACATGGCCCCAACTGTGACGGGGAAGCCGGAGTAGCGTTCGGAAAAGGTGTCGTAGTGCTGCTGGACCAACAGTGTTGTCGGCACGAGCACCGCAACCTGTTTGCCTTCCTGAATGGCTTTGAAGGCGGCGCGCACAGCGACTTCGGTTTTTCCGTAGCCCACATCACCGCAGATCAGCCGGTCCATGGGAATCTGCTTCTCCATGTCCTCTTTGACTTCGTCAATGGTGGTCAGCTGGTCCGGTGTTTCGTCGTAGGGGAAAGCGTCCTCCAGTTCCCGCTGCCACGGGGTGTCCGGGCCGAAAGCGTGGCCGACGGTCGCCCTGCGGGCCGCGTAGAGGCGGATGAGCTCACCGGCGATCTCCTTGACGGCTTTGCGGGCCTTCTTCTTGGTGTTCGACCAGTCCGAACCGCCCATCTTGTTGACCTTGGGGTCTTCTCCGCCGACATAGCGGGTCACCTGGTCCAGGGCGTCCGAGGGAACGAACAGACGGTCACCGGGCTGGCCGCGCTTCGAGGGCGCGTATTCGATGACGAGGTATTCGCGGGTGTGCTGGTCTTTGCCGCGCCCGGTGGTGCGCTGCATGAGTTCAACGAAGCGGCCCACGCCGTGCTGGTCGTGGACGACATAGTCACCCGGCTTGAGGTCGAGCGGGTCGACCTGGTTGCGTCGCCTGCGGCTGGGCAGGCGGCGCATGTCCCGGGTCGAAGTGGCTGCGGCACGACCGAGCACCTCGGCTTCTGTCAATACGGCGATGTGGTGCTGATCGAAGACGAAGCCGGCGTAGGCTGCCGCCGTTGTCACGAGAATTGCGCCTTCGGCCTTGTCGGCTAGGTCAGGTTCGAAGCGCGCCGGGAGGTCGGCTTCGCTGAAGACCTCCACCAGGCGCTCGCCCGGCCCCTTGCCCTCTGTGAGGACGTACACCTGCCAGCCGTCTTTGACGTGCTGCCCGACATCGGCCAGCACCGCCTGGACATCACCGGAATAGCCGCGCGGTTCACGCGCCCCGATTGTCAGCACCAGACGGTCGGACTCGAGTTCGTCGTCGATTGCGAAACCGCCCAGGTCCCACCACGAAAAGCCGCGATCCTGTGCTGCCTGCTGCACCTCGGCGTAGTCTGCGAAGCTGGCGGCAGACAGGTCGACGGGGCTTTCTGCACCTGCGGCAGCCGATGTCCAAGCTGCAGCCAAAAACTCTTCGGTTGTGGCAACGAGGTCGGCAGCACGCGCCTCGACCTTCTGCGGTGCTGTGACGAACACGGCGGTGTTCTCCGGCAGGATCGACATGAGCGGCTCCATGCCGTCGGCCAAAACCGGGGCGAGTGACTCCATGCCCTCGGCCGCAATGCCGTGGGAGATCTTCTGCAGCAGATCGGCTGCCGCGGGGACTTCGGGAATCAGATCGGCCGCGCGGCGGCGCACGTCTTCTGTCAGCAGCACTTCACGGCAGGGCGGGGCCCACAGCTCATACTGGGCGCCGTCGACGGTTTCGAGCGAACGCTGGTCGGCAACTGCGAAGGGACGGATCTCTTCAACTTCGTCCCCGAAGAACTCAATGCGCAGAGCGTGATCGTCAGTCGGCGGGAAGACGTCCAGAATTCCGCCCCGCACAGCGTATTCTCCGCGCCTGGACACCATGTCCACACGGCTGTAGGCCAGACCCGAAAGCCGTTCGGCCAGCTCTTCCAGATCGGCTTCGCTGCCCACTTTCAGGGCAACCGGCTCAAGGTCGCCCAGGCCCTTGACCAGCGGCTGCGTGACAGCGCGAATGGGTGCAACGACCACCGAAAGGGGGACATCGCCCGGGTGGGCCAAGCGGCGCAGCACCGACAGACGCTGGCCGACGGTGTCCGAACGCGGCGAAAGCCGTTCGTGCGGCAGGGTCTCCCACGACGGAAACATCGCAATGGAGCGCGGACTGAGGTGATCGGCCAGAGCATTGACGAGCTCGTCGGCCTCGCGGCCTGTCGCGGTGATGACAAGAACCGGGCGCTTCTGTGCGGCGGCCGCCGTGATGTGCGGCCACAGGCCCTTGACGGCTTGGATTGCACCGCTTCCGTGCTTTTCGCCGACCGCGTCGACGACGTCGGTGAATTCAGACAGGTCGGACAGGGCAGAGGAAATACCGCGAACAGACACCCCCACAGTCTAAACGCCGCGACTGCCCGGCTCGCCCCGTGTGCGGAGGCTCTTCCCGCAGGCGGTCAGTTCCTGTTCTCAGTCGATTCCCACCCCAGCGCGTTCTCATGCGTCTTTGACACCATGGAACTATGAGTTCACAGCAGACGCGCGGCGTCACCCTGACGGTCCCCGCGCACTACTTCGCCCCGGTTGTGATGCTTGCGCTCATGTGGATCATGCGCGTGATCAGCACGGTCATCCCCGGCAGCGTGCACGCCCTCGGCGTGCGCGCATGGAGTCCGTCGAGCCTGTGGGCGATCGCCACATCGCCGTTCGTGCACGTCAGCTGGTTCCATCTGCTGTCGAACACGATTCCGTTCCTCATTCTGGGGCTCATCGTCGCTTTTGACGGCGCCAAGCGCTTCGCCGCCGTCACCGTGGCCTCAGCCGTTGCCGGCGGGCTCGGGGTGTTCTTCCTCAACCGGCCCGGCACCGTGACGGTCGGGGCTTCCGGCCTCGTGTTCGGCTACTTCGGCTACCTCGTTCTGCGCGGGCTCTTTGCCCGCTGCGGGCTGCGCAAAGTCATCTACCTTGTCGTCGCCATCGTCGTAGCCGGACTGTACGGGGTCTCGATGGTCATCGGCTTGATCCCTCGTGGCACCTCGATGTCCTGGCAGGGTCACCTATTCGGCCTCATCGGCGGCTGCGCTGCTGCATGGGCGCTCGGCTCTGCGGCAAAGCCCAGGTCGGGACAGAACGCCCAGCACCTCACACAGGCCCAATCGCAGCAAACCAGAGACCCTGAGCTCGATCAGCTGCTGCGCGACCTCGATATTGAATAGCTCAGGCGCGTGACCGGCCGTGGTAGCGCTGCTGCGTGTCCGTCAGCCCCAGTCGCACGAGGTCTTCACAGGCATCCGCCAGATCGCTGATGAACAACGGCAGATCCGCGGCTTCAGAACGTGAGAAGGGGCGAAGGACGAAGTCTGCGGTGTCCATGCGCCCGGGTGGGCGGCCAACCCCTGCGCGCAGCCGCAGATAGTCGCGGGTCCCAATGTGCTGGGTGATGGAGCGCAGGCCATTGTGGCCGCCCTCTCCCCCGCCGATCTTGAGTTTGATGCTGTCGAAGGGAATGTCGACGTCGTCGTGGATGGCAATGATCCGCTCGGGATCGACACCGTAGAAATCGGCCAGTCCGCGCACCGCGATCCCGCTTTCGTTCATGTAGGTCATCGAGCGCATAAGCACAGCTTTGTCACTGCCGAGGCGGACGGTGTCGGCAAAAGCCCGGTGTTTGGTTTTGCCCAGCGCACCGCCGGTGCGGCGCAGCAGTTCGTCGACCACCATGTAGCCGATGTTGTGCCGAGTGCGCTCATAGCGCGAACCAGGATTGCCCAGGCCGACAATCAGCCAAGTTCCAGACATCACCGTTCTCCTCGAAAAAGTTCGCAGTGCTCAGGGTCGTGTATGTGCGAAAGGCCCCGCACAGCGGCGGGGCCTTCCACAGATATCAGCAGATCAGTCTTCGGACTCTTCTTCTGCTTCACCGCCGGCTTCTTCAGCGTCGTCGCCGGCTTCTTCGGGCTCGTCAGGCTGAGCGTCAGATTCGAGTTCGGCTTCGAGTTCCTCGGCAGACATCTCCTGCGAGACGTTGACAACCATGAGCTCTTCGTCGTCAACCAGTTCGATGCCGCCAGCGAGCTTGACGTCGCCCGCGTAGATGTGGTCGCCGGCTTCGCGGCCTTCGACCGAAACGACGAGCTCTTCCGGCAGGTCGGTGGCGTCTGCGAGAACGCGAATCGTGGTGGCTTCGAGCGCAACGATGGTTTCGGGAGCCGATTCGCCTTCGATCGTGATGGGGACGTCGACCTCGATCTTTTCGCCCTTCTTGACCTTGATGAGGTCAACGTGGACGATTTCTCGACGGACCGGGTGGCGCTGCACTTCACGTGCAACGGCAAGCGACTTGAAGCCGTCTTCGTCGTTCTTGATCTCCAGAAGTGCGTTCGGGACCTTCATCGCCATCATGATGTCGTGACCATCGACGGTCATGTGAACGGGGTCAATGCCGTGACCGTACATCACAGCGGGAACGCGACCGGCGCGGCGCGCGCGGCGGGATGCGCCCTTGCCGTGCTCTTCGCGCGGCTTGACGTTGAGAACAAAATCAGCTGCCATTGTGTCTCCTTCGTGGTGAATACAATCCCACGGCGGACGCAAGATAACCCGCGTCGATAACGGGAGTCTGAGCTCCCCTCGCCGAGGCAACCACACAAGGATACACGACGGTCTGCCGAAGGCTGAAATGCCGCAGACCGTACGCGGTGCCGAAACTCCGGCGGTCCGCGCTTTCGGGACTCAGCGCCGAAGCCTGCTCAGATGTGGAACAGGCTGGTGACGGATCCGTCTTCGAAGACTTCGTGCACTGCCCGCGCCAGGAGCGGGGCAATCGACAGTTCGGTGAGCTTGCCGAACTTCTTGTCATCATCAATCGGCAGGGTGTTGGTCACAATGACCTCTTCGGCGCAGGAGTTTTCCAAACGCTGCACTGCCGGACCGGAGAACACAGCGTGAGTGGCAACGATGATGACGCCCTTAGCTCCGGCGTTCATGCAGGCGTCAGCGGCCTGCACAATGGTGCCGCCGGTGTCGATCATGTCGTCGACGAGCACGCACATGCGGCCTTCGACGTCGCCGACGACGCGGTTGGCCTTGGATTCGTTCGGCCTATCGATGTCGCGTGTCTTGTGGATGAAGGCCAGCGGCACGCCGCCAAGCGCCTCTGACCAGTTTTCGGCCACCTTGATGCGGCCAGCGTCCGGCGAAACGACGGCCAGGCGACTGTCGTCATAGTTCTCCTTGACGTAGCCGGCCAGTGTCGGCAGGGCGACCAGGTGGTCTACGGGACCGTCGAAGAAGCCCTGGATCTGCGATGTGTGCAGATCGACCGTGATGATGCGGTCAGCGCCGGCGGCCCGGAAGAGGTCGGCCATGAGTCGAGCGGAGATCGGTTCGCGGCCGCGGTGCTTCTTGTCTTGGCGCGCATACGGGAAGAACGGGGCGATCACGGTGATGCGCTTGGCGGATGCGCGCTTGAGCGCATCGAGCATGATCAGCTGCTCCATAACCCATTCGTTGATGGGCGTGCAGTGCGACTGCAGGACGAAGACGTCGCTGCCGCGCACAGATTCTGAATAGCGGACGTAGATCTCACCGTTGGCAAACGGGCGGATTTCGGTTTCCAGCAGGTCCGTGCCGAGGTTCTCAGCAACATCGGCTGCCAGTTCCGGGTGTGAGCGCCCTGTGACCAGGACGAGTTTCTTTTCGCCGGTTGTTGTAATCTCGTTCACTTGCCCTCAGACTCCTTAGCGCGCTCTGCGGCCTCTGCAGCAGCTGTTCCGGGCCGGTTCTTCTGAACCCAACCTTCGATGTTTCTCTGTTCAGCGTATGTGATGGCCAGTGATCCCGCGGGCACGTCCTTGCGGATGACGGTGCCGGCTCCCGAATAGGCACCGTCGCCGACGGTCACAGGGGCAATGAACATCGTGTCCGAACCGGTGCGGCAGTGAGACCCCACAACGGTGCGGTGTTTGGTCTGTCCGTCGTAGTTGACGAACACAGAAGAAGCTCCGATGTTGGAGTGGTCGCCGATTTCGGCATCCCCAACGTAGGTCAGGTGGGGCACTTTGGTGCCGGTTCCGATCTGCGCGTTCTTGGTTTCGACGAAGGTTCCGATCTTACCGTTCGAGCCCAGTTCTGTGCCGGGCCGAAGGTAGGCGAACGGGCCGACCGAGGCGCCCTCGCCGATGACCGCGAGTTCCCCGTGGGTGCGGATGACGCGGGCTTCAGCCTTCACCTCTGTATCGGTGAGTGTGGTGTCCGGGCCGATCACGGCTCCGGTGCCGATGTCGGTTGCGCCGTGCAGCTGGACGTTCGGCAGGATCGTGACGTCGGGGCTGAGCGAGACATCGGAGTCGATCCACGTGGTTTCGGGGTCTATGACGGTCACACCTTCGCGCATCCAGCGCTCAACCGTGCGGCGATTGAGTTCACGTCCCAGCTGCGCCAGCTGCACGCGGTCATTGGCGCCTTCGACCTGCCACAGGTCGTCGGTGACCATCGCTGCGACTGACGAACCGGCATCGCGGGCCAGCCCGATGACGTCGGTGAGGTATTTTTCGCCCTGCGCGTTGTCGGTGCTGACCTGTTCGAGGGACGACCGCAGAACCGAGGCGTCAAAAGCGTAGATGCCGGAGTTGATTTCGGTGATCCTGCGCTGGGCTTCGTCAGCGTCTTTTTCTTCGACGATCCGCTCAAGCGCACCGGCGGAGTCGCGGATGATGCGACCGTAGCCGTGCGGGTTGTCCACGTGAGCGGACAGAACCGTGACCGCGTGGGAGCGCTCTTCGTGGAAGCGCACGAGGTCTGCGATGGTCTGCGAGGTCAGCAGCGGGACGTCGCCGTAGGTGACGACGACGGTGCCGCGCAGGTCCTGGGGCAGCTGGGTGAGCGCACATTCTGCTGCCCGGCCGGTGCCGGGCACGCTGTCCTGGTCGGCGACGATGATCGACTGCTCAACAGCCTCAGTCACCTGGTTCAGATGGTCTGCCACGAGGTCGCGCTCGTGTCGCAGCACGACCACGAGGTGTTCGGGGCCGACTCCGGCTGCCGCGCTGACCGCGTGGTGGAGGAGGGACCGCCCGCCGATCTGGTGCATCACCTTCGGTGTTGCGGACTTCATCCTGGTTCCGGCGCCTGCGGCCAGAACGATGACAGCTGCGGGATGGTCAGCCATGCTGCTCCTCGGTGTTGACTGCGCTGCGGTGTTTTCCGCATCAGCTCCGCCCTTAGGATTCGAACCTAAACTGCACGGCTCCAAAGGCCGGCGTGCTGCCGTTACACCAGGGCGGATTGTTCCCAGTGGGATACGGCCCCGAGCTGACCCGCTCAGGGCGCTCTCATATCTTGCCACTAGAATCAAGGCTATGGAAATCGTTCAGAATATCCTCGTCATTCTCCACCTTATCGGCATGGCGATGATCGTCGGCGGCTACCTCGTCACGGTCAAAGCTCCGCGCGTTCTGCCCGGTATGCTTCACGCCGCCGGTCTGCAGGTCGTAACCGGCGTCCTGCTGTTCGGAATGTTGGAGATGCAGGGCAGCCCGACCATGTCGTTGCGCGCCGGTGCCGGCATCAAGATTCTTTTGGGCCTTGTCGCTCTCATTGCGTTCATCATCGGCAACAAGCGCGAAAAGGCCGCCGCCTCCGCTGGCGCTGTCGCCGATGGCACTGTCAAGACCGCAGCTCCGTCCGCCGCTATGGCTCACACCGGGTTCATTGCCGCTGTGCTCGCCGTGATCGTCGCAGTCTTCACTCTCTGATACCACCGGCTTCGGGGCGCCGTGAGCACGGCGCCCCGTTTTCTTTCTGCACGCACTGCGCGCAGGTCTCGCGTCAGCCCCTCCTGCCATACTGGGAAGCACCATGAGCTCACCGTTCGATTTCCTCAATCCGCACGCTTCCGCAGACAACGGCGGCACAGCCGCGCCCGTCCCGGCGGAGGATCCCGCCCCGGCAGACACTCAGGCGGTCGGGTCCTCGAACCCGGAAGAACTCTTGGCAGGGCTCAACCCTCAGCAGCGCAAGGCAGCCGTTCACCAAGGCGGTCCCCTGCTGATCGTCGCCGGTGCCGGTTCGGGCAAAACGGCAGTCCTCACACGCAGAATCGCCTACGCCCTGCGCACCGGGAGGGCCCACCCGGGACAGATCCTCGCAATCACCTTCACCAATAAGGCCGCACGGGAAATGCAGGAGCGTGTGGAACAGCTCATCGGCACGCAGACCCGCGGCATGTGGATATCAACCTTCCACTCGGCGTGCGTGCGCATTCTGCGCCGCGAAGCCAAAGCACTGGGCCGCAGCCCCAACTTCACCATCTACGATTCCGCAGATTCTCTGCGCCTGATCACCCAGGTGGCCCGCGAACTCGCCCTCGACACCAAAAAGTTCTCACCGAAATCGCTGCAGCACCGCATTTCGAACGTCAAGAACGAACTCATCACAGCCGAGGACTTCGCCGCACAGTCGGCGAACAACCCCTATGATTCGACGATCGCGTCCGTGTACACCCGCTACCAGCAGCGGCTGGCCACCGCGAACGCCTTCGACTTCGACGACCTCATCATGGAAACCGTCCACATGCTCGGCGCGTTCCCCGACATCGCGGCCAGCTACCGGGCACGATTCCGCCACATCCTCGTCGACGAATACCAGGACACCAACCCCGCGCAGTACCAGCTGGTCCGTGCTCTTGCGGGCACTGATTCCGATGACAACCCGGCCGAACTCACCGTCGTCGGCGATGCCGACCAGTCGATCTACGCCTTCCGCGGCGCAACAGTGCGCAATATCGAAGAATTCGAAGAGGACTTCCCACAGGCGGCCACGGTTCTGCTCGAACAGAACTACCGATCCACGCAGAACATCCTTTCGGCGGCCAACGCCGTCATCTCCAACAACGACGACCGCCGGGTCAAGCGCCTGTGGACCGATTCCGGCAGCGGCGACGTCATCACCGGCTGGGTGGCAGAGAGCGAACAGTCAGAAGCCCAGTTCATCGTCGACCGCATTGACTCCGTCATGGACGACAAGGGCCTAAGCTACGGAGACTTCGCGGTGTTCTACAGAACGAACGCCCAGTCCCGGGCAATTGAAGACGCTTTTGTGCGCTCAGGAATCCCCTACCGGGTTGTCGGCGGGACCCGCTTCTACGAACGCCGGGAAATCAAAGACGCGCTCGCCTATGTCCGCGTCATCGACAATCCGGACGACGACGTCAACCTCAGCCGCATCATCAACGTTCCCAAGCGCTCCATCGGGGATCGTTCGCTGGCGCTTCTGCAGGCCTTTGCCTCGCGCGAACAGATTTCCCTGTGGGCGGCCCTGCAGCGGGTTGACGAAGCCCCCGGCATGACCACCCGAACACTCGGCCCGCTGCAGAAATTCGCGGCACTCATGAACGACCTCATGACCTCTGCCGACGGCGCGCCCGCCTCGCGCGTGATCGAATCTGTTCTGGAGCAGACCGGATACCTGGCACAGCTGAGCGCCAGCTCAGATCCACAGGATGAAGCTCGGGTCGACAACCTCGCCGAACTCGTCGCGGTGGCCGAAGACTTCCACACACAGCACCCCGAAAGCACACTCGGGGACTTCCTGGAGCGGGTGTCGCTGACAGCGGACGCCGATTCGATCCCAGATGCCGAACTTGGCGAAGTCACCCTCATGACCCTGCACACGGCCAAAGGGCTCGAGTTTCCCGTGGTCTTCCTCACCGGCTTAGAAGACGGCACGTTCCCCCACCAGCGTTCATTTTCGGATCCCACGGAACTGGCCGAAGAACGCCGCTTGGCCTATGTCGGTTTGACCAGGGCCGAACAGAAGCTGTTTGTGTCACGAGCAGAAACCCGCTCCATGTGGGGTCAGCCGCAGTACAATCCACCCAGCCGCTTCCTGGGCGAAATACCAGACGAGCTCATCGACTGGGAATCAACGGGCACCCTGAGCCCCACGGCTGCGGTCGACCGCCAAGAAGCCGGCTCCGCCGCTCACGGGTGGTCGGGAACCCTGGGCCGCAGCATGCGCACGGGACGGCCCAGCCAGTCCGCTGCGAGCGTGGGCCGCAGCTTCCCCAACCGCATTCGTCCCAATCGCGAAGCCGTTGTCGTCGAAGCCGGGGACAAGGTTTCCCACGACTCCTTCGGCATGGGCACTGTTCTTGAAGTCTCCGGAAGCGGCGACAAAGCCGTGGCGACGGTCGATTTCGGTTCGGAGGGCACCAAACGACTGCTGCTGCGCTACGCGCCAGTCGAAAAGCTGTAGGCTCTGCGGTCAGGCTGACGGCAGGGTCAGGGCCAGAAAAACCAAGAGGGCCGCGGCCAGCAGCGTTGTCGCAGCATCGGTGACTGCGCTTCGGTTGACCCAGGTTTTCTGCCATGAGCTCGGAATGATCCGCAGCAGCCCAACAGCGCCGATTGTCGCGGCGAGCATAATGCCGCCCACGCGAACGTTCACCAGCGCACCGGCGCAGGACAAGGCGATGCCGATCAGCGTGTACAGGAGAACCCAGTCGCGCCGCACCGGGTTGGAGTAGCGGCGCTTCCAGTAGATCCACCGTTTGGAAATGGGACCGCGGCCGCCCTTGCGAGCACGGCTCGCACGGCGGCTGCGGGTTTTTCCGGCTTGTGCCATATCGTGTGGGCGACGGTCGATCAGTGGAAGAAGTGGCGCGTGCCGGTGAAGTACATCGAAATGCCCGCGGCTTCGGCAGCGGCGATGACCTCTTCGTCACGGATCGAACCGCCGGGTTGAACGACGGCTTTCACACCGCCGTCGATGAGCACCTGGAGGCCATCGGCAAACGGGAAGAACGCGTCCGAGGCCGCAACCGATCCCTGAGCGCGTTCAGCGCCTGCTCGGTCAACGGCGAGCTTCGCAGAGTCCACGCGGTTGACCTGCCCCATGCCCACACCGACGGCTGCGCCACCGGATGCCAGCAGGATCGCGTTGGACTTCACTGCGCGGCAGGCCCGCCACGCGAATTCGAGGTCGGCCAGTGTCTCTTCGTCCACGGCTTGACCGGCTGCCAGTGTCCACTGATCTGCACGGTCGCCGGCAGCCTGCAGCGCGTCGCGGTCCTGCACGAGGAGTCCTCCGCTGACCTGACGGTATTCCATGGGTGGCACCGAGTAGCCGTCGATCTCAAGGATCCGCAGGTTCTTCTTGGTCTGCAGCAGCTCCAGCGCGTCGGCATCATAGCCGGGTGCGATGACCACTTCGGTGAAGATCGGCTTGATTGATTCAGCTGTGGCCAGGTCGACCGGACGGTTGCAGGCAATGACGCCGCCGTAGGCTGACAGCGAATCGGTGGCGTGGGCCAGCCGGTGCGCTTCGGCAATCGTATCCGCTGTTGCGATGCCGCACGGATTGGCGTGTTTGATGATCGCAACGGCTGGGCCTTCGTGGTCGTAGGCGGCGCGCAGAGCCGCGTCGGTGTCCACGTAGTTGTTGTAGGACATCTCCTTGCCGCCGTGCTGGACGGCGTTGGCTACGCCGCCGGTGCCGGGTGACGCGTAGACGGCTGCTTTCTGGTGCGGGTTTTCGCCGTAGCGCAGGTCGTTCTTCTTCTCTGCGGTCATCCCGAAGAAGTCCGGTTTGGCTTCTTCCCCGCCCAGCTGCTGGCCGAACCACGCCGCAACCGCGACATCGTATGCGGCGGTGTGTTCGAAAGCGGCCTTGGCAAGTTCGCGGCGGGCGGCAAGGTCGAACCCACCGGAACCGGCGGCCTCGATGACTTCTGCGTACCGTTCCGGGTCGGTCACAACGGCAACCGTGGGGTGGTTCTTTGCAGCTGCGCGCACCATGGATGGTCCGCCGATGTCGATCTGTTCGACGACGTCGTCATATCCGGCGCCAGAGGCGACTGTTTCAACAAACGGGTAGAGGTTGACCACAACGAGATCGAACTGTTCAACGCCCAGCTGCTCCAGCTGGTCCATGTGGTCGGCTTTGCGGGAATCTGCGAGGATCCCGGCGTGAACTTTCGGGTGCAGCGTCTTGACGCGCCCTTCGAGGCATTCGGGGAAACCGGTCAGCTGTTCGACTGGCGTCACGGGCACTCCGGCGGCTTCAATGCGCGCCGCGGTCGAACCGGTTGACACGATGTCGACGCCCTGGGCTGCCAGTCCGGCGGCCAGCTCTTCGAGTCCGGTCTTGTCATAGACGCTGATAAGTGCCCGTCGGATGGGACGCTGGTCGTTCACTCTGCTCCTCGGTCAGGTTGCTTCAGGAAGCTGACGGCGTGTACCCGGACACATGCCGTCCGCTCACCTCGATTGTGCCGTGCTCAAGAAAGCGCAGGAGGCGCACAAGCTCGCGGCGCTCGATTGCTTTGATTCTTTCATGCAGGACCGCTTCGGTTTCATTCGGTTCGATCACAACGGGAAACTGCGCGATGATCGGTCCGGTGTCCACGCCCTCATCAACCAGGTGAATGGTGGTCCCTGTGACCTTGGCGCCGTAGTCAAGCGCGTCGCGCACCCCGTGAGCACCGGGGAAAGCCGGCAGAAGAGCCGGGTGAGTGTTGATGATCCGTCCGCCGAAGCGCGAAACGAACGAGGCTCCCAGGATTCGCATGAAGCCTGCCGAGACGATCCAATCGGGGCTGTAGCCGGCAACAGTCTCAGTAAAAGCCTGGTCCCATGCCGCACGGTCGGCGTAGTCCCGCGGGTGCGCACTGAACACCTCGATGTCGGCCGCGCGAGCCCGGTCAAGGACCGGCGCGTCTGCCAGATCAGAGCCGACGGCGACGATCTCGACGCCCGTGTTTGCAAGCCCGTCGATGACGGCTTGGACGAGGGAACCGGTGCCGGAGGCCAGGAGCAGTAGACGCACATGCGGAATTGTATGCCAGCTTTTGCATCAACCCCTATACGCCTTGGTCAGCTCCGGCAGTCTATGTGGTGCATTTGGGCAGCAACAGAAGAGGTGAAAGCAGGCCGCCACATGAAGCTGCGAAAAACCGCTGAGCAAAGTCAACACCGCATAGACCTCTTGTCGCTCCCGTAAAATCTAGAAAATCTAGTCGCACTATTCAGTGTTTGCTGTATAGTTCACTACATGCTGACCAATTCTGCTCGTTTAGATGTCATGAACCGGTTGGGTCGAGCCATGGCCGATCCCACGCGATCCCGAATTTTATTAACGCTGTTGGAGGGGCCTGAATATCCGGCGGTCCTTGCCCACGCTCTGGACCTGACACGGTCTAATGTGTCCAACCACCTGGCCTGTCTGCGCGATTGTGGCATTGTGGTCGGCAAGCATCAGGGACGCCAAACCCGCTACGAGATCGCGGACCCACACTTGGCGCAGGCACTGACTGCCTTGGTGGACACGACCCTGGCCGTTGACGTAGCTGCCCCTTGCATTGATCCGGTCTGCACTGTTGCCGGTTGTGCTCATGATGAGGAGCTCAGCGCGTGATTTCTTCCCTCGTGCAGGCGATTGGCCTGTTTATCGCCACCAACATTGATGACGTCGTCATCCTGTCTCTGTTTTTTGCCCGAGGCCAGGGACAACCAGGAACCACCCGCCGCATCCTGGTGGGACAATATCTAGGATTCCTGGGTATTTTAGGCGCTGCGGCAGCAGCAGCCTTTGGCGCCCAAATACTGCTGCCGGAAGCCATCCTGCCGTACTTTGGCCTGATTCCCCTGGGGTTGGGTCTCTGGGCGGCATGGCAGGCCTGGCGAAATCGCGGCGAAGACGATGATGACGAAGCACAGCTGGAAGGCAAACGCGTCTCGATCTGGGCCGTGGCGGCCGTGACCTTCGCCAACGGCGGCGACAATCTCGGCGTCTATGTGCCAGTGTTCGTCAGCGTCAGCTGGGGTGCAGTGCTGGCCTGCTGCATCGTCTTCTTAGTACTGGTGGCCGTCCTGGTGTTCCTAGCCAAATGGATCAGCTCAAGAAAACCTATTGCCGAAGCCCTGGAACGGTGGGAAGACATTCTCTTCCCAGCAGTGCTCATCGGGCTGGGCATCGTCATCCTCGTCAGCGGTGGAGCCTTCGGACTATAAGCAACCCACACCACAGTTGAATCGCCCATGAGTGACAGACCCGCGCAAGACACTGTCCACCAGGTAGAGCAAATCTGAGCGGGGCGGACCGCCAAGCGGCCAGCAGCCACATCTGTCACGAGGTATGCCAAGATGGACAGCGTGACTCAACCCGAAGCAAATACCCAGAAGCCGAAGAAGGATTCCGAGCAGCCAAGCCGAGCCGCCCAGCTCGGAACGACACTGAGCATGCTCGTCATCGGCGGTCTCCTGGTGTCCATGCTCGGGGTCCCCATCAAGGTGGCGGCCGGCGTTCTCGCTGTTGCCGCCGTCGTTGTGGCCATTCGCTTCTTTGCTGCATCGAGCCGGGAGAACCGCCCAGCTTCGTGGTTCATCATGGGCGTCATCAGCATCATCGTGTCCGGCTACGTGGGGCTGGGCACAATCGGCACGATGCTCACCTACCAGGAGCAGGCGGACTACCAGGAGTGTGTCAGCTCAGCCCTGACCGAACAGGCTTCAGTGTCGTGCACTTCGGAATACAACACAGCCCTCAACAGCAAGTTCAAGAACCTCACGGGCATCGACATGCCCGGACTTGCCCCGGAAAGCTGATTTCCTCAGGCACGGTTCAATCTCGTGCGGCGAAGTGGTCGCGCAGCCGCACCATTCCAATGCCCGCGAAGACGACGGCACACGTGCCCAGACCCGCCAGGAGCATCGTGGGCACAACGTCCACGCCGATTTCGCTGAGGCCTCCCCCGCCGATGCCGCCGGAGAAGAACAGGCACAGCACGGAAAAGCCCAGGAGAATCTGAACCGAAGAGAACACCGCCGGCCACAGCTGGGCAGCCGACTGCCACTCGGCCCGCCCGGTCACCGCCGCAGCGACGGCGACAACCGGAATGAGCGCGAGCAGGCCGGCCCACGGACTGGGCTCGGGCGGGAAAGCGTAGGCGATGGGAAGCGGCGGAACGATGCCCTCGGCACCTCGGTAGGCTGACAGTTCGACACCTCTGGCGAGAGTGACTCCCGCACCGGAAACCCAGGCAATGCCCGCCGCCCACACGGTCGGCGCGTAGGCAAGCTGGATCACACCCAGTCCCACCGCTGCAGCACTCGGCGATGAGTACGCCTGCAGCACGGCTGTCACCTCACCGAAGCGCACGGCTATCAAAACGGCGAGAACGACGTTCGAGCTGATGATCAGCGCCGCGAAGACACGCAGGGTCTGGGCACGAGACATGCGCAGAGCTTCAAGCGCGGCTGAGCCCATGTAGTCGCGCACGGCCCGGTTGATGAGCTCACCGGCCGGCCGCAGGGACACGAGTACGGGACCGCTCAAAAGCACGCAGACACGGATGACACCGCGCAGGTCAAAGGCGGCTCCGCCGATGCTCGCGGCGATGAGCACCAACAGCGCAAAGATCCCGAAGAGCGAAGCGGCCCCGATGATCCGAGACACCAGGCGGTCCTCACCTTCTGGGTCACTGTCGTCGAGCATCCGGCGCAGCCGCACCCCACTCCAGTAGACGGCAAAGAACAGCGCGAGGTTGGCGAGGGTCGGCGGCAGAGACAGCACGGCTGATCCCAACGGCACGGCAAGACCAGCGGCGGCGGCGATTCCGCGCGTCGCCCACACGAGGATGACCGAGGTGGGCATGAGGTGTGCAGCGGCTATCGTCCACACCGCAGCACCTGAGAGGAACGCAACAGCACCCACCACGATGACAGCCGGAAACGCCGAGCGGACTGCGAAGAAGGGGATGCGAAGTCTTTGTGCCGAGGGGTCCATTGTCCCTATGGTGCACGAGCTTCGGCTCGGTTCCCAGCTTCCACGCGGAAAGAAGGTGCAGACTGGGCCCAACTGATAGATTGAGGCGCAGGTCTCAGACAATCAACGCGAAGAAGGAAGCAATGAGCAAGCCAACGCCCGAAGAAGGCAGCAACAGCTCGTCGTCTCCACAGCCGAACTACGGCACCGGACGTCCCCCTGAACAGCCGACTCCCCCGAGCAGCCCTGCAAACGGCTATGGACCGCAGGCGCCTCAACGAGCACCCCAAAGCGGCACGCCCGCGCCGAAGCCCGCAGCCGAACCTCCGCAGAAACCTCCGATGGGCAACCCGCCCGGAGGCGAGGACGCCAAAACCACGGTGCTTCCTCCCGCCGGTGCGCAGGACCCAGCACAGGCTCCCAGGCAGGAAAGCCCACAGCAGCCGCAGACTAGTCCGCAGGGCCCACCGCAGGCCGGGCAGCACAGTGCTCGCCCCGCCTCGGCACCTCGTGGCCCTGCAGACGGCAACACCGCGGTCATACCCCCTGTGAGCCCAAGCGCAGGCAGCGCCGGTGCTTTCGGCGCAGGCGCTGCGGCAGGGGCCGGTGCTGCGGGTGCAGGTCGGATGACACCTCCGCCGGGTCCCGGCATGGGCACCCCAGCAGGTGGCGGCGGCACTGCGATTGCCGCCGCCCCGGTCCGCGAACGCCCCAGAAAAAAGTCCAACACGGCGGCGTGGCTGATCCCTGTGATCGCCGCTTCCGTCGTGGTGATCCTGGTGATTGTCGGCGCTATTGCGCACTTCATCATCAACCGCACCGTGTATGGCCCAGACGCCACGGCTGAAAAATTCGTCGAGGCTCTCAACGAAGGGGACTTCGAAAAGGCGCGCTCATACGCATCGTTTGATACACCCGAAAACGCCTACACTGACCTCATCGACGACCCGAAGTATGCAAAGGCAGCTGCCGATACTCTGTCCAATGCCCAGGTGACCGCTTCGGAGCGCAATGGCGATGATGTCAAGATCACCGTCGGATACAAACAGGGCGAAGAAGACAAGAGCATCGATCTGACCGGCAGCAAGGACGGCAAGCAAGGACTCTTCTTCGACAAGTGGAAGCTCAATGCCCCTGACCTCGGCACCGTGAAGATCAACGCCCCGGCCGGCGCGAAGGTCAAGATCAACGGGGAGGACTTCACAACCTCCAACCCCGACACCGAGTACGCGGTCCTGCCCGGCACCTACGAAATCTCCACTGAGGGTTCGAAGTTCATTGAATCGGCTTCGGCAAAGACCACGGTCGGTTTCGGCGGCGACGACGGCGGCGCAGAGCTCAAGGTCGACCCGAAGCCCACAGGCGAACTGGGCAAGGAAGTGCAGAAGCAGGTCGACAAGCGCATCGACGACTGCAAGAAGGCCAAAGAGTTCGAAAAGAAGGGCTGCGGTCCCATCTCGCTGCCGAAGAAGGCACAGAACACCAGCATCAAGCCTGAAAAGGACGTCAAGCTCAACACTGTTTCGTGGAAGGTGACCAACCCGAAGGTGTCCGCGAAGCTTGACAGCGGAAGCGGCAAGGGCACGTTCCGCACCACCGACAACGGCAAGGCGCAGTTCTCGGCCGACTCGAAGAGCCGCGGCAAGAATGCGTGGAAGCTGGCGACCCCTGCACCCGTGATCGCCAGCGGCGAATTCGAAATCGACGGTGACTCCATCAAGATCACCGAGATCTACGGCTGGTAATACAGAACCTGCAGCTTCAGAATAAAAGGCGCGGCCGGTGAGTACACCGGCCGCGCCTTTTCTGCGCGCAGGGCTGAAGGTGCGAACGCGCAGAAACGTACGCCGCCGGTCCGCTGAGACGGCGCAGGTCAGCTCGCGAAGTGTGCTCGAACCTTCTCCACCAGCTCGCTGAAGGCCCTCCCCCGGTGGGAAACAGCGTTCTTCTCCTCCCGGCTGTACTCTGCCAGGCAGCGGTCTTGGCCTTCCGGAATGAAGATGGGGTCGTAGCCGAACCCGCCCGATCCGTGCGGTGCGCGGGCCAGCGCACCCGGCAGGGCACCTCGGCAGACGATCTCAGTGCCGTCGGTATCGACAAAGGCCGCGGCGCATACGAAAGCGGCAGCGCGGTCAGAGTCTTTGACATCTGCCAGCTGAGCCAGCAGCAGTCGGTTGTTGGCGAGGTCGTCCCCGTGGCTGCCGCTCCAGCGAGCGGAGAAGATGCCCGGCGCACCACCCAGAATGCCGACGGTCAGACCGGAGTCGTCAGCAAAAGCGGGTCGACCCGCTTCGGCAGCGGCGGAGCGGGCTTTGATCAGCGCGTTCTCTTCGAATGTCGTACCGTCTTCTACGGGACTGCTAAGACCCAAAGCCGAAGATGTCACGACTGTCGTACCCGGCAGGGCGCGCGCCAGGATGGTTTCGAGTTCGGCGCGTTTGCCTTCGTTTCCGGTGGCCAGGACGACTGGTTGACCCTCGTGGCCGGTCATGCTTCGAGCGCTTCTTTCTGCAGGCGAGTCAACTCGGCACAGCCAAGGGAAGCAAGGTCGAGCAGCGCTGCGAGTTCGCTCCTGTCGAAGGGTTCTCCTTCGGCAGTGCCCTGGATTTCAATGAATTTGCTGGAGCCGGTCATGACCACGTTCATGTCGGTTTCTGCCTGCGAGTCCTCTTCGTAGGGCAGGTCGAGAACGGGGGTGCCGTCGACAATGCCGACGGACACTGCCGCGAGTGAATCTGTGAGCACTTTGGCACTGCTGCGGATCCAGCCGAGTTCGCGCCCCTTTTCGATCGCGTCGTGCAGAGCGAGGTAGGCCCCTGTGATGGCTGCCGTGCGGGTTCCGCCGTCGGCTTGGAGGACGTCGCAGTCCAGTTGAATGGTGTTTTCGCCCAGCTGTGCGGTGTCGACGACTGCGCGCAGGCTGCGGCCGATCAGTCGTGAGATTTCGTGCGTGCGCCCGCCCACTTTGCCGCGAACGGATTCGCGGCTCGACCGGGTGTGGGTGGCACGCGGCAGCATGGCGTATTCGCCTGTGACCCACCCGGTGCCCTCACCCTTGAGCCAGCGGGGCACGCCTTCGGTCAGCGAGGCTGCGCACAGCACGCGCGTATTGCCGAACTCCACGAGCACGGAGCCTTCGGCGTGGTCGAGCCAGCCGCGCTGGAAGGAAACGGGTCGAAGCTGATCGGCCGTGCGGCCGTCAAAGCGGGTCATGACTGCTCCTCAGTGTTGTTGTTAGGCACCTGCGGCCACGGGTTCTGACGTCCGCTGTGCCCGGATCTCCCATGTGCGGTCAGGCACTGCAAGATCGATGGGGCCGGTGTAGTGGTGTGCTGCCGCGGCGGCGACGGTCTCGGCATTGGTCCAGGGTGCAATGTGCGTCAGAATCAGCCGTTGTGCCCCGGCTTCCTGCGCGGTGCATCCTGCGCGTTCGCCGTTGAGGTGGATGCCGCGCACTGTGTCGCGGCCGTCTTCGAACGCAGCTTCACATAGGAAGGCGTCAGCGCCGCGTGCCGCGGTGGTCAGGTTGTCGCAGGCGTCGGAGTCACCGGAGTAGGCCAACACCGCACCGGCGTATTCGACCCGCACGGCATAGGTTTCAACCGGGTGGTGCACGAGGTGCGGGGTGATGGTCACAGGACCGACCGTGAAGGATTCGCCATTGCGCATGTCGGTGAAGTCAAATGCCTGCTCGAGATCTCCCGAGGCGGAATCGGCTGGAATGGGGCTTGCTCCGGGTTCCGTATGGTGGGCGGCGGTGAGCCGTTCGCGGGTTCCCGCCGGCCCGTACACTGCCAACCGGTTCGGATGCCCGCCCGCTTCCAGGAATCGCGGGTCGTAGCGGTGCATGACGTACAGGCCGGTCACGTCGAGGCAGTGGTCGGGATGTAGGTGACTGAGCACGATCGCGTCGATGTCGGTGTGGGTGATCCAGCGCTGCAGCGGCCCCAGCGCGCCCGAACCCAGGTCGAGAACGATGTTCCACGTTCTGTCGGCTTCCACCTGCAGCAGATAGCAGCTTGCGGCGGAATGCGGACCGGGGTAGGAACCGGACGTGCCGATCGCAGTGAGCTTCATCATTCGCTGTCCCCGTCCAGCTGGTTCATGAACAGTTCGGTGAAGCGCTCCTGTACCCACGAAAGGAAGTCGTAGATGGACAGCAGGGCGGAATCGTTGCCGTCCAGGTGATCTTCACGGTCGTACAGCTGCTGCATATCGTCTTCGGTCACGATTCCCAGTCGACTGGATATGACCAGACGAACGTCGGTCAGGCCGATCATCCACGCGTGTGCTTCGTCCCGACCGATTTCGGCGGGACTGGTTTTGCTCAGTGTGAAGAGGATGGTCTGCAGGTTCGCGATTTTGCCTTCGCGGATGTCGTTTTCGGTGTAGCGGCGAAACTCAGCGGAGGCCTCTGGATTTTCCGGGTCGGCATCCGGCAGCAGCCGAAGGAGCGCCGGGTCGGTGGGCCGTTCGCGGTCTTCTATGCCCACGAGTTTCGCCAAGGGGTCGGTGCTTTCGCTGTCAGACCGACTGTCGAGCAGTGTGATGGTGTCGCTGACGACTCTGGCGACGATTGCCTTCTCCGTGCCGCCGAACTCCAGCTGCGCAAATGCCGAGCTGCTGGGATAGAGCTTCATGCCGCTCCCCCCGAATCCATTTGCCTGCACGAGGCCCACAGACCGAAGCCGTGCATGGCAGCGGTGTCTTTTTCCATTTCTTCGCGCGTTCCCTGGGACACAACGGCTTTGCCGTCATAGTGGACCTGTCGCATGAGCTGGGCGGCTTTTTCCGGGGAGTGGCCGAAGTAGGACCGGAACACGTATGTCACATAGGACATGAGGTTGACCGGGTCGTTGAACACGATCGTGACCCACGGCAGCGCAGGATCGGTCTGCGCGTCAGCGAGGACGTCGGATTCTGCAACGGGCAAGGCGGTGGTACTCACAGGAGTCAACTGTATTGCACTGACTCCCAAAAGACCCGCTGAGCGGTCCGATATGCTCGCGAGTATGCGTGAACTCACAACGTCAGACGGGCCGTCGACCGCTCTGCTGACCGATCATTACGAACTGACGATGCTGCAGGCAACTTTGGATGCCGGCACTGCGGATACTCCGTGTTTGTTTGAGATGTTCGGGCGCAGGCTCCCGCCTGGGCGCCGCTACGGTGTGGTTGCCGGCACCGGTCGGCTGCTGGAAGGACTGAGCCGCTTCCGGTTCGGCGATGACGAGCTGCGCTTTCTGCGCGAGACCGGTGTTGTCTCTGATGATGCTCTGGGCTGGCTGGCCGATTACCGCTTTTCCGGCACGATTCGCGGCTATCGGGAAGGCGATGTCTATTTTCCGGGCTCACCACTGCTCATTGTGGAGGCCCCGTTTGCCGAGGCGGTCATCCTGGAGACCCTCGCCCTGTCGGTCTACAACTACGACAGTGCGGTAGCGGCTGCGGCTTCGCGCATGAGCAGTGTGGCGGGGGGCCGGCCGCTGGCGGAAATGGGTTCGCGGCGCACCAATGAGAGCAGTGCTGTTGCCGCGGCCCGGGCCGCTGTTGTTGCCGGCTTCTCATCGACGTCGAATCTCGAGGCGGGGCGCCGGTTTGGTCTGCGCACCATCGGCACGTCGGCACATTCCTTCACCCTTCTGCACGCCGCGGAAGAAGACTCCTTTCGTGCGCAGATCAACTCACTCGGAACTGACACGACTGTTCTGCTGGACACCTATGACGTCGACGAAGCACTCGAAACAGCCATCCGCATAGCCGGTCCGAAACTCGGCGGTGTGCGCTTGGATTCGGGTGACCTCGGCATTCAGGCTGCCGAGGTGCGCGACAAGCTCGATGCCCTCGGGGCTCACAACACCACGATCACCGTCACGAGCGATCTCGATGAATACGCAATTGCCGCATTGGCGTCAGCTCCCGTGGATTCCTACGGTGTCGGCACTCGACTGGTGACCGGCTCCGGGGCACCCTCGGCCAACCTTGTGTACAAGCTCACGGCTAGGCAGGACGATTCCGGCAAGTGGCACTCGGTGGCCAAAAAGGCTGCGGGCAAGGGCTCACACGGCGGGCTCAAGACTGCGCGGCGGGTGCTGTCCGGCGGAACAGCCATACAGGAAGCCATTGGGGTTCCGCATCTTCCGGAGACTGTCGGCGGCGGTCGTGACCTGCAGGTTGACTTTGTTGTCGACGGGGAAATCGATGACAGCTTCACAGGCCCCGAGGCGGTTGTTCGAGCTCAGGAAATGCACCGGGCGGCCATGGCAGAACTGCCCCGTTCGGCACGGCGCCTGCAGGACGGCGACCCGACGATCCCGACGGTGTTCTACGACGCCTGAGCGGCAGCTATTTTCTGCCGACGAACCAGCGCTGCAGAGTGTTGATCCGGTCGAGGATCTGTTCGCGACTGGCTTGCGCTACAGCCGGTCCCCCGCAGGCTCTGCGCAGCTCCAGGTGAATTGAGCCGTGCGGTTTGCCTGTCCGGCGCGCCCACGCACCGACCATGGACTGCAGTTTGCTGCGGTCTTCTTTCAGCGCGCGGTGCTGAAGCTCCGCCGCATCGGCTTGCGGCTGTGGCTGTGCGGTCTGTCCGCCGCTGCCGCGTCGTTTGACCTGTTCGGCCTGCCTGGCCCGCAGGAGTTCGGCTACCTGGTCGGGTTCGAGCAGACCCGGAAGGCCGATGAAGTCGAGTTCGTCTTCCGAGCCAACGGCACCTCCGGCACCGAATTCGCCGCCGTCGAACAGCACTTTGTCAAAGGACGCCTGCGATTCCAGCGCCTCGTAGGCGCCCTCGTCTAGAGCCGACGACGCACTTTCGTTCCTGTTCGCCTGTTCGAGAGCATCATCATCGAGCAGATGCTCGTCTTCTTCACCGTCCTCGGTTCTGATGTCCAGCGCGTGATCGCGCTCAACTTCCAGCGAGTTGGCCAAGGCCAGGAGAATCGGCACGGATGGCAGGAAGATGGAGGCCGTTTCGCCGCGCTTGCGGGCACGCACGAAACGTCCAATGGCCTGCGCAAAGAACAGGGGTGTAGCCGATGATGTCGCATAGACCCCCACGGCCAGCCGCGGCACGTCGACGCCTTCGGACACCATGCGCACGGCGACCATCCACCGCCGGTCGGACTCTTGGAATTCGTCGATCCGATCGCTGGCGCCTGCTTCGTCTGAGAGCACGACGGTGACTTCTTCGCCTGTGATCTGCTTAAGCTGTTTTGCGTAGGCGCGTGCAGTGCTCTGGTCGGTCGCGATGACCAGACCGCCGGCGTCGGGGACGGAGCGCCGCACTTCGCTCAGCCTGATGTCAGCGGCTTTGAGAACCGCGGGGATCCATTCTCCGCGCGGGTCAAGTGCGGTCCGCCACGCTTGGGCGTGGATGTCTTTTGTCGCGTCAGCGCCCAGCAGGGTCTCCATGACGTCACCGGTTTTGGTCTTCCACCGCATATTGCCCGAGTAGGTCATGAAGATGACCGGGCGGACAACGCCGTCTTCGAGTGCGCGCGAATAGCCGTAGGAGTAGTCGGCCTGCGAAGTGCGAATGCCCTCGTCATCGGGTTCGTAGGTCACAAAGGGAATGGCTGCGGTGTCGGACCTGAAAGGGGTGCCTGTCAGCGACAGGCGGCGCCGGGCGGGGCTGAATGCTTCGCGGATCGCGTCTCCCCAGGAAAGTGCATCGCCGGCGTGGTGCACCTCGTCAAGTATGACGAGGGTGCGCGCACGGGCCGTCCTGTTGTGGTGCAGGACGGCTTTTGCTGCCACCTGCGCATAGGTCACTGCTACACCGTGGAAACCGGGAGCGGTCGAACCGTCGCTGTTCTTAAACCGCGGGTCGAGTTTGATGCCGACTCGGCCGGCAGCGTCTGCCCACTGCACTTTGAGGTGCTCGGTGGGTGCCACGACGGTCACGCGGTCGACTTTGCGCTGTGCCAGCAGCTCGGCTGCCAGTCGCAGAGCGAAAGTGGTTTTGCCCGCCCCGGGGGTAGCAACTGCGAGGAAATCTCGCGGTTCGGTGGTGAAGTACTGTTCGAGGGCTTCAGCCTGCCAGGCACGAAGCTTACCGGCTGTACCCCACGCTGCGCGTTCGGGATAAGCCGGGGGCAGCTGCTCTGCTGCTGATGTGCCCGGAACTCTTCCGGGAGCGTTCACTGGTCGTCGGGCTCCTGGGGGCCTTCTGGCATGGATTCGTAGATTTCTCGGCAGGCTGGGCAGACGGGGAATTTCTGTGGGTCGCGGGAGGGAACCCAGACTTTGCCGCACAGGGCGACGATGGGGGTTCCGTTGACCATCGCCTCCATGATCTTGGCTTTGGGGGCGTAGTGCGAAAAGCGTTCGTGGTCGCCGGGTTCGGTCAGCTGCTCCTGTTGCTGACGTTCAATGGTGGCGCTGCCACCGGGAGCCGAGAACGTTTCAGACATGCCAGCATTCTAGCCGCCTAAACTGAGCGGTATGGATAGACCCCAACGTGATTCCGTCGGCATTGACGAGTATCGACGCCTGACCGGCTATATGTCTGTCGGTCTTGCTGTTCTGACATGTGCGAAGGGTTCGCACACCGCGGCAATCACCGTTGATTCCTATATGAGTGTGTCTTGGGATCCTCCGACGATGGCGGCTTCTGTCTATTCCGGTTCGCGCATGATGGAGGCTCTGGGCACCGCGAGGCGGTACACGCTGAGTGTTCTGTCTGCAGACCAGCAGGACACTGCCGAATGGCTTGGAACGCCCGGACAGCCTATCTACGGGCTGCTGTCGCAGATCCCGACGGAGCAGACTGCTTTGGGCGAGGTGGCCATTGCCGGCTGTCTTGCCTATTTCACTGTCGTCATTGCGCAGCAAACGGAGATTGCGACGCACACTCTTGTTTCGGGGCCGGTTGTCGATCAAGGTGAGCGGAACGTTGAGGGGACTCCTCTACAGCGTTTTCATCGCTCATATGGGACATTCACCGATAGGCACTGAGCAAAGGCCTAAGCGCAGAAACGAAGATTCCCCGGGCGGCGTGAAGCTGCACGGGGAAACACAAAACAGGAAGCACATAGCAAAGCTGCCCAAGACGTTTATAGGCGACGGCCTATGGAATAAGCAGCGGGGTGGGATTTGAGGTGGTGAATGGGTGAAGGCCCTGGCAGGGGTTCTGGGA
>NZ_KV802367.1:0-5392 GCF_001810665.1 Brevibacterium sp. HMSC063G07
ACAGGGGCGTAATAGAAGCGGAACTAAACCCAGGCCGCTTCAGTTGCCACGCAGCCTTTCGCAAAACGTCCACCCTCGAAGACTGGATGCCAGGGAGACATCGACTACCCTCATATTTCCAGGAGCAAGGGAGTGACTTACACCATCAATACGCATGTAATCGGAAGGTGCAAAGTCACTCCATCCGCGCATAGCGTCGAAGGAAAGCTCTACCGCCTCCGGTGGTTTGGCCAAGAGCATCTCAAGAGCGGAAAGCGATCGGGAGCAAAGAAGTACCACCAGGTTAATCTCAACAAAAAGTGCAAGAAAAACTCGAAGTATGTCTACCGCGCGACTGGCCGATTCTTCTCGAAGGTCGGCAAGAAGACGCTCGCAGTCAGCTACTATAATCAGACGCCCAAGAAAGAGACATGCGTCAAGGGTGGAAAATAGACTCCGCTTAATAGTTCTTTCATCGATAGTCGCCCTCTTGGCCGGCTGTTCCAGCAACTCTGCGGGCAATGTTGAGAATCAAGACAGTGACGGCTACGAGGTCGTCGAACGATCACGTGCCGCCCAGTCTCCTTACCAGCTATCGCTCCCGGGCAGTTCAATTCAACCTGCTCTGATTTCTACTTCATGGCCTGACACTTCTGACTACCCTGAATCGTCACCGTTGCCAAAGAAGGCGACCTGGCCTGACCTCAGCCAAGCGAAGAACCAAAATTCTTCAGTGGTTGATTTGTTGCTACAGGGGCCCTCTGCGCCGATGGAAGCAACAATCGCACGGTATGCGCAGGTGGACAGTTCCGGAATCCCCCTGGGCGACCCTACAGTTGAAACATGCACGGTCGGGTCGACGGATCCCCTTTCGTCATGCTCAATCGATCAGACGTTAGGGCAGTCGGAAACCTCGTCCGTCCACATAGCTGCAGCGAATCCGGAAGATCGCTATTTTGCGTTTCAGGCGACCTGGGTTGTTGATACCCACGATGGCCCGGAGGACCTTATGCTTGCTTGGGGTTTTCAGGTAATTCAGTGATTGCAAGAACTGGCCAGTGGACGCAGTCCCTATTGGCCACATAGTCATTTACAGTAGATTCACTGTATCTAATTTTAGTTTTTGCTGGATTTGCGCTAGACGAGACGAACTTACCGTAAACGACACGGTAGAGTTTCCCGTCGTCGAGCACAAAATGCACGGTACTGCCTTGATTTAAGGAGTCCAAGTCGTCGGAGCGCTTCCATTCGACACGTATCCTCGTTGCGTTCACGCCCGCTAGTATGAAGGCTTGCTGAATCCTGCCAGGAGGGAGTGCCAGTATGGTCGGACAGTCCGAGGGGGCTCCAGCAGACGCCACAACCACGGATTCTGGGGGCAGACTGAACTCCGGTAGAGATGTGCTAAGCCCGTCGACCTGGGATCCGGGTCCGGCGCCAGGAAATGCATGAACACTCGTGCCATCGGGGCTATGGAGAACAGCCGCTACCCAGGCGATTTCTCCTTCTGCTGTAATGACCACATCGGAATCAGAGAGCTCCGCAAGTGGTGTCGTTGCGGCGTCTGGTGGAACGGTGTGGGTCACTTTGAGTCCTCACAAATAGGCGCGCCGACATTAATCCATTCTACCCAGTTTACGGAGGATGCGTACTTCATTGGGCTCGGGCTTTCGTGCAGGGGCGGGTTCAGAGACGGTCCATGACTGATACTGGCACAGGGAGGGATTCGTGAAGCGCAGTACACGTCGCCGTTCGATCCTTCGTGTCATTATCGCTGCGGGAGCGGCGTGTGCTGTTCTCGCAGTGTTAGGCATCGCGGCGGTTGCCTTCGTTCCCTCGTTCTTCGTCCAGGATGCTGTCTACGACAACGTTCCGTCGAGAGCATCCTGTGCGGACGCCCCGTCAACTGAGACCGTAGAGCGAGTCATCGGCGACTTCCCTGAAATCGGCGATGCAGACCCGAATCTGGTTGATCGATGTGATGGCGCGATCATTGAAATACAGGTTGCCGACCATGGCACCCGCGAGGATGTCGAAGACTATCTGAAGACGAATGGGAAGTATGGGACGACAACCGGTTGGTGGTGGCGATCGGTCCCCATCGCGATCCGCAATGTATGAGTTCCTGGCAATCCGCCGCCTTGTGGCCGTCAGCGTACTTGCAGGAGTGGGGGCGGTGGCGTATCTCGTCCGATCCGGACGCTTCGACTATGCAGCGCACTTCCTCGCTGGGGCCGGTGGCACACTGATCCTGATCGCTGCGACGAATGCACTCTGGCCAATGCTGAGCGGCCGAAGGCCGTCAGCATTCACCGACGCCGCACCGGCCATCGCGGCCGCCACCCTCATCTCTATCGGTTTCGGCCTGGTTGCCGAGTTCACGGTCTTCGCAGCACCGGTCGCTGACATCGTCGACATCGTGCACCAGTCGCTCGGGGCGATCCTTGTCGGCATGGCCTGCATGCTCCTGGCCTGCAACCGCAGATCGTGGATCGCTGCCTTGGTCAGCGACGGAATCACGGCTGGGCTGGGCCTGGTGATGATCGTGATAGGAGCAGTACTTGTCGGAATCATCTGAGAGCGAAGGCAAGGAACGGCGCATGCGAATGCTGAACCTGACAGTGCTGGGGCTGGTCGGCGCTGTCCTCATCGTCGTCGGGGTTGCCGTATCGTGGCAGCGCACGCTGATTCCCGCCGCCCTTGACGGCACGGTCCGGAACATCGTGACCTTTGAGGGTAACCTCAGAATCTCGAAGAATGTGAGTCGGAAAGAAGCGCGCGAGGCCACGCTTCTGTTTTCCACGGGCGGTCCCTGCCGTTTGTTCTTAAGGGGGGCATGGTCGGCAGCGTACTGAACAGCACAAGTGGTGATTAACACCACCTCGGGCGACTGCCTGCCGGGGTTAAACGACAAAAAGTGTGTCCGGAATTGCTGATTTCCGGGGCGTAACCTCGCGGTTTCAGGAAAATATATGCTCCGGGAGCATATATCCGGGCCTCGGACGTGAGGTCCGCGCAGGGGCTAGCACTGTGTGCTATGAGCGGCGTGGTGTGGTGGCGCAATGCCAAAGAATCAACGCCGCTGCTACTGCGGCGGTGAAATGAAACGCAACGGCACTACCAGCATCGGCATCCAAAAAGGCCAAATCTAACCCCCACGACACGCCGAGCCAGACACACTTTTGACCCTTAACCCCCACTAGGCTCGTAGCCCATGAGGATAGGCATCATCGGCGCTGGCATCTCCGGTCTCACGCTGGGGGCGGCGCTGCACCGCAGCGGCATAGACGTGCAGGTTTACGAAGAGCATGCGCAGATCCGCAGCGGCGGCGCCGGCATCACGCTTGCGCCGAACGGGCTCGCCGTCCTCGACGCCCTAGGTATAGGCGCAGACTTCCGCGCGCTGCAGCTGCAACAAGCACCGCTACAAGGCGGGATCCGGAATCCGCAGGGAGACTGGCTTACGCGCATCTCCCCGGAAATCACGCACGCCTCGCTCGCGCTCGACCGCACCACGCTCCACTCGCTCCTCCTCGTCGGCCTCCCAAGCTCGCGCGTCCACACGTCCGCTGCGGCTGTGGGCGTCGACGCCAGCACCGGCGCGGTCACCTTTGCCGACGGCCGCGAAGAGTGCTTCGACGTTGTGGTGGGCGCGGACGGGATCCGCAGCGCGGTACGCGCCACCTGCTTCGACGATCCCGGCATGACCTACGCAGGCTACAACACGTGGCGCGCAATCACCGAAGGGGTACCGCTTGATGCCGGGTTCGAGACCTGGGGTACTCGTGCCCGCTTCGGGGCTGTCCCGCTTCACGACGGCCGCACCTACTGGTTCGCCGTCACCTCCGCACCAGAAGCCCAGCCTGGAACCCAAGCGCTCCACCAGCTACACGCGACCTTCGCGCAGTGGCACGACCCCATCCCCAAACTGCTGCGCGCCACCCCGGAGCACTCAGTGCAGTACCTTCCCATCCACGAGTTGGCGAAACCGCTCGCGAGCTACCACAGCGACAAGGTCGTGCTGGTTGGGGATGCGGCGCACGCCATGACGCCAAACCTCGGGCAGGGCGCGTGTCAGGGTCTGGAAGACGCTGCAGTCCTCGCCCGGCTGCTGCGCGCAGGCAGTACGGACTTTTCTGCCTACGACACACACCGGCGCCGCCGCAGCCAACAGGTTGCTCGCCAATCCCGGCTGATCGGACGGGCATTACATACCGGCGGCGACCGGGTGACGGCCGCGCGAAACTGGATCCTCAAGCACGTGCCCGATGCGGTAATCAACAGGCAGGTACAAGCGGTGACTGCGTGGGCAGTGCCGGAGATGTGACCGGGGCGCCTCCAAACGGAACGGCACCGCGCGAGCAGCGAGGCCCTCGTGTTGCCGCGGGCCGTGAAAATGTACGCATCGAAGAAGGGGCGTTTCCCCGTTCCCCCCCCAGGTCGCCAAATGGTCATATGTGGAATTTTTCACGGGTTAAGGGTCAAAAAGTGTGTCCGGAATTGCTGATTTCCGGGGCGCAACCTCGCGGTTTCAGGAAAATATATGCTCAGGGAGCATATATCTGGCTTCCAGCCGCGAAATCCACGGAGTGGCTACCGCGATGTGCTATGTACCGCGTGGTGTGGTGGCGCATTGCCAAAGAATCAACCACGCTGCTACTGCGGCGGTGAAATGAAACGCAACGGCACCACCAGCAAAGGCACCACGAGATGACGATGCAAACAATGCGGCGCATCCAGCGTGAAGCACCGCGGCGACATCACCAGCACTGCGGTGTTTGCTCAGTTCATCGAGCATTGCACCACCGCAACCTCACTGGAAGTCCTCGCAAAACGCAACGGCGTCAGCCACGCCACTATGAAGCGACGCTTCAAGTGGTGCTGGCTCGTTGACGTGCCTGACCCCACCGTTGGCCATGACAAGCGAGTCTATGACCAGGTGTTTCTAGATGGCTCCTACACCGCCGGGGGCTGTTTAATCATCGCTGCCACCATCGACCACGTCATCGCGTGGCACCGATGCAGACATGAAACCACCCACGACTACCAACGCCTGCTCGAACGAATCGAAGCGCCACTCATCGCCGTGATCGACGGCAGCCAAGGAGCTTTTAGCGCGATCAAGAAGTGCTGGCCGACCACGAGAATCCAACGCTGCCTCGTCCACGCCCAACGAGTCGTGCGGCGCTACACCACCTCACGCCCGCGCACAGATGCCGGGCGCACGATCTACCAGCTTGCGCTGAAACTGACCCGGATCACCACCCTGGATGAAGCAGCACAGTGGGGCGCGCAACTACATGAATTCTTCACCATCTACCAAGCCTGGATGAACGAGAAAACCACGGTCAAAGACCCCAAAACTGGTGCATGGACTCACATTGAAGTGCCCCGGGTTTTGTTCCTAGGCGTT
>NZ_KV802368.1:0-1191 GCF_001810665.1 Brevibacterium sp. HMSC063G07
CCTCGTTTTCAGTGCAATAAGTGACGGTACGAAAAGCTAGCACTGGCGCGGAGGTGGTGTTGGTAGATCGTTGATTTCATTGACTTTCCTGTTCACTTTCAAATCTGCGATTCGTGGCGTCAAACCGTGATCGGTTTCATCCGTTGGTGCCAGTTATCGGTGCTCCCTGCCGCGAGGGCAGGATTTGGTCGGCATAACGGTCAACAGGAAAGCGGAACACGCCTCGCAGGTTGATGCTTTCCAGCCTGGTGGGAGCAATTTTTCCGATCAGTTCCGGTGGAATGACCTGGCGGCGGTTCGACCAGCGATCCAGGACCGCCTGCATCTGTGAGGTATTCCACGCCATCACGATGTTGGCCATCAGGCTCAACGCATCGGCCACAGCCTGCATTTCATCGACACGTTTGGCCTGCGCCGGGCTGATCCGGCCGGTATAAATGGCGCGCTTGAGGGCGTTAACAGCCTCGCCCCGATTGAGCACCCGGCGCAACTCGTTCCTGAAAGCGTCCTTGACAAAGTAGTCAGCCAAAAACGCCGTACGCAGCAACCGCCCCAATTGCACGCCAGCCTCATAGATTGGATCGCCCTGGGCGGCAGAACCGAACCGCGCAAGAGCTGCCACCGCACTGGCATGTCCGCTCATGACCGAGGCTGCCAGGTGCACCGGGCTGTCCCAATGCTTTTCGATCAGGGCATCCACCGAAAACCAAGGGCCGTGCACGCTACTTGCTGGTGATCGAACAGTGTCTTCTCCCGCCCGTACAGCGTGCGCAGCGAAGCCACATCAGGGGTGGCAATGCCAAGTTCCTCGCTCAAGTGGCGCCACAGGGCGACGGGAACCACCCGAAAGGCATACAGCAGGCGGCCACTCATGCGCAAAAACCCGATATGCAGCGCCAGACCGAGCTTGTGGGCGTCACCCCGGCGCGCATTGATTGCCTCGCGCTCTGCACCATCGAAGGTGAAAAACGCCTTCATCTCGAAGTCACTGATATCGCGGGGCAGCTCACGCATCCCCAAAAACGTCGTTTGCCAGTCCTGCATCGTGAACCCCATTAGTGGGAGGCCACGATACCCGTTTGAGAAGTGAACAGGAAAGCCAACAGAATCAACGATCTACCAACACCACCCCCGCGCCAGTGCTGGGTTTGCGTACCGCCAGTTATTGCACTGAAAACGAGGGGACCCCTT
>NZ_KV802369.1:0-206 GCF_001810665.1 Brevibacterium sp. HMSC063G07
ATGTTCAGCACGATCACCACCGTGAACTGGTCGTACGTCGGCTCCCCGAGCCTGAACTTGATGCGCATGTCGATGATCGGAACGATGATCCCGCGCAGGTTCACCACTCCCTTGATGTATTCCGGCGCGTTCGCGATGCGCGTCACCGCGTCGTACCCGCGCAACTCCTGCACCTTCTGGATGTCTATGCCGTACTCTTCCTCGCC
>NZ_KV802370.1:0-2548 GCF_001810665.1 Brevibacterium sp. HMSC063G07
GGCGACGTCGGTGCCGGCGCCGATCGCGATGCCGCCGAGGCGGCCGGCCGCGGCGTCCGCAGCCCGCCCGGGAAGATCCGCCCCACCCCTTGACGGATACCCCCTAGGGGTATAGCGTCGAAGACGCAGACCGAAGGAAAGGAGATCCATGAAGCAGCGCCTCACAACAGCAGTCACCGCGGGAATCCTCGGAGGAGCCCTCGCCCTGTCCGGCTGCGGCGCCGGAGCAGACGATTCCGCAGAGGACAGCAGCCCGACGAACACCGCCGCGGGCAGCCACAGCGCAGGCGACCACTCGGACCACCCAGCCGACGGCGGTCCCGCACCGAAGGGCATCGACAAGGCCGAGTCTCCGAAGTACCCGGTCGGGACCGACGTGACGCTCACCGCTGACCACATGGAGGGCATGGACGGCGCGAAGGCCACCGTCGTCGGCGCATTCGACACCTACACCTACGCGGTGGACTACACCCCGACGACCGGCGGCGATCCGGTCAAGAACCACAAGTGGGTCGTCCAGCAGGAGATCGAGGACGCCGGCGACGAGCGCCTCGAGGACGGAGCCGACGTCACCCTCGAAGCCGAGCACATGGAGGGCATGAAGGGCGCGAAGGCTACGATCGCATCCTCCACTGACGAAACCGTCTACATGGTCGACTACGAAGCCGACGGCACGAAGATGAAGAACCACAAGTGGGTTGTCGAAAGCGAAATCAAGCCGTAGTCCTGAGACCGCTGAGGGCAGAGCAGACAGATTGAGGGGAAGCAGAGAGCGATGACGGATCACAGCGCACACCACCACGGCGGCTCCGCACACGAGGCCGAGCACAGCCACCACACCGGGCACAGCGACCACACCGGACACGGCGGGCACGGCGATCACGTCGCCCAGTTCCGCCGGCTGTTCTGGATCAACCTGGTCATCGCGATCCCGGTGGTCGCCCTGTCGCCGATGTTCGCCGCGCTCATCGGCTACTCGGTGCCCGACTGGGCCGTCTGGGCCGCCGCGGTGCTCGGCACCGTCATGTACTTCTGGGGCGGCATCCCGTTCCTCACCGGCGCCTGGGACGAGCTAAAGAGCCGCAGCCCGGGGATGATGATGCTCATCGCCCTCGGCATCACGGTGGCGTTCCTCGCCTCGTGGGCCTCCACCCTCGGCCTCGTCGACCGAGAGCTGGAGTTCTGGTGGGAGCTGGCGATGCTCATCGTCATCATGCTGCTCGGACACTGGATCGAGATGCGCTCGCTGGCGCAGACGACGTCCGCCCTGGACTCCCTGGCCGCTCTCCTGCCCGATGAAGCCGAGCGCGTCGAGGGCGACGATGTCGTGACCGTCGACCCGGCTGAGCTCAGGGTCGGCGACGTCGTCATCGTCCGACCGGGCGGCAGCGTTCCCGCCGACGGCACCGTCGTCGACGGCCGCGCCGACATGGACGAATCGATGATCACGGGCGAATCGCGTCCCGTCTCCCGCGGCGAGGGCGATGCGGTCACCGCCGGCACCGTCGCCTCGGACTCGGGCCTGCGCGTGGAGATCACCGCCACCGGCGACGATACGGCCCTGGCCGGCATCAACCGGCTCGTCGCCGAAGCCCAGGGGTCCTCGTCGCGAGCCCAGCGGATCGCCGACCGCGCCGCGGCCCTCCTGTTCTGGTTCGCCCTCGGGGCCGCTCTCATCACGGCAGTGGTCTGGGCAATCGCCGGCGGTCCGGACGACGCCGTCACCCGCACCATCACAGTGCTCGTCATCGCCTGCCCGCACGCTCTGGGCCTGGCCATCCCGCTGGTCGTCTCGATCGCCACCGAGCGCGCGGCTCGGGGCGGAGTGCTCGTCAAGGACCGCCTGGCCATGGAGTCCATGCGCCAGGTCGATGCGGTTCTCTTCGACAAGACCGGCACGCTTACCAAGGGCGAACCGGTCGTCACCCGCGTCGAGCCTGTCGGCGATCTCGACGCCGACGAAGTGCTCTCCCTTGCAGCCTCCGCCGAAGCCGACAGCGAGCATCCCCTTGCCCGGGCCATCGTCGCAGCCGCCGAGGAGCGCGGACTGTCCTTTGAGGCCGGCACCGGCTTCAGCTCATCGCCCGCTGTCGGCGTCACCGCCGATGTCGCCGGCCGCGAGGTCCGCGTGGGCGGACCGCGGCTGCTCGAGGAGACCGGCCAGGATGAGGTCGAGACCGCTGAGGACTGGCGGGACGAAGGCGCCATCATCCTCCACGTCCTCCGGGACGGGCAGGTGGTCGGCGGGCTCAAGCTCGCCGACGAGGTTCGACCGGAGTCCCGCGATGCCGTCGACGCGCTGCACAGGCTGGGCATCGAGGTCGTCATGATCACCGGCGACGCCGAAGCGGTCGCCGTCGAGGTCGGCCGCGAGCTCGGCATCGACCGAGTCTTCGCCGGGGTGCGCCCCGAAGACAAGTCGGCTCGGGTCGCCCGCCTGCAGGAGGAGGGCAAGAAGGTCGCCATGGTCGGAGACGGCGTCAACGATGCTCCGGCGCTGGCGCAGGCCGATGTCGGCATCGCGATCGGCGCCGGCACCGACGTCGCC
>NZ_KV802371.1:0-802 GCF_001810665.1 Brevibacterium sp. HMSC063G07
CGCTGCGGGGCGACCGTTCGGCGCAGCGCCGTCGCAGGACGCTCATCCCACTGGTGTCCCGCCTGCCAGAAGCCCCAGCGGCTGCGCTGAGCGGCCGAGCCTGCTGCGGGCTCGGCCGGCTGTCGCGCACCGCGGCAGGTCAGGAGCGGACCAACCGGCTGATGGCCTCGCTTGCCTCCTGCAGCTTCTCCAGCGCTTCGTCCTCACCCTGTTTGGCGGCATTGAGCACGCAGTGCCCGAGGTGGTCGTCGAGCAGTCCGGTGGCAACGCCCTGCAGAGCCCGGGTGAGTGCGCTGATTTGCGTGAGGATGTCGATGCAGTACTTTTCCTCGTCGATCATCTTCGCGATTCCGCGAGCCTGGCCCTCGATGCGCTTCATGCGGGCGAGGTAGCGGCCCTTGTCGCTGATGTAGCCGTGCTGGTGGTTCTCAGATGCCGTGTCCGTCGTCATAGCCGTGTCCTATGCCTCTAGCGCTCCAGGACGGAGCGGGTGCTTGATTCGGGGGAGAGGTCGATGCGCCGCAGCAGCTGGGCATTGAGCGCTACGACGACGGTCGACAGCGACATGAGAACCGCGCCGACCCACATCGGCATGACGAAGCCGATCGGTGCGAGGACGCCCGCTGCCAGGGGCACGGAGATGAGGTTGTAGCCGGCGGCCCACCACAGGTTCTGCTTCATCTTGCGGTAGGCGGCGTTCGACAGCTCGACGACCGACAGAACGCTGCGCGGATCGGAGCTGGCGAGGATGACCCCGGCGGAGGCGATGGCGACGTCGGTGCCGGCGCCGATCGCGATGCCG
>NZ_KV802372.1:0-315 GCF_001810665.1 Brevibacterium sp. HMSC063G07
GATGAAGTCGACGATCACCTCCTGCCCGATGCGCGGCGTGAACACGCCCCCGAACCTCTCGCCCGCCCAGATGTGCGACACACGCACGAAGCGCGAGCTGTTCTCGTTGCGCTGGCCGTAGCGGTCCCAGTGGAACTGCACCTTCACCCGCCCGTACTGGTCGGTCCAGATCTCCTCGCCCTCGGGACCGACGACCGTGGCCGTCTGCGGACCGCTGGTGCGCGGCACGGGCGTCTGCCTCGGCGACCTGAACGCCAGCGCTGTCGGCTGCACCACGAAGTTGAAGTCGTAGGTGCCGGGCTCGGCGCCCGTGGC